>DASQIB010000279.1:0-10762 GCA_035631795.1 Gemmatimonadales bacterium | reverse complement strand
GGCGTCGGCAAACCGGTGGCGCCAGCCGAGGTTGACGAAGCCGTTTACGTCCTGTTGGTGGTCGTCGATGATTCCATTGGCCGAATCGAACGGTACGGCGAATCGCGTGCGCGAGCGATTGAGATCGAGGTTCACGACGTCGTGGTCGGATGGGATATACTGTACCTTGCCGAACCCGAAGAGATCGGTGCCGTCGTTGTGAAAGTTCTCGACCTGGTTGTGTAGCGTGTCGAACACGACCGGCTCCCGCCGCATGTCGGTCCCCTGACGGGCCCCGGACAGGAAGAACCCCCACTTCCCCGCATTGGTGCTGAGGTTGAGCGCCTGCCCGTTCGCCGAAAACGAGCCGCCGTAGCCGGATGCGTCGAGGTGGAGCCCGCCAGACGGAATCCGAGTCGTGACATTGACGATGGCGGCGTTCTTGTTGCCATACTCGGCGTCCCAGCCGCCGGTCTGGAAGTCGATCTGGTTGACGACCTGGGGATCGAACAGCTCGTTCAAGCTGCCCGAGATCCCTGACGGGACCGGCACACCGTCCACGTAGTAGGTATACTCGGCATGCTGGCCACGGATGTGGACCTCGCCGGTGGGCGCGCGCGCCGCACCCACGATCGATTGCTGCAGGATTTGGGAGGTCGTGTTGGTCGGCGCGCCGTGGTAGTCGTTCTGCTTGAAGACCTGATCGCCGGTACGCGTATCCACCGCGATGGGCACGGTGGACGTGACCTCGACTGCGGAGAGGTTGATCGGAAGCGGGACGAGACGAAAGTTCGCCAGGCTCAGACCCTCGGCGGCCGCGACGGACACGTCGCGGGTCTCGGAACGGTACCCCAGGTAACGCACCTCCACGGTGTACGGGCCGGCGGGCAGGTTGTGGATCACATAACGGCCGAACGCGTCGGTCGTCGCGGTGGCGATCGTGTTTCCGTCGCGTACGATCCGCACTTGGCCGCCCGGCAACGGTGTGGCGGTCGCGCTGTCAGCCACCGAACCGCCCACGTCGCCATCGTCCCGCACAGCGACCATGCTGCCCGAGACCGGGCGCGCGGCGAGGCCGCTGCCCGCGAGCCATATGACAACTGCTGCTTGATAGAATGGGTTCCGGCTCATGCGCTCTCCCTGAACGTGAGTGAGCTGCGTTGACTCGGCGCGTCTTCCACAGGGGTGGTCGACGAGGCGAGTCGCTTCACGTGCGGGCGACGCGCGCGCGCGTGCGCGGCATCGCTAGGAGAGCTCGGGAGGGGCTCGGGGTTGGGGATGGGGGGGCGCGAGCCGGTACGGCAATCCGCCGGGGTCGGCGGGGCCCGGCAGCCGCTGGTGCCCGCCCGCCACCGGAAGCGTGGTCGCCCGACTGGCGACGGCGGGAGCGGTGAGAAAGTGGCAGAGGGCGCAGTCCGGCGCGTGAATGCGGGCACAGCTGTTCGTCGTATGGGATTCGATGTGCGCGGCCGCGTGCGCCTCGGCCATGTCGAGGCGGGCGTCCGCCCAGGCGGCGGCGCCTGGCAGCGCGAGCTGCAGGGTGGCTGCGAGCAGCCAGCCGGCCCGGACGGGGAGCGAGCGCTTGGGCACCGAGGCCATTAGTACGTACGTCTCACCCTGGAGTTCCCGCCGGCGCCGTGACGGCCGGGATGTTCCCGACGCCCAGCCTGCGGAGCCCACCGGCCACCACCAACATCAGCCCGTACAGGCAGACGATCAGCGGACCCGTGGGCAAATCGGCGACGTACGAAACCCACAACCCGAGCAGCGAGGCGAGCGCCCCGGAGACGACTGGTATAAGGGCGCCGCGCTCGTCGGCCAGGACACCGCTTGCGCCCCCGCCCATTGGCACAGCGCGCAGCGCAGCTCGTCGTGCAACGCAAGGCACGCCGATCCGTGCTGCGCTTCGATGTGGACCGGGGTCGTGACCCGCTCGGACGCGTGCACCAGAGACATTGCGACGCCCGCGAGCCCCTGGAGCACCAGGAGCAGGCTGGCGAGGGAGCGGGTCCGGCGGTTCCGCGTCGTCGTCAGTGCGATCACGCCCTGCCTACGGTTTGGGCCTTTTGACCGTTGCGCGCATAGGCGCGCAGTCGCCTGAGCATCCGCCGGTCGTGGCGGATCGGGTCGTCGCCCTTCGGTGTCTCGATAATCTTAATCACGCGCGCGAATCGCGGGTCCTGCATGATGTGCCGAAACGGTCCGGGCCCCACCGTACCCTCGCCGATCCATTCATGGCGGTCGAGCCGAGACCCGGCCGCTCCCTTGGAATCGTTGAGATGCAAGCACTTGAGGAGGGGAAGCCCGACCTCCCGATCGAACTGCTCCCACACGGCCTCGATTCCGGCGACCACATCGTACCCGGCAGCGTGCAGATGAGCCGTGTCCAGGCAAAACGCCACCCGCTCGCGGAGCCCAGGCGGGATCGCGTCGCGGAGCGCCCGCAGCTCCACGAAAGTGCTCCCGAGCGCGGTTCCCGCACCCGCGGTGCCCTCGATCAGCAGCCCTACGTCGCCCGGGACGGCGGCCAGGGACTCGGCGTATCCGCGGGCGTTGCGAGCCAGCCCGGCGGCGCGGTCGTCCATGTAGTTCCCTGGATGCGTCACGACCCAGCGGATGCCGAAGGCTCGACAGCGTTCGAGCTCTCGCGTGAAGGCCCGGACGCTCCTGTCGCGGAGCGCCGGGTCCGGGGAGGCGAGATTATTGAGGTAACTCTCGTGCGACACCACGGCGTGGATGCCGGTGAACACCAGCGCCTGTCGGAACGCCGCGATCTCCTCGGTGCTCACCGCCGGCTCCCGCCACTGTTGCGGCGTCTTGGTGAATACCTGTATGGCGGTGGCGCCGATGGCCGCGCCCCGGGCCGGGGCGAGCGCCAGCCCGCCGAGGGTCGAGACGTGTGCGCCGAGGAGCTCGCCGTGGTCGGTCACGCGAAGGGCTCCTCGGTGAAGGCGAGCCGGGAGATGAGCGGGACGAAGCGGACGCCGCCCGCCCGGCGCTCCGTCAGCCCGCTGGGACGCCGCTCGATGATGAACAGCTCCTGCGTCACCAAGTCCCCGACCGGGATCACCAGGCGGCCGCCGGGAGCGAGCTGCTCGGCGAGCGGTGGCGGCACGCCCGGGGCCGCGGCGGTCACCATCACCCCGTCGAACGGGGCCCGCTCGGGCCAGCCGCTGGCGCCGTCCCCCAGTTTCGTTTCGATGCCCTCGAGACCGAGCCGGCGGAACCGTTCTTCGGCTTCGACGAGGAGGTCCGGGAGTCGCTCGACGGTGAACACCTGGGCGCCGAGGTGCGCGAGAATCGCGGTTTGATACCCCGAGCCGGTGCCCACTTCGAGGACGCGATCGCCGCGCCGGGGAGCGAGGGCTTGCGTCATGAGGGCGACGATCAACGGTTGGGAGATCGTTTGCCCGCTCCCGATCGGCAACGGGCCGTCGTCATACGCATCGCGGGCCAGGTGCGGCGGCAGGAACCATTCGCGCGGCACCCAGGCCATGGCGGCGAGGACGCGGCGATCGTAGACGCCGCGACTCGCGAGCTGGGTCGCGACCATGCGGCGCCGCAGGCGGCGGGTTTCAGGCGCCGGAGCGCCCACTCGCTACCCGTCGCGGTTGCCGTCCCATAGGGTGAACTATAGCTTGACACCCTCCATCGCGCGGCCAGGCCTTTGCCGGAACACCCCCATCCCCAGAATCGCATCCTCCTCGTCGGCGATGCGGCCGCCCGACCGGATGGGCTGGAGCGGTTTCTCGTGCGGGGAGGGTTTCAGGTCACCGAAGCCGCGTACCCCCCCTCAGGCCCGGAGCGGGCGGAGCCGCACCCCCCGGATCTCGTCCTGTTCTCCGTCCCCGCCAAGGAGCCGCGGTTCGTCGATGCCGTCCGGGAGCTCGCCACGGCCGGGCGCTTCGCCGGGGCCCCCGTGGTGGTGTTGCTCGCGGACGGCGGCGCAGACGCCGTGGCGGAGGCGCTCCAGGCAGGGGCGCGCGACGCGATGGCGAGCCCCGTGCACTTCGGCGAGTTGCGCGCGCGGATCGAGGCCGATCTCCGGCTGCGCTCCGACCAGCAGGAGGCGCGGGACGCGCTTCGTACCCGCGACCTGCTGTTCGACATTTTCCAGGAGGTGTCGTCCGCGCTGCGGGCGGACGAGATCTTTCAGACGCTGGTGCGGCGCGTGGGTCACGCCTTCGGCCTCACCCATTGCTCCTTCGTGCTCACCGCCCCCGGCGAAGACAAGGGACGCGTCGTCGCCGTGTACGAGAACCCAGCGATCCGCGACCTCCGGGTCGAGCTCGAGCGCTACCCGGAGATTCAGGAGGCCATCCGCACCGAGCGGCCCGTCCTGATCCACGACGTCCACGAGCATCCGCTGTTCGCAGGGATCCGGAAACGTTGGGACCAGCAGCAGATCGAGGTCAACGTCCAGTCAGCCGTGGCGCTGCCGGTGTTCGTCCAGGGCCGCGCGGCGGGCGTCTTCTTCCTGCGGACCGTGCAGGGCGACCCGGAGCTCCGCTCGCAGGACGTCGCGTTCGCGAACACCATCGCCCAGGCCGCGGCACGGGTGCTCGAGAACGAGGAGCGGCGGGCGGCCATTTATCGACGCCAGATCAACGCGGGCGTCACCGACGTCCTCACCGGGTGCGCGAGTCTCGACGCCCTCGATCGCCGCCTGCGCGACGAGTTCGAGCGCGCCCGGCGGTACTCGCTGAAGTTCGCCCTCGTGGTGATCGACGTCGACCGGTTGCGGGACGTGAACGAGCGGCTCGGCCAGCAGGCCGGGGACCGGGTGCTGGGGGAGATCGGCGCGATGATGCAGCGCGAGATCCGCGCGCCGGACTTCGTGGCCCGCTACGGGGGCGACGAGTTCGCGCTCGTGCTGCCCGAGACGGACGCCGCGGGCGCGCGCCGGTTCGTCGAGCGCCTCCGCCAGCTGTTGGTGCGTCACACCTTTCCCGACCTCGGTCGAGGCCAGGCGCCCAGCCTCACCGCGGGCGTGGTGGCGTTCCCACATTCCGAGGTGCTCCGGCCCGAGGATCTGTTCACGCAGGTGGAGGCGGCGCTGGAGCGAGGGAAGAAGGACGAGCCGAGCCGGATCGGCGTGGCGGGCGCGTCCTAGTCCAGCGTCTTCCGGAACCGGCGGACCGACGCGACGATCAACACCACCGCAAACGCCACGAGGATCAGCACCTCTTCCCATAGCGCTTCCAGCCCGACCCCCTTGAGCAGGATGCCCCGCACTACCTTCAGGAAATACGTCAGCGGGACGAACAGGCCCAACCACTGCGCGATCTCCGGCATCGCCTGGCGTGGAAACATGAAGCCCGACAGCAGGATGTTCGGCAGCATGAAGCCGAAGCTTGCCTGAATCGCTTGCTGTTGCGTGCGGACCAACGTCGAAATGAACAGGCCGAAGGCCAGGCTCGCGACGATGAAGATCAGGCTGACGGCGTAGAGGAGCACGATGTTCCCCGTGATGGGAACGTCGAACACATACCGGCCCAGGATCAGCACCGCCGTCATCTGGAGCAGGCCCACACCGACGTACGGAGCGATTTTCCCGAGCATCAATTCGGTCTTCGTAATGGGGGTCACGATGAGCTGCTCCAGCGTGCCGCGCTCCCGCTCTCGCACGATTGCCATCGCCGTAATGATCACCATCGTCATGGTGAGAATGACACCCACGAGTCCTGGGACGATATAGTTGGGGCTTCGCAGCCCTGGGTTGTAGCGCGGCCGTACACGCGTGTCGAGGGGCGTGGCTCCGCCCTCCGTGCGGCTCAGAATCGTGAGGCTGCGGACCATGGCGACGGCTCCCGCTGCGGCAATGGCGGACTGCGACGCCAGGGGGTCGCTTGCATCTACGATCACCTGCAGGGTCGCGGTGCGCCCGCGGGCCAGTTCGCGCGGATACTCATAGGGCACGACGATCGCCGCCTGTGCGTCGCCACGCGCGAGCGCGCGGTCGAGGGCGGGCCACCCGTCCACCCAGGCCACCATCCGGAAGTTGCCAGTGTTCTGAAACGCCTGCACGACGTCGCGGCTCTCGGGCGTGCGCGATTGATCGAGCACGACCGTCGGGAGGTTGCGGACGTCGGTCTGGATCGCGTATCCGAAGACCAGCAGCTGCATTACCGGGATGCCAACCATCATGGCGAACGTCAGGCGATCCCGGCGCATCTGAATGAACTCCTTCCGAAACATCGGCCAGAAGCGCGACATCATTGTTCATCACGCTCCTGCAGGATGACGAAGGCGTCTTCCAGGGTGTGCCCGCCCACCTGAGCCGCGACCTCGCCGGGCGTCCCCACCGCGATGAGATGTCCCCGGCTCATCATCCCCAGCCGCCCGCACCGCTCCGCTTCGTCCATGTAATGCGTGCTGACCAGGGCCGTCGTGCCGGCGCTGGCGAGATCGTGGATCGTTTGCCAGAAGCGCCGTCGGGCGGCCGGATCGACACCCGCGGTGGGCTCGTCAAGAAACAACAGATCGGGTCGGTGGATCAGCGCGCAGGCGAGCGCCAGCCGCTGCTTCCAGCCTCCCGACAACTGTCCGGCAAGCTGCTGGAGCCGATCTCCCAGGTCGAGAAACGTCACGACCTCCTGGAGCCGGCTGCGTTTGGCGGTGCGCCGCAGCCCGTAGATCCCGGCGTAGAAATCGAGGTTTTCCGATACAGTGAGGTCTTCATACACACCGACCTTCTGAGCCATATAGCCGATGCGTTGTTTGATCTGCTCGGGCGCCACCGCGACATCGATCCCCGCGACCAGCGCCGCTCCGTCAGAGGGTTCGAGCAAGCCGCAAAGCATGCGGATGGTCGTGGTCTTGCCCGAGCCGTTCGGCCCCAGCAGGCCGAAGACCTCGCCCCGCTCGATCCGGAGATTGAGTTTGGCGACCGCCGTCAGCCCATCGAACCGGCGCGTGAGGTCGTGCGTTTCGACGGCGGCCTGAGTCACGGCAGCAGCGCGATCTCCACGGTGACGGGCATCCCTGCCTTCACCCGACCACCCGCGTCGCCCTCGGCGAGCTCCACCTTGATCCCAAATACCAGGTCCGCGCGCTCCCGCTCCGTGAGCGCTGCTCGCGGTGTGAATTCGGCGCGTGGCGAAATCTCGACCACGCGACCGGGAAATCCGGTGGCATACCCGTCCAGCCGCACGGTCGCGGCCGCGCCTACCCTGACGCGCGGCACGTCGCGCTCGCCGACGTATGCGCGGATCCAGGGCCGGTGCACCAGGCCCAGCGAGACGACCGGCGTGCCGGTGGCGAGGGCCTCGCCGGGATCCGCGTACCGGGTAAGAACGATCCCATCGTCGGGCGCGAGGATCGTGAGCTGGTCTCGGATGGCGATGGCGGCCAGGAGCGCCGCATTGGCGGCAGCCGACTCGCTGGGCGCTGCCCGCATCGAGGCGAGCCGCCCCGCGGCCGCGGCCGCCGCAGCTTGAAGCTGGTCGAATTGCTGCTCGGACACGATGCCCCGGGCCTGGAGGGGTTCAGCACGGGCGAGGTCATTCGCCGCCCGCGCGCTGTCCGCCAGGGCGGCTCGGACGTCGTTCACCCGGAATCCCGCGGCGCGCGCCTGGGCGCGTCGCTGGGCGATGAGCGCATCGAGTCCCGGCTGCTCGAGGACCGCGATCGTATCGCCGCGGTGCGCGGTGTCGCCCTCGTCCTTGAGCAGTCGGGCGAGCCGCCCAGCAGCGAGGGGCGCGAGCTGGAGCTCGCGGATTTCCACGGTGCCGCTTACCCGCAGGGCGTCGCTACGGGCGCCCCCTCCGCAGGCTGCCAGCGAAATGAAAACGAGAGCCGGACGGACAGACCCGGAGCGATGTCGGTGCACGCGGCTCAGCGGCGATTCTTCAGCCAGTTCACCGGATCCAGCGCGATCCCCCCCTGCCCGCGAATCTCGAAGTGCAGGTGTGAGCCCTGCTCGCTCGCGCCACCGCCCACGTGACCGATGAGCTGTCCCTTCAGCACCCGCTCGCCGGGCTTCACGGTCGCGTCGCTCAGGTAACCATAGAAGCTGTAATAGCCGCCGCCGTGGTCGAGCAGCACGGAGGTGAGGTAGGTGCCCATCGGCCCCGCGAGGCTCACCGTCCCGCTCGCAATCGCACGGACCGGGGTGCCGGCCGGCGCGGCGATCCCGATGCCATGCCACGGGATCCGCGTGTTGTTCGGGCCCGTCGCCGTGCCGAACTGATAGAGGATCCGGCCCTCCACCGGCCAGTCGAGCTGACCCAGGTCGGCGGTGGTGATCGCCGGGGCGGCGGTCGCGGCGCCGCGGGCGAGGGCCTCGCGACGGGCGCGCTCGAGCGTCGCGATCCGGTCGTTCAGGCCTTTTTCGTCGCGCTCGAGCTCCGATAGGCGCTGCTGCGCCTCGCGCGCGCTGCGCCGCGTCTCACGCAACGATGTCTGCCGCTCCCGCTCGAGCGCGAGGTAGCGCTCCAGCTCCTCCGTCCGCTCGTTCTTCCGGCGTCCCAATGCATCGCGCGCGTCCACCAGCGTCTGGCGCTCCCGCGCGATGCGCCGCTGCAGCTTCGACATGTCGTTCGCCAGCAGGCGATCCTGCCGGCTCACGAGGTAGAGATACTTGTACCGGGACAGCAGGTCGCCGAAGCTCTCCGCCGCCAAGAGCACCTGGTAGTCGTAGAGCGGGCCGCGCTTGTAGATGTCCACTACGCGGCGCTCGAGCACCGCTCGTTTCTCGGCGAGCGCGTTCTGGGCGAGCAGCAGGTCCACGGTGGTCTTGTCGAGCTGATCGGAGAGGCTGTTGATCTGCCGGTCGAGCTCGTTCACGATGCGATTGGTCGTTTCCTTCTGGCGCTCGATGTTCGCGAGCTCGTCGGAGAGCGAGTGCACCTGGGTGCGGAGGCGCTCGAGCTCCTGCTCCACGTCGGACCGCTCGCGGCGGATACTCTCTAACCGCTGCTGATTATCGCGTAATTGCTGGTCGAATGGGGCGGGCTTTTGCGAGGCTAAACAGAACGGCATGAAAGGCGTAGAGCAAAAGACGTAGAGAAAAACCGTGGAGAGACGACGTAGAGGAAGGACGTACGGTGCTCTCTCCACGGTTTTTCTCCACGCCGTTTCTCTACGTTCTTTCTCCACGTCTTTATACACGTCTCAAGTGTCTGCCTACCGATGCCGCACTTCCGAAAAAGCCGATCAGGGTTCCGAACCCGACGATGGCGACCGCTTGTTCTTTCGAGAAGAACGACGCTTGGATGAGCCACCGATTGATCAGCGTGTAGGCGCCGTACGAGAGCGCAACCGCGACCAGGCCGCCGAGCATGCCCTTGATCGCCCCCTGCAGCAGGAACGGCCGCCGGATGAAGCCGTTCGTCGCCCCCACCAGCCGCATGATGGCGATCTCGCGGCTCCGCTGCAGCACCGCCATCCGGATCGTGGTGCCGATGATGATGATGGCGACGACCGCGAACGCGGCCCCGACCACGATCCCCACGGCCGCCGCGATCCCGCGCAACCGGTCGAGCTTCTCCACCCAGTCGCGCCCGAACCGGACGTCGTCCACGAAGCCGAACCCCCGCAGGCGGTCGGCCACGTCGTTCACGTGGTCCACGTCCCGGAACCTGGGCCTGAGCTTCACCTCGATCGATGCGGGGAGTGGATTGCGCTCCAGCTCCTGCAACACGTCCCGGAACTCCACCAGCTCCGCGCGCGCGCGCGCGAGGGCCGAGTCCTCGCTCACGTAAGTGGCCGACTGCACTTCGGGAAACGCTTCGATGTCTTTCTCGGCGAGCGTGATCGACTCGATCGGGGTGCCCGGGAGGAGGTAGGCGACGATCTCCACGCGCTCGGCCACGCCCCGGAGCGCATTCTGCAGGTTCACCGCCACGAGGCCGAACAGCCCCACCACGAACAGCGAGAACGCGATGGTCGTCACGGAGAGCGCCGACAGGAGCGGCGCCCGCCGGAACGCGATCAGCGACTCGCGGACGGTGAGGTTCACGGCGAGGCCGCCTCGCGCGGCTCATCCACCGCGGAGTCGTACACCAGCGCGCCCTCCTGCAGCTCGATGACGCGGTAGGGCGCCTGGCGCACCAGGTCGAGGTCGTGTGTGGCCATGACGACCGCGGTGCCGCTCGCGTTGATGTCCCGCAGTAGCTGGAAGACGCCGCGCGTCGCGCGCTCGTCCAGATTGCCGGTGGGCTCGTCCGCGAGCAGCACGGTGGGCTCGTTCCCGAGCGCGCGGGCGATCGCCACTCGCTGCTGCTCGCCGCCCGAGAGCTCGCGAGGGTAGGCCTGCGCCTTGGCCGCTAGCCCCACCTGCGTGAGCACCCGCATGACCCTCGCCGGAATCGACGAGCGCCGCGCCCCGGTGACCTCGAGCGCGAAGGCGACGTTCTCCTCCGCGGTGCGGTCCTCGAGCAACCGGAAGTCCTGGAACACGATGCCGAGGCGGCGGCGCAGCATGGGGACGTCGCGCGGGCGCAGCTCGGCGGCATTGAAGCCCGAGACGCGGACTTCGCCGCTCGTCACGGGCTCGTCCGCGTAGATGAGCTTCAGGACGGTGGATTTGCCGGCGCCCGAGTGACCGGTGAGAAACACGAACTCGCCCTTCGCGATGTGAAACGACACGTCCTTCAGGGCGAGCCCCCCTTTGGGGAAGGCTTTGAAGACATTCGTGAACTTGATCACTTACAGCTGCGCCAGGGCCTGCGCGAAATCCGCGATGAGGTCGTCGGCATCCTCCAGTCCGATGGAAAATCTCAGGAAGCCATCGGGAATGCCAGCCTGGGCCCGCTCCTCGGGGGTGAGGGAGGCATGGGAC
>DASQIB010000278.1:0-1712 GCA_035631795.1 Gemmatimonadales bacterium | reverse complement strand
CAGGCACTCGAGCGCGCGTTGACGGGTGAGGGTGATCCCCCGCGACTGGAGTTCCGCCGCACTAACGGAAAACGGACGACGGATGACGCATAACGTGAATGACAGATACGACGTGATCATCGTCGGGGCGGGGCCGGCGGGCCTGTGCGCGGCCATGTACGTGGGCCGTGGCATGCTCAAAGGGCTCACCATCGAGCGCGGTGCACCGGGCGGCGAGCTCCTGAATACCGATCTGATCGAGGACTACATCGGCTTCGAGAGCATCAAGGGTTGGGAGCTGGCGCAGAAGATGGCCGAGCACGCGCGGAAGTTCGGCGCGGAGATCCTCACCGACACCGTCGAGAAGATTCACAAGGCGGAGGACGGCTGGTTCGACGTCGCAACGGCCCGGGGCCGCACCTATCGAGCGCCCGCGGTGATCCTCACCGCCGGCGGTACTCCGGTGAAGCTGGGCGTGCCCGGGGAGAAGGAGTTTGCCGGCAAAGGCGTGTCGTACTGCGCCGTATGCGACGGGGCGTTCTTCAAGGGCGAGATCCTGGCCGTCGTTGGCGGCGGGGACGCCGCGGTGGAGGAGGCGGACTATCTCACCCGGTACGCCGCCAAGGTGTACATCGTCCACCGTCGCGACCGACTCCGCGCCTCCAAGATCCTGCAGCAGCGAGCCCTCGCGAATCCCAAGATCGAGGTGATCTGGAACAAGCGGGTCCTGGAGATCAAGGGCTCCGCCAAGGGGGCCGAGGCGGTGCGGCTCGAGGACACGGTGACCGGCGAGCACTCGTCGCTCCCGGTCGGCGGCGTCTTCATCTTCATCGGCTTCCAGCCGAATTCCGGCCTGGTGGAGGGACACGCGAAGCACGACGCGAGCGGCTACTTCGTGACGGACGACCGGATGATGACCACCATCCCGGGCCTGTTCGCCGCGGGTGACGTGCGCAGCCAACTGACGCGCCAGATCACGACGGCGGTCGGCGATGCCACGACGGCGGCGATCGCCGTCGAGAAGTACCTCACCGCCCTGCGGCAAACGGATTAGGCGGCTCGCCGGCATGCGTGTGGTGCAGATCCCGAACGGGCAGTTCGCGGAGAACTGCTACTTCGTGATCGACGAGCCGAGCGGCGCGTGCGCGATCATCGACCCGGGCGAGGAGGCGGGTCTGATCGCGCACAAGCTCGCGGAGGCGGGCGTCCAGCCGGTCGGCATTTGGCTGACACACGCGCACATCGATCACGTGCTCGGGGTACCCCGCCTCCAGGCGGATACGAAGGCCCTCGTGTACCTGCATCCCGCCGATCGTATGCTGTACGATCACGTCCCCGAGCAGGCACAGGCGTTCGGGATGCGTGCGGAGGCGATGCCCGCGCCCGACCGGGCGCTCGCCCACGGCGACATCCTGTCGGTCGGCGGAGCATCGTTTCGCGTGCGCCACGCCCCGGGGCACTCACCCGGCAGCGTCGTCTTCGAGGGGGAAGGCGTGGTGTTCACGGGCGACGTGCTGTTCCAGGGCTCCATCGGTCGTACGGATCTGCCGGGGGGCGACACGCAGACGCTGTTCCGGAGTATCGAGCGCGAGTTGCTTACGCTCCCCGATTCGACCATCGTGTACAGCGGTCATGGACCCGAAACCACCGTGGGCCGCGAGCGCCACGCCAACCCCTTCCTCACCGGCGCCTATCGCCTCTCCTAGGCCGCGGCCCACGTGCCTGCGGTGCGG
>DASQIB010000277.1:0-2525 GCA_035631795.1 Gemmatimonadales bacterium | reverse complement strand
CGATCTCTGCCCCGTGGGCTCGCTGTTGTCCAAGGACTTCCTGCACAAGGCGCGCGCGTGGGAGCTCGACAAGACCGCGTCGATCTGCACGGGTTGCTCCCAGGGGTGCAACGTGACGCTCGACACGCGTGACAACATCGTGGTCCGGGTGCGCCCGCGGCCGAACCTCGAAGTGAACCGCTACTTCATCTGCGACCATGGGCGGATGAACTATCGCTGGATGAACCGCGGCGATCGCATCGAGGCGCCCCTCGTGCACCGGGACGGCGAGCTGCACGCCGCCGACTGGGACGAGGCGTGCGAGCGGGTCGCGACGCTGCTGCGCGGTGCCGGCGGGCGGGTGGTGGCCCTCGTGTCGCCGAAGGCGTCGACCGAGGCACTCTTCCTGGCGCGGGAGCTGTTTACCGGACTCGCCTGGACCGGTGCCTTTCAGGTCGTGATGGGCGAGGAGGCCCCACTCGCGGGCGTTCCCAACCTGGCCCTGCGGGCCGAGCGGGCGCCGAATGCCAAGGGTGCCGAGTTGCTCGGCTACACGCGCGACTACGCGGCGGCCCTCGCCGCCGCCGAATCCGCCGCCATCGTGCTGGTGCTCGATGAGCCCGACCTGGTGGTGCGCACGGCGGGCACACTCATCTACGCCGGCACGGTGCTCCCCGACGGCGCCCGCGCGGCGACGGTGGTCTTGCCGATCGCGAATGTCGCCGAAGAAGACGGCACGTTCGTGAACCGCGACGGCCGGGCGCAGCGCTATTTCCAGGCCAAGCCGGCACCGGGCATGGCCCGGCCCGCCTGGTGGGTGTTCGCGGAGCTCGCCGCTGCGTCCGGCCGCGGCGAGCGGATCGGGAGCGCCGACGAGGCGTTCGAACGGCTCAGCGCGTCCCTCGACGGATTGCGCGGGCTGGTGCCGGCATGACGTTCTTCCTCGTCACCTCGATCATCAAGATCATCGTTGTCTTCACGGCGCTCATGGTCGGCATTGCGTTCCTCACCTGGTTGGAGCGCCGGGTCTGCGCCTGGATGCAGGACCGGCTCGGCCCGAATCGCGTGGGGCCGCAGGGGCTGCTGCAGCCCGCCGCGGACGGGCTCAAGAACCTGGTGAAAGAGGAGACGCTCCCGGCCGAAGCGGACAAGCTGTTGTTCATGCTGGCGCCGGCGATTTCGTTCGTTCCGGCGCTCCTCACCTTCGCGGTGATTCCGTTCGCCGCCCCGTTACCCACGCCATGGGGCGATGTGGACATGGTGGTCGCCAACCTGCCCGTGGGCTTCCTCTACATTCTCGCGTTCGGCTCGCTCGGGGTGTACGGCATCGTGCTGGCCGGGTGGTCCTCGAACAACAAGTACGCGCTCCTCGGCGGGCTGCGCGCGAGCGCGCAGATGATCTCGTACGAAATCGCGCTCGGGATGAGCACCGTGGCCGTGCTCCTGCTCGCCGGGAACGTGACGCTCACCGAGGTCGTCGCCAAGCAGTCGCAGTCGCTCGCGACGTGGAACGTCTTCCCGCTGTCGCTCGCGTTTTTCGTCTTCATCGTCGCCGCGTTCGCGGAGACCAACCGCTTGCCGTTCGATCTGCCCGAGGCGGAATCCGAGCTCATCGCCGGCTATCACGCGGAATACAGCGCCATGAAGTTCTCGATGTTCTATATCGCCGAGTACTCGAACATGGTGACCGCGTCGGCGCTGATGGCGACGCTCTTCTTCGGCGGCTACGACATTCCGTTCACCCAGTGGGACAACGGGCCGCCGTGGACGGTGCTCAAGACGCTCGCCACGCTCGGGGCCTTTCTGAGCAAGACCGGCTTCTTCCTCTTCTTCTTCATCTGGGTGCGCTGGACGCTCCCTCGCTTCCGCTACGACCAGCTCATGGCGCTCGGGTGGAAAGTGATGCTGCCGTTCGCACTCTTGTACGTCAGCGTGATCGCCGCGGTCGTCTGGTTCCTCGACGCGCGCCTGGGCTGGGCGTACGATTCCCGTTTTGCGCTCGCCTTGTTCGGCGTGAACCTCCTGCTCGCGCTTCCGCTGTTCTTCGTGCTCGACCGGGGCCACATCGTGTCCGGCTCGGCGGCCGAGGAGCGCGCCTGATGGCGATTGGCGTGAAGGTCATGAAGCGACCGGGCGCGCGCGCCTCGTACGTCCGTGCCACCCTGCAGGGGATGCTGCTGACGCTGCAGCACATTTTCCGGCCCAAGGTCACGATGCAGTACCCGGAGGAGAAGAGCACGGCGGACTGGGCCATCGCGCCGCGCTGGCGCGGCACGCATCGCATGCTGACCGACGAGCAGGGACGCGCGAAGTGCGTGGCGTGCGGGCTCTGCCCCCAGATCTGCCCGGCGAATTGTATCAAGCTCGTCCCCGGCGAGGACGAGCAGGGGAACCGGTATCCGCTCATCTACGAGATCGACGAGTTCCGGTGCGTGTTCTGCGGCTATTGCCAGGAGGTCTGTCCGGAAGAGGCGATCCACGTCGGCGTGCACTACGAGAACTCGGAGTTTTCGCGGGACCGGTTCGTGTACGACCTCGAGCGGCTG
>DASQIB010000276.1:0-2505 GCA_035631795.1 Gemmatimonadales bacterium | reverse complement strand
AGCGAAGGCGCATCGAGCGCGCAATTTGGGGGCAGGGGAGAGGGAGGGCAACCGGCTGTGATTCCGTTATTTTCACGCGCCCATGTCCCCTCTCCTGGTGCTCATCATCGCGGTGCTCGCGACCACGTACGCGGGGCCCATCGTGCGGTTTGCGGCCGCCCCCGCGCTGGCGATTGCGTTCTGGAGACTCACCTTGGTGCTCCCTGTGACCGGCCTCCTCGCGTGGGGAGAGGGGAGAGGGGAGAGGTTCGCTCCGGCGAACGGCGCGCCGGCGGCGCCGCGGGGCGTACGTCTCCCCGCTCCCTTCTCCCTCGTATTGATGATGCTGGCCGGGCTGCTCTTGGCCCTCCACTTCTGGTCCTGGATCGCATCCCTCCGCTTTACGACGGTCGCCAGCTCAGTCGTGCTCGTGTCCTTGAAGCCGGTCTTCGCCTGGGCCATCGCGGCCCTTTGGCTCCGCGAGCACCCGACGCGCACTGAGGTCTGGGGCATCGTCCTCGCGGCGCTCGGAGCGAGCCTCATCGGACTCGGGGACGCGCGGCTTTCGCTCGGTGCGCTGGGCGGCGACGCGCTCGCTCTCCTGGGTGCCGTGACCGGCGCCGGCTATTACGTGATCGGGCGCCGTGTGCGTCAGACAGTGGGCATCTGGCGCTATGCGACGGGTGTGTACGCGGTGGCGGCTGTGGCCCTCGCGACGCTGGCGCTCATCCGGGCCGCTCCGCTCACCGGGTTCGCGGGGCGAGACTGGGCGGTGTTTGGCGCGATGGCGGCCGGGCCCATGCTGATCGGTCATACCGGCATGAACTACGCCCTCCGGCATTTCCGCGCGACCACAGTGAATGTCGCCGCGCTCGGCGAGCCGGTGGGCGCGAGTCTGATCGCCTGGTTGGTGCCGGCGATTCATGAGGTGCCGGCGCCGGTGGCGCTGATCGGCGCCGTCGTGGTTCTCTTGGGAATCTCGCTCTCGCTGGGAGCAGGGAGCAGGGAGCGGTACGCTCCAATGCAACGGAAGGAACCACTCCCCGCTCCCCGCTCCTGGGAGGGGGGGAAAGGGGGTGGACGCCATGCGCGTTGACCAACTCCGCGGTGGGGTGGTGGAAGCCTGGCACGACGTTCACGTCGCAGTCGTGGACCGGACCGGCCGGCTCGTCGCCCACGCCGGTGATCCGCGCTTGGTCACGTTCTGGCGGTCCGCCGCGAAGCCTTTTCAAGCGGCGCCGCTTGTGGAAGATGGCGTGATGGAGCGCTTCGGGATCACCGACCAGGAGCTGGCGCTGGTGTGCGCCTCGCACTCGAGCGAGCCCGCCCAGGTGGGCAAAATACGCGAGCTGCTCGCGAAGATCGGCTGCGCCGAGCGCGACCTCCTGTGCGGGCCGCACCCGCCGCTCTCCGAGCGCGTGGCGCAGGACTATCAGGCGCGCGGTGTTCGACTCACGCCGGTGTACTCGAACTGCTCGGGAAAGCACGCCGGCATGCTCGCCCTCGCGCGCCATCATGGGTGGCCAACCGAGTTTTATACGCGCGCCGAGCACCCGGTTCAGGAACGTTGTCTGGCGGAGGTCAGCCGGTGGGCGGAAGTGCCCGAGGAGAAGATCGCGACGGGCGTGGACGGCTGCGGAGTGGTGTGTTTCGCGCTTCCCTTACGGAGCATGGCCTTGGCGTACGCGAAGCTCGGGAGCGGGGAAGGTGCCGCTCCCCGCTCCCCGCTCCCCAGGCTTGCCGCCACTATGCTGCACCACCCCGAACTCATCGCCGGCGAAGGACGTCCGTGTACCGAGCTCATGCGCGCCCACCCGGGTCGGGTCATCGCGAAAGTGGGCGCTGAGGGCGTGTACTGCGCCCTGCTCGTGGGGGAGGGACTGGGCGTTGCGCTCAAGGTGGCCGACGGTCACGCGCTCGCGTCGGCCCTGGCCCTCGCGGCGGTGCTCGAGGCCCTCGGGCTCCGCCCGCTCCCGCCCACGTTGGGCCCCCGGCCGAATCTGAACACACGCGGCGAGCCCGTGGGCGAGTTGCGCGTAAATGGAGGACTGGAGCAATGAACGGATACGCGGGCGGCGGGTGGACGACCGTACTATGAGTGTCCTGGACGAGCAGACCGCGGCGCTCGTGCGTGTGGCGGCCGCGGTCGCTAGGGGCGACGTGGCCGCGCTCGAGGCTCGGCTGCGGGCGGAGCGGGACGCGGCGGTGCCTGGCCTATGGATTGAGGAGCTGCTGTTACAGAGCATGCTGGTGGTCGGGTATCCGCTCGCGCTGGTGGCGTTCGGCGCATGGCGGGCGGTGGCGGGCCCGGCGCCCGCCGAGGGGCACGGGGCCGAGCCGTTGACGCACGAGGAGTGGGAAGCGTGGGCCGCGCGTGGCGCGGCCGTGTGTCGCGAGGTGTACGGGCGCGCGTATCACAAGCTGCTCGTGAACCTGCGGGCACTGCACCCGGCCCTCGAGGATCTGGTCCTCGTCGACGCGTATGGCAAGGTGATCGGGAGACCCGGCTTCGACTTGAAGCGACGC
>DASQIB010000275.1:0-10097 GCA_035631795.1 Gemmatimonadales bacterium | reverse complement strand
GGTGCGGCCCGGAATCGAAGTGGTCCTGTCCGATTCCATCGGGCTCGTCGCCGGCAAGCGCGTCGCCCTGCTCACCAACCAGACCGGCGTGGATCGCCTGGGACGCCGCGACATCGATCTGCTGCGTGGCACGCCCGGCGTCCAGGTGGCGTTCGTCCTGAGCCCCGAGCATGGGGCGCACGGCGTCGAAGATCGCTCGGGCGTTCCCGACACGGTCGATTCGGCGACCGGCATCCCAATCTACAGTCTCTACGGCGGAACGTCCCTGTCCGCGATCGCCGGCCTCGATTCCGTGGACGAGCTGTTGGTGGACCTCCAGGATGTGGGCGCGCGCTACTACAGCTACCCCCCGACCGCGGTGCTGGCCATGCAGGAAGCCGCACGGCGGGGCAAACCCGTGGTCGTGCTCGACCGCCCCAACCCGATCGGGGGCGTGGCAGTGCAGGGGAACGTGGCCCCCACGCACGCCGTCGATCGAGCGAGCGATTTCCTGCCGATCCCCATGCGGCACGGCATGACCCTCGGCGAGCTGCTGCGGTTCGCGAATGATGTCCTCGGGATCCATGCCCGCCTCACGGTCGTCCCGGCCGCGGGGTGGCGGCGCCCCATGTACTACGACGACACGGGACTTCCATGGGTACGTCCATCCCCAAACATGCCGAACCTGGAGAGCGCCGTGCATTATCCAGGCACCTGCCTGTTCGAGGCGACCAACCTCTCCGTGGGGCGGGGGACCGGCATGGCCTATCAGGTCGTGGGCGCTCCCTGGCTCGACACGGGGGCGGTCTTGCCACGCCTCCGCGGCGGGGGGCGCTGGGCGCAAGAAGGGCTCACGGGTGTGGAGGTCTCCGGGGTGACGTTCACGCCGCGGGCGCCGACGGACGGGAAATACGACGGCGTGACGATCTACGGGATCCGACTCCGGGTGACCGAGCGGCGCCGCTATGATCCGACGCGCGTCGCCGTCCTCCTACTCTCGGCCATTCGTGGAGCCCATCCCGATTCTCTGCGATTCGATACCGCGCGGTTCGACCGCCTGGCCGGTGGCCCGGATCTGGAGCGTGCCGTCATCGCCGGCCGCGCGCCGGAATCGGTGTGGCGCGCGTGGGACGGATCACTGGCCGCGTTCCGACGCCAGCGCGCCAAGTACTTGCTCTATTGAGAGTTTGTTCGCGCCCGGCTAGCTTCCCCCGGCTATGAACGTGATCCCCCAGCGGGTGCGAGACGGCTTCGGGAGGTTGCTCGATCCGCTGGCGTTGACGCTGATTCGCCTGCACGTCCGGCCCAATCTGATCACTACCGTCGGCACCCTGGTTGTTATCGCGTCCGCGATGGCGTTCGCCGTTGGATGGGTGCGGTGGGGCGGATTCCTGTTGCTGTTCTCCGGGCTGTTCGACATGGTGGACGGTCGCGTCGCGCGCCAGGGCGACATGACCACCACGTTTGGAGCGTTCTACGATTCGACGCTCGACCGCGTCGGCGAAGCGGCGCTGTTCAGCGGCATCGCCGTGTTCTTCCTCCGCGGAGGGGTGCCGGCGAGCCGCGTGACCTGGGCGGTGGCCGCCTGCCTGATCGCGTTGTCCGCGTCCTTGCTGGTGTCCTACACCCGCGCGCGGGCCGAAGGTTTGGGCCTCACGGCCAAGGTAGGCATCGCGCAGCGCGCCGAGCGGGTCCTGCTGTTGGGCGTCCCGTCCATGTTTCTCGGCGCCGGGAACCAGGGGACGTTGCTGTTTTGGATCGTCGTGGTGCTCGCGCTCGCGACGTCGGTGACCGTCATACAGAGGATTGTCTACGTCGCACGAGCTGCCGGTGGGCCGGTCGTGCGACGGCCGCATCAGCGGGACACGCTCCCCGGGCACGCGCCCGCCTTGCAATCTCGGAAAGGACAGTGATCGTGGCACAGCAGGATGGTCGGGACGTCGCGCCCGCCAAAGGGAAGCTCGGTGTGATGCTCGTGGGATTGGGCGCCGTGTCCACCACGTTCATCGCCGGCGTGGAGAACGTGCGACGCGGCACCGCGCTGCCGATCGGCTCCCTGTCGCAGATGGGGACGATCCGGCTGGGCAAGCGGACCGAGAAGCGCGCGCCGAAGATCAAGGATTTCGTTCCCCTCGCGCGGCTCGAGGACCTTGTGTTCGCGGCGTGGGACCCGATTCCCGACGACGCCTACAGCGCCGCGAAGAAGGCGGGCGTACTCGAGGCGCCGCACCTCGAGCCGATCGCCGATTTCTTGAAGGGCATCAAGCCCATGACGGCGGCCTTCGACCAGAGCTACGTCAAGCGGCTGACCGGCACCAACGTCAAGCGCGGCAAGACCAAGCGCGACCTGGCGGAGCAGCTGCGGCAGGACATCCGGGACGTCAAGAAGCGCTCGGGTGCGGACCGGCTCGTCATGATTTGGGCCGCCTCGACCGAGGTGTTCCTCACGCCCGGCCCCGCGCATCAGAGCCTGCAGGCGTTCGAGCGAGCGATGGAGCAGAACGACCAGGCGATCGCGCCGTCGATGTTGTACGCGTACGCCGCGCTGATGGAGAACGTCCCGTTCGCGAACGGCGCGCCCAACTTGACGGTCGACACGCCGGTGATGCAGCGCCTGGCCGAGGAGCGCAAGCTCCCGATCGGTGGGAAGGATTTCAAGACCGGCCAAACGATGATGAAGACGGTGCTCGCGCCGGCGTTCAAGGCCCGCATGCTCGGCCTCGCTGGCTGGTACTCGACGAACATCCTGGGGAACCGCGACGGCGAAGTGCTGGACGATCCCGAGTCCTTCAAGACCAAGGAAGAGTCGAAGCTCGGCGTGCTCGAGTACATCCTCCAGCCGGACCAATATCCCGAGCTGTACGGAAACGTCTTCCACAAGGTCCGCATCAACTACTATCCGCCGCGGGGGGACAACAAGGAGGGCTGGGACAACATCGACATCTTCGGATGGCTCGGCTACCCAATGCAGATCAAGGTCGATTTCCTATGCCGCGACTCGATCCTCGCGGCGCCCATCGTGCTCGATCTGGCGCTCTTCTTCGACCTCGCGCAGCGGGCGGGGCTGTCCGGAATCCAGGAGTGGCTCTCGTTCTACTTCAAGAGCCCCCAGACCGCTCCCGGCCTCTACCCCGAGCACGATCTGTTCATCCAACAGACCAAATTGAAGAACACCCTACGGTGGCTGATGGGCGAGGAGCAGATCACGCACCTCGGCATCGAGTACTACGAGAAGGCGTGAGCGTCGCGCAGTACGTCGTCACGGCCGCCGGCCTCGCCGCAATCGTCTCGGTGCTCTGGTACTTCCTGTGGTCGCGCGGTCCCGCGGCGGCAGCGGCGACCGTCGACGGCGTGCAGGAGGTGCGCGTCACCGTGAAAGGGGGCTACACGCCCGACACGATCGTGGTGCGGGCGGGACAACCGGTGCGGCTCCAGTTCTATCGTGATGAGACCGCGGACTGCTCGGAGCGCGTGGTGTTCGAGGACTTCGGGATCGACACGCCACTCCCGGCGTTCCAGATCACGGCCGTCGAATTCACGCCGCAGCAGGCGGGAGAGTTCCCGTTCCGCTGCGGCATGAACATGCTGAAGGGCCTCCTCGTCGTGGAGCCGGCGACGACCGACCGACGGCCCTCCGCCTCGCCCCACAAACTCCATGGCTAGAGCCCGGATCGTCCTCCCGATTGAGGGAATGAGCTGCGCGTCTTGCGCGGCCACCGTGCAGGACGCGCTCGGCCGGGCGGGCGGCGTGACGAACGCCGCTGTGAACTACGCGACCGGCAAGGCCGCCGTCGATTACGACGACGCGCAGACCCATGTCGCCGAGCTCATCCAAACCGTGCGGGACGCCGGGTACGATTGCGGCAAGGCGACTGTCTCGTTCAGCGTCGAGCAGCTGCACTACGCACCGAGCGTGCTCCCGCTCGAGCAGGCGTTGCGGCGGGTGCCGGGCGTCATCGCCGCGGCCGCCAACCAGGCGACGGAGAAGGTCGCGGTGACCTATGTCCCCGGCACGGCCACCGCGGAGGCGCTCGAAGGCGCCGTCGAGCAGGCGGGGTTCCGCGTGGCCGAGCCCATCGCCGCGGAAGACCCGGTCGAGCGGGAGCGCGTGGCGCGCCAGCGCGAGATCCGCACGCTCACGTGGAAGTTCGCGCTGGCGGCGGGCGTGACGGTCGTGAGCATGCTCGGGGCGATGCTGCTGATGGCCCACGATGCGGACGCGACGCTCCGGCAGGCGGACCTGTTCGGGCGGCTGCTCATGCCGTACGCCCTGCGACTCCAGGAAGCGCTCGCCGGGCGCGGGATGCTCGAGCCGCGATGGATCCGGGCCGTCCTCGCGGTGATCACACTTCCGGTCGTCGTGTGGTCCGGAGGCCAGTTCTACCGGGGCACCTGGAGCGGGATCCGGCATCGCACGGCCGACATGAATACCCTCATCGGCGTGGGCACGGGCGCGGCCTATCTGTACTCTCTCGTTGCGACGATCGCGCCCGGGCTGTTCACAGGCGTGGGACGCTCCGCGGACGTGTACTACGAGTCGGTCTCCGCCATCATCGCGCTGATCTTGCTCGGGCGCCTCCTCGAGGCGCGCGCCAAGGGTCGCACGTCGGAGGCCATCCGGCGGCTCGCGGGGCTGCGGGCTCGCACCGCTCACGTGATCCGCGACGGGAAGGAACACGACATCACTGTCGAGGCGGTCGTGCCGGGCGATCTCGTCGTCGTCAAGCCGGGAGAGAAGATCCCGGTGGATGGTCTGGTGACCGAAGGCGCATCGGCGGTGGACGAGTCGATGCTCACCGGTGAGCCGATCCCGGTCGGCAAGAAGATCGGGGATGAGGTCATCGGCGCCACGCTGAACACCACGGGCAGCGTGACACTGCGGGCGACCCGCGTCGGCAAGGACTCGGCCCTGGGGCAGATCGTCCAGCTCGTGGAGGACGCCCAGTCCACCAAGGCACCGATCCAGCGCCTGGCCGATCAGGTCGCCGGCGTGTTCGTCCCCATCGTGATCGCCGTGGCGATCGCGGCGTTCGTCGCGTGGTTCGATTTCGGGCCGGAGCCGGCCCTGGTCTTTTCGACCGTCGCGCTCGTGACCGTGCTCGTCATCGCCTGCCCGTGCGCGCTCGGGCTCGCGACGCCGACGGCGATCCTCGTGGGCACGGGGAAGGCCGCCGAGCAGGGGATCCTCATCAGGAGCGGCGAGGCGCTCGAGCGGCTTGCGAAGGTACGCACCGTACTGCTCGACAAGACGGGCACGATCACGGAAGGCCGGCCCACGGTCACGCACATCATCACTGCCAAGCGACCCGACGGCACACCGCTCGCCCCGGCCGAGGTGCTCAAGTGGGCGGCATCCGTCGAGCAGCGCTCCGAGCATCCGCTGGCGCTCGCGGTCGTGAAGGCCGCGAAAGAGCGGAACGTCGACCTGTTGCCGGTCGAAAAGTTCGCCCTGATGGAGGGGCGCGGCGTGCGCGGCACGGTCGATCGCCGTATCATCGAGGTCATCTCGCTGCGCCACGCGCGCGAGCGGAGCCTCGAGATGAGCGCGTTGGGCGCGGACGCCGATCGCCTCGCCGCGCAGGGCCGGACGCCGGTGATCGTGGTCGTGAACAACACGGCGTACGCAGTGATCGCGATCGCCGATCCGGTCAAACCCACGGCGAAGCAGGCCGTGACCCTCTTGAAAGGTATGGGCCTGTCGGTCATGATGCTGTCCGGGGACGTGAAGCGCGGCGCGGAGGCGGTCGCGGCGGAGGTCGGGATCGACGAGATCCTGGCTGAGGTGCTGCCCTCCCAGAAGGCGGACATCGTGAAGAAGCTGCAACGCCAGGGCCGGCGCGTGGCGATGGTTGGGGACGGCATCAACGACGCTCCCGCGCTGGCGCAGGCGGACGTCGGCATCGCCATCGGCACTGGGACCGACATCGCCATGGAGGCCTCGGACGTCACGCTCATCCGGGGGGACCTGCGCGGCGCGGTGACGGCGATTCAGCTGTCGCGCCGAACCATGGGAACCATCAGGCTGAATCTCTTCTGGGCGTTCGTGTATAACGTCATCGGGATCCCGATTGCCGCGGGCGTGCTGTTTCCGTTCTTCCACGTGCTGCTGTCGCCCGTGTTCGCGAGCGCCGCGATGGCATGGTCGAGCCTGAGTGTCGTCTTGAACAGCCTCACACTGCGCCGCTTCAAGCCGGCCTGGGCGTGACGCACCTAACGGAGCGAGGGAGGGAGAACGGATGCGGTACTTTCATCGCACGACGCTGAGCCCCGACGACGTCCTCGGCTCTGCAAAGGCCTTCTTCGGCACGCGACTCGCCCCGGCGGACGAAGCGCCCCGGCGCCGCACCTACGCGGGCGCGCTGGGGAAAGTCACGATCGCCGCGCGCGCGGAGGGAGGGCACTACACGCTGGTCGAGGTGACGACGGATCAGGTGGGGGAGTCGGAGTTGGACCGACTGGCCAAGCGGTTTCTCGCGGAGGTGCACAAACAGGTGGAGCCCACGCACGAGCTCCGGGGTGCCTACTAGCCGGCCACCCGCGCGCCGTATCCCGCCCGTTCCACCGCCGCGATGAGTTGCTGCGCCGTCGCGGCGTCGTCGTTGAAGTCGACTTCGGCTTCGCCGGCCTGCAAATCCACCACCGCCGAGTACACGCCGCTCGCGCCTTTCAACGCGTGCTCGACTTTGAGTCGGCAATGACCGCACGTCATTCCCGTCACGCGCAGCTTTAACGTCGCCATACGGCTCCTCCGCCCGCTATAATTTACGTCATGGTATCGCGCGCCGCTCCCGCCCGACAATCGCCGCCCACCCCGGCGGGCCTGACCCGGGACCAGTTGCTCGAAATCTACCGCTACCTGCGACTCACGCGGACGCTGGAGGAGCGGCTGACGGCGCTGTACCGCCAGAGCAAGGTGATCGGCGGCCTGTTTCGCTCCCTGGGGCAGGAGGGGGAGTCGGTGGCGACGGCGTACGCCCTCACGCGCGGACGGAATCAGGACATCCTCTCGCCGCTGATCCGTAACCTGGGCTCGATGCTCGTCATGGGGGCCGCGCCGATCGAGATCCTCCGCCAGTACATGGCCAAGGCCGGTAGCCCAACGCGCGGTCGCGAGCTGAACGTGCATTTCAACGACCTGGAGCAGGGGTACCTCGGACAGATCTCCCATCTGGGCGACATGATCCCGGTGATGGCCGGGATCGCGCTCACATTCAAGCTGCGGGGTGAGCCGCGCGTCGGCCTCGTCTACATCGGCGACGGGGCGACGTCGACCGGCACCTTCCACGAGGGATTGAACTTCGCCGCCGTGCAGAAGGTGCCGCTGGTCGTGATCGCGGAATACAACCGGTGGGCCTACTCGACCCCCCCCGAAAAGCAATTCGCCGTGAAGGACCTCGCCGAGAAAGCCAAGGGCTACGGCATCCCGGGGACCACGGTCGACGGCAACGACGTACTGGCGGTCTACGAGGCGACCAAGTTCGCGGTCGAGCGCGCGCGCCGCGGCCACGGCGTGCACCTGATCGAGGTGAAGACCTACCGGCGCAAGGGCCACGCCGAGCACGACGACCAGCACTATGTGCCCAAGGACGAGCTGGATTGGTGGGCCAAGGAGAACGACCCCGTCGACCGGTACGTGAAGCAGCTCGTGCAAAACGAGTGGGCCGAAGCGCGCGAGCTTCAGGAAATCGACGAGCGGGTGAAGGGCGAGATCGATGCGGCGACCGACGCCTGCGTCGACGAGCCGCTCCCTGCGGCCGACTCGGCGCTGGACGGTGTGTACGTCGACCCGCCAGCCGCTCCCCGGCATTGGTATCGGAGCGTCTGATGGCCGACGTCACCTACCTCGAGGCACTGCGCCAGGGGCTCTGGGAAGAGATGGAGCGCGATCCGCGTGTCTTCATACTCGGCGAGGACGTAGGGGCGTACGGGGGAGCCTTCAAGGTCACCGAAGGGTTCGCGAAGAAGTTCGGAGAGCAGCGCGTGATCGACACCCCGATCTCCGAGGCCGCGATCGTCGGCGCCGCCGCCGGCGCCGCGCACATGGGCATGCGTCCGGTGGCGGAGATGCAGTTCATCGACTTCATCTCCTGCGCGTACGACATGCTCACCAACTACGTCGCGACGGCGCGCTATCGGGCGGGCCTGTCCACACCGATTGTGGTGCGCGGGCCGTGCGGCGGCTACGTCCGGGGCGGTCCGTTTCACTCGCAGAACCCCGAGGCCGCCTTCTTTCACACGCCGGGCCTGAAGATCGTCTATCCCGCCACGGCGCGGGACGCGAAAGGGTTGATCAAGGCGGCCGTCCGCGACGACGACCCCGTGATCTACCTCGAGCACAAGTGGCTGTACCGTCGTATCAAGGAGCCGCTCCCGGAGGGCGAGGAGATCCTGACCCCGATCGGCGAAGCGCGGCTCGCGCGCGAAGGGAAGGACCTGTCGATCGTCACGTACGGCGCCACCGTCTGGAAGTCACTCGAGGCGGCCGAGCAGCTCTCGAAGGACGATGGCCTGGCGGTAGAAGTGCTCGACCTCCGCACCCTCCTCCCGATGGACGACGCGGCGATCATGCGGACGGTGCAAAAGACGAACAAGGTGCTGATCGTGCACGAGGACACCCGCACGGGCGGCGTGGCGGGCGAGATCGCCGCGCGCATCAACGAGCAAGCCTTTGCGTGGCTCGACGGCCCGATCATGCGGGTCACGGCACACGATGTGCCGCTCCCGTACGCGCCCACACTGGAAGACTTTGTCCTCCCCCAGACTGACGACATTGTGAAGGCTGCTCGATGGCTTGCGGCGTACTGAGGAGAGTGTATGGCGCGCGTTGATGTCTTGATGCCCCAGATGGGTGAGTCCATCGCCGAAGGCACGTTGAGCAAATGGCTGAAGAAGCTCGGCGATGAGGTCAAACGGGACGAGCCGCTGTTCGAGATCTCGACCGACAAGGTGGACGCCGAGATTCCCGCGCCCACGGCCGGTGTGCTGGCGGAAATCAAGGTGCAGGAGGGCCAGACCGTTCCGATCCAGACGCTCGTGGCGGTGATCGAAACCGACAAGAGCGCGGCGTCAACCGCAGCCCCCGTCGCCGCAGCCCCGCGGGCACCCGCTGCTCCCGGCGGCGCCGCGGTCTCGCCGCCGCCCCAGACCGCTCTTTCTCGTCCGATAGCGCCGCCCGCTCCCGCCCCGGCGGTGAGGGGCGGGGACGGGACCGAGAGTGCGGAGGAGCGCTTGCGTCGGAAGTCCACGCCCCTGGTCCGCAAGATCGCGGCTGAGCACCAAGTCGATATCTCGACGATCCCGGGGAGTGGTTTCGCGGGCCGGGTCACCAAGCAAGACATACTGGGATTCATCGAGCGCGGCGCACCGGTTCCAACTGCTCCCGGCTCCCGGCTCCCAGCTCCAACCGGCCCCGTCGAGCACCCGGTCGTCGAGCCCTGGCCGGGCGACCGCGTCGAGCCGTTCTCGAAGATCCGCAAGATCACCGCGGATCACATGATCCTGTCACGGCGCACGTCGGCGCACGTGACGAGCTTTTTCGAAATCGATTACAGCCGGGTCGCGGAGCTGCGCCGCAAGCACAAGGCCGCCTACGCCGAGCGCGGCGTGAATCTCACCTACCTCGCGTTCATCGCGAAGACGGCGGCCGAGAATCTCCGGAAGCATCCGGTGGTGAACGCCGCGGTGTCGGGCGACAACATCATCTACCGCCGCGACGTGAACATCGGGATCGCCGTCGCCCTCGACTGGGGGCTCATCGTACCGGTCGTGAAGCGCGCGGACGAGCTGTCGCTCGCGGGGCTGGCGCGAACCATCAACGATCTCGGCGAGCGGGCACGCAGCAAGAAGCTGTCCCCCGACGAAATTCAGCGCGGCACGTTCACGATCACCAACCCCGGGGTCTTCGGATCGTACGCGGGTGCGCCGATCATCAACCAGCCGCAGGTGGCGATCCTCGGTGTGGGCGCGATCGAGAAGCGTCCCAAAGTCGTCACGCTGCCCGACGGCACGGACACGATCGCGATCCGGACGATGGGAGTGCTCTCTATGTCGTACGACCACCGCGTCGTGGATGGTGCCGACGCCGATCGGTTCCTCGCAGACGTGAAGCGCGCGCTCGA
>DASQIB010000274.1:0-5099 GCA_035631795.1 Gemmatimonadales bacterium | reverse complement strand
CCCGCCGGCCCCGCCCCGACGATGATCACGTCGTATCTGTCATTCACGTTATGCGTCATCCGTCGTCCGTTTTCCGTTAGTGCGGCGGAACTCCAGTCGCGGGGGATCACCCTCACCCGTCAACGCGCGCTCGAGTGCCTGGCGGAAATTCACCGTCTCGAACTCGATGTCCGATCGCTGCGGACCCGCGAGCTTGTCGAGCGCGGCGTCCCCGACGACCAAGACTCCATGCTTGTTGCCTCGCTTCAGGTGCAGCAATGCGGCCGCGCCCTGGATCAGACCCTGCCACACGCGAGCTGCGTCCTCATCGCCACGGCTAATAATAGAACGCCAGACGGTTTCCAGCGCTTCGTGCGCGAGCCAGTATTCGCCGCCGTTAAACAGGTCGCGGGCGCGGGTGAGGGTCGCTCGACGCTCGGCGGGGGTCACCGACCTCTAGCGTCCTCTACCGACTTCTACCGACCCCAAACGCAGCAGGTTCAGCGCCCCGTGACACGCACTGATCGTTCCCACCAACACCGACACGGCGGTCCCGCTCTCGCCCGCCTTGCGGACCAATGCGTCGCCCTCGAGCACCGCGTCGACGGCGAACGTCCCGACGCCAAAGACGTGATGACGGCATACGAATAAGGCCGGGCCGACGACGTCCTGACCCGCTGCCCGCAGTCGATCGGCGAGGCCACGGACGGCATCGCCCATCTCCCACGTCCGCTCGCTCCCGATCGCGGGACAGATGGCGGGCTCGATGCAGTGCGTCGGACAGATCCAGTCGGCGAACGACACAAAGCGGGTACCGTCGGGCGGGGCGGCCGTACGATCGTACGGCGTGTCGAGTGTCCCCGGCACCGGCGCCACGGAGATGCCGCGCTCAGGCCAGCGCTCGCGCGCGCGCGTGAGCACCCACTCGAACATGAGGTGCGGCATGTGCGGAGAGGGCACGATGTAGTCGCCCGCGCCACCACGCCCCGCCAGAAACTCGTGGAAGAACGCCGTCCAGTCGCGCGTGACGAAGGTGCGGTCGGCTGCCTCGCCCAGCTCGCGCCGGGCGCGGCAATCCGCATCGCGATCGACGACGATCACTCGGCGATATCGCGCCTTGGCCCGGCCGCGCGCCTTGGCGAGCTGCGCCGCGTAGAAGGTCCCGTAGCAGCCGCCTCCGACGATGACGACGTCGCGCATCACGACGCAATCGGCCCGCGCCGCGTTAGACATCGCCCCCGGTCACGGGAAGCACCTCCCCGCTGACGGCCCGCGACTCGTCGCTCGCGAGATACAGGACCGCCGCCACGAGCTCGTCGAGCTCCACCCACCGGACGTTCGCGCCCTGCATCTGGGCGAGGTTATCGCCGGTCTTCATGGTTCCCGGCGCCACCGCGTTGACGCGGATGTGATCGTCCCGCAGCTCGCGCGCCAAGGCGCGCGTGAGCCCCGCGACGGCCGCCTTGGCGGCCGTGTACGCGGCCATCTGGGTCTGTGGCTTGACGACCGCCACGGAGGCAAAGTTCACGATCGCGCCACCGCCCCGGGCGCGCAGCGCCGGGATCGCGGCCTGGGACACATAGAATGTGGTCTTCACGTTGATCGCCAGCTCGCGCTCCAGGCGATCGGGCGTGAGATCGGTGACGGGCCCATAGCTCACCAGCCCGCCCGCGACGTTGACCACCACGTCGAGCCCGCCGTAGCGCTCTCCCGCGGCGGCCACCGCGCGCCGGGCCGCCTCCGGCGTGGTGAGGTCACCCGCGACCGGATGAACGACAAAGCCTTCCGACCCGAATTCCTTCGCCCGGTCCGCGAGTCCCGCCGCGTTCATGTCCGCGATCACCAGCTGCGCGCCTGCCCGCCCCAACCCGCTGGCGACGGCATGTCCGATCTGACCCACGCGCCCCACGCCGGTGACGAGCGCGACCTTGCCGTGAAAGTCAGGGGGCACGGGCGACGATCTCGTCGACGGGTGGCGCGCCGCGCCGCGCGAACGCGACCGTGCCGTCGCGATCCACGACGTACACGGAGCGTTGGATGCCCCGGTCGTCGTCCTTGAGGGCGTGGTAGGCCCGCGCGATCGCACGGTCCAGATCGGAGAGCAGAGGAAAGTTGAAGTTGAACTTCCGCACATAGCCGGCATGGCTCTCGATGCCCGCCGGGTTGACGCCGAAGGGCTGGATGCCCGCTCGCTGGAACTTGGCTATCTCGTCGCGCACGGCGGAGAGTTGGCGGTTTCACCCAGGCGTGTTGTTGCCCGGATAAAACACGAGGGCCACCGCGGTCGTCTTCAACAGGTCCGCGAGACGGTACGTCTTACCATCCGATGCCTGAGCGCTGAAACCGGGTGCCTTGCTGCCGATCTCCAACAGATCGCTCATGAGGGGCTTCCCTCCCGATTCGGTGTGACGGTTTCGCGTGACACGGTCGCGCGACGCTGCTCGAGCTGCTCGAGCCATTCCATCGGAATTTCCAAGCCGCCGAGCGGCGCGTGGGAGTCTCCGAGCTCCGCATCGCCGTGCCAGTCCGAGCCGCCGCTGATACCGAGCCCCAGGCGTCCCGCGATCGACGTGAGACGTCGCTCGGTCCCTGGCGAGTGGCTCGGATGCCGCACCTCGAGGCCATCGAGACCCTGCGACTGAAACTGGCGAACTTGCGCCTCGGTCCCGTGGTCGCCCAGGTGCGCCGCGACGACGATGCCGCCGACGTCGTGCACGAGGGTCGCGACCTGCTGCAGCGTCGGGAGTGGCTTTTCGACGTAGGCGGGCCGGCCACGCCCCAGGTATCGCGCGAAGGCCTCGTTCATGTCGGCGGTCACCCCCTGCTCGATGAGGGCCCGGGCCACGTGCGGGCGCCCGATGGCGCCGCCATCCGCCGCCCGCTCGACATCCTCGAGCTCGATGTCGATACCGAGGCGCCGCAGGTTGTCCACGATCTGCTCGGCGCGGCGCCGCCGCGCCGCGCGTGTCCCGGTCAGGAATTCCTCCAGGCGCGCCGACGCCGTCGGGAGGAAATAGCCCAGGAGGTGCAGCTCGCCCCACGGCGCCCGCACGCTGAACTCGGCCCCCGACACGACCCGCACACCCAGCGCCTCCCCCGCGCGCGCAGCCTCGGGCACCCCGGCGGTCGTATCGTGATCAGTGAGCGCGATGGCGGTGAGCCCGGCGGCCCGGGCCCGTCGCGCGACCTCGGCGGGCGGGTACTCGCCGTCCGACGCCGTCGAATGGCAATGCAGATCAACGCGCGCCGTACGCGCCCTCCGGCGCCGTCCACGCCGGCTGGGACTCGTGGAACAGCTGCGCGAGGTCCCGGTCGGACATCTCCGCGAGCGCCGCGTCCGGGCTGCGATTCCCGACGGGCGAGTACCTCGTGAAGCGGCGCCGCCGGTCGGGGCCGGCGCCCTGCTCGAACACCAGGCCGAATTGATCCCGGCCGTACACCGTGACGCGCCCGGAGGGGTACACCCTCCAGGGTGCCCCGTCCACGAGAATCGTCCGCCCCGCCATTGTTCCTCTCCCTGTTCCGCGCGTGTTACGCCTCGCTGCCCGCCTCGAGTGACACTTCGGTCCACAGCTCCCACGCATCCGGGGCGTACGTGCCGAGACTCTGGAGCCGTCGCTCGAGCTTGATCTCCTCCGGTAACCGCGACGCCTGGGCCCGGTGCGACATTTCGGTCTGGCTCTCCGAGAACTCGGTGAAGAGCTGGGGGTCCTTTGCGTTCCGGAAGATCCAGATGCGCTGGCCTCGCGCCTCCGCGAACTGGCACAGCTCCCGCAGCGTGGCGAGGTAGTCGGCCTCGTTCGTCGGCGGCACCCGTACGCGGGCCGCCGTGAGCACCTTGGGCATGGCTAGATCGCTCCCTCGGGGAAGTCCTCGAGCGCGCGCTTCACGTCTGCGAGGAACCGATCGGCGTCGGCACCATCCACGACGCGGTGGTCGTACGACATGGAGAGCATTCCCATCGTCCGGATCGCGATCGTGTCGGTGCCGTCGGGAAGCGTCACGACCTTGGGCCGCTTTTCGATCGCACCGACGCCAAGGATCGCGACCTGCGGCTGGTTGATGATCGGCGCCCCCGCGTACGATCCGAAGACCCCGGGGTTGGTGATCGTGAACGTGCCCCGCTGAATCTCGTCGGGGGACAGCTTCTTGCTGCGTGCCCGCTCGCCGAGATCGTTGATGGTCCGCGCCAGCCCTGCGAGCGAGAGTTCGTCCGCGCGCTTCACGACCGGCACGATGAGCCCCCAGTCGAGCGCGACGGCGATCCCGATGTTCACGTCGCGGCGGTAGATGATGTTGTCACCCGATACGGCGGCATTCACCACCGGATGCTTCCGGAGATTTTCGGCCGCCGTCTTCGCGATGAACGCGAGGTAGGTGAGATTCACGCCGCGCTCGGCGTAGCCCGCCTTGTGCTTGCGGCGCAGCTCCGCCACCCGGCTGTAATCGATCTCGAAGAAGCTCGTCACGTGCGCCGACGTGCGCCGTGACAGGATCATGTGATCCGCGGTGATCTTGCGGATTTTCGAGAACGGCTCGACGCGGTCGCCCGGCCAGGGCTCGACGACGGGATGCACGACGGGGCCCGACAGCGCGGGAGCGGGGAGCCGGGAGCCGGGAGCAGTCGGTGCCGGCACGCCGCGCTCGATGAATCCGAGAATGTCTTGCTTGGTCACGCGGCCGGCGAAGCCGGTGCCGGGAATCCCGGAGATGTCGACCTGATGCTCGGCGGCGATCTTGCGGACCAGGGGCGTGGATTTGCGGCGCAGACGCTCCTCCGCGGTCTCGACGCCGCCGTCCCCCTTCGGGGGAACGGGGGAGGACGGAGAAGTGAGGACGGGAGAGGTTGCCACCGGTGTTGGAGTGGGCTTCGCCGCGGTGGCGACCACAGCCCCCGGAGCAGCGGGTGCCCGCTGAGCTGCTGCGACGGGGGCTGCGGTTGACGCCGCGCTCTTGTCGGTTTCGATCACCGCCACGAGCGTCTGGACCGGAACGGTCTGGCCCTCCTGCACCTTGATCTCCGCCAGCACTCCGGCCGTGGGCGCGGGAATCTCGGCGTCCACCTTGTCGGTCGAGATCTCGAACAGCGGCTCGTCCCGTTTGACTTCATCGCCGAGCTT
>DASQIB010000273.1:0-4847 GCA_035631795.1 Gemmatimonadales bacterium | reverse complement strand
GACTTCGGTCTTGCGCTCGCGCTGGGGATCATCCTGCTGCTCCTCGCGCTGCTCGTGAACGTCGCGTTGCAGGCCCTCCAGGGTCGAGGAACGGTGGGTCGTGCTTGAGCTGGTGGGCGTCACGCATCGCTACGAGGGTCGCGTCGTGCTCGACCTCGAGCGGTTCCAGGTCCCGCCCGGCACCGCGATCGCGATCGTGGGCCCGAACGGATCGGGCAAAAGCACCCTGCTGCGGCTGCTCGCGCTGGTCGAGCGACCGACGCGGGGTGAGGTGCGACTCGACGGCGCGCGGGCGACCGGGCCCGCGGCGCGCCGGCGGGTCACGCTCGTGGAACAACGGCCGGTGTTGTTCCGCGGTACAGTGCGGGAGAACCTGGAGTTCGGTTTACGATTGCGGGGGAACGGACGCACCGCGGCGAACAAGCTGATAGACGACGTGGCGGGCCGGCTCGGCGTCGCCCAGCTGCTCGCGCGTCGCCGGCATGAGCTGTCCGACGGCGAGGTGCAGCGCGTCGCTGTCGCGCGGGCGCTCGCGATCGAGCCCGATGTGCTGCTGCTGGACGAGCCCACGAGCTCGGCCGATCGTGCCGCGGCCCAGACGTTGTATCGCGCTTTGGCAGAGGAGCGCGCGCGTCGCCCGCTCGCCATTTGTCTCGCGTCGCACCAGCTCGAAGACGCGTATCGCTGGGCGGACGATGTGCGTGCCCTCGCGGACGGGAAGCTCGCGCCCGTCACTCCGGAAAATCTGTTCCGCGTCGACCTCCCGCCGGTCGAGAGCTTCGCGGGTCTCAAGCACGTGTGCGTGGGCTCGATCGAGGTCGCCACCACCACCGATAAGACTGGACCGGCCATCCTCGCGATACCACCCACGGATATCTTCGTGAGCCGAGAGCCGCTCGCGTCTTCCGCGCGCAACGTCTTCTCGGGACGCGTCACGCGGCTCAGCCATCCTCGGCCGGGCGTGGTTCATGTCGCCGCGGATGTCGGTGTGGAGTTGGTGGCGGTGATTACCGAAGAGGCGGTGCGGGATCTGGGTCTCGTGCCGGGCGCTCCGGTCGTCTTCTCCTTCAAGGCAAGCGCCGTGCGCGTGTTCTGAGCATGCCCATCTGCTATCTTACACGCATCGTTGAGTTTAGCGCGACGCACCGCATTCGGCGCGCCGATTGGAGCGACGAGCGCAATGCGGCGGAGTTCGCGCGGGCGGCCACCGACCACGGGCACCGCTATCAATGCCGGGTCACGGTCAAGGGGCCGCTTCAAGCCGAAGCGGGAGGGGTGATGCGCCTGCAGCAGCTCGACACCCTACTCGCCGAGGAGGTCGTGCGACGGTTCGACGGCAAGAGCATCAACGCCGCGGCGCCCGAGTTTGCCGACGGACAGCGGCTCGCGACGGGCGAAGCGCTCACGGTCTACGTGTGGGAGCGGATCGCCAAGCGGCTCCCGCCGGGCGTCCAGTTGCATGCCGTACGGGTGCAGGAGGGGCAGCACATCTATTCGGAATACTTCGGTGAAGCCTGAACCCGGAAGCCGTCGTGGCCGGATGCTGGCCGAGTCCGCCGCCGTCGAAGAAGTCCCGGTCTGGCTCGAGGTGAACGGAGAGCCGGCCGTGACGTGGATGTGTACGCCCGACCAGCTCGAGGAGCTGGCCACGGGTTGGCTCCACGGCGAGGGCTACATCGAGAGCCTCGACGATCTCGTGAAGTTGCGCCCGTGCGCGACCGATCTCGGCTTCTGGGCCGACATCAAACCCGAGCGTCTGGCGGCCGTGAAGGGCGAGAACCGCCGGCGGGTGCTCGCCTCGGGATGCGGCGCGGTCTCGACGTTCCTCGCCGATCCCAACGCGGTCGCGCATGGCCGCGTACCCGCGCGGGGCGAGCCACCGATGGCAGAGCGGATGCGCGTGCTTTTCAAGGAGCTGTTCGGCCGTGGGGAGCGATACAACGAGACCGGCGGCATCCACGCGGCGGCGCTCACCGACAACGAGCGGCTGCTGTTTCACGCGGAAGACATCGGGCGTCACAATGCGGTGGACAAGGTGATCGGCGCGGCGGTCATCGCGCGCGAGCCGATCGTGGGACGCGGGCTGCTCGTCACCGGCCGCATCTCCGCCGAGCTGGCGTACAAGGCCGCGCGTGCTGGGCTCGCGTACATCGCGACGCCGAGTGTGCCGTCGACGCTCGCCCTCGCGATCGGCCGCCGCTCGGGCGTCGTGCTGGTGGGACGGGCGGTGAGCGGCACCCCGCATGTCCACCGGCCGGACGCGTGACGGCCGAGCAGCTTCGGGGCATTCTCGGTTCGGCGCGGACGATCGCGGTGGTAGGCCTCTCGCCTTCACCGGAACGGCCGAGCCACGGTGTAGCGACCTACCTCCGAGATGCGGGCTACCGCATCGTACCTGTGAACCCGCACCACGACACGATCCTCGGCGAGCGGAGCTACCCCACGCTCACAGCGGCCGCGACGGATCACACCATCGACATCGTGGACGTGTTCCGGCGCAGTCAGTTCGCGGGCCCGATCGTCGACGAAGCGATCCGGCTTCGGCCTCCGCCCCGCCTGATCTGGCTGCAGATGGGGGTCGTGGACCCGGTGGCTGCGCAGCGGGCGCAGACGGCCCGCATCCCCTTCGTGATGGACCGCTGTTTGATGGTGGATCACCAGGCGCTCGGCGGGTGAGCGTGCGCGGTGCCGTGCTCGCGGGCGGTGCCGCCCGCCGCTACGGTGGGCGTCCCAAGGGACTGGTGGAGCTCGGCGGCCGGCGGATCCTCGACCGCGTGGTCGACGTGGTCGCCGCGGTGACGGGCAGTCCTCCACTGCTCGTGGCGAACGCGCCGGACGCCGATCGCTGGCGACCCGACCTCCGGACCGTTCCCGATGTGCGTCGGGACTCCGGCAGCCTGGGCGGCATCTACACCGCCGTGGTGTCCGGTGCGGGACCCGTCCTGTGTGTCGCGTGGGACATGCCGTTTCTGACCGCGGACTTACTCGACACTCTCGTGAAAGAGGCGGCGAGCGGAGGGTGGGACGCCTTTCTCCCCGAGAGTGACGGGCGCCGGGGCGTCGAGCCCCTATGCGCCGTGTACGGCCCCGCATGCGGCCCCGCCATCGAGCGGCAGCTCGAGCGTGGTGATCTGCGGGCCATCGGCTTCCACGCCGATGTGAAGGTCGGTACACTACCCCTCGAGCGCGTCCGGGTATTTGGTGACCCCGATGAGCTGTTTTTCAACGTGAACACTCCGGCGGACCTGGAGCAGGCGGAGGCGGCGTGGCGGCGACGCGGATGATGTCCATCATCGGGCGGAAAAACGCCGGCAAGACTACGCTGCTCGTGGCGCTCGCCGCCGAGCTGGCACGCCGCAAGTTTCGGGTGATGACGATCAAGCACGGCACACACCCCGCCGACACCGACCAGCGCGGCAAGGACTCCTGGCGCCATTGGCACGAGGGGCGCGCGGAGCGCGTCCTCATGGAAGGTCCCGGCCAGCGCGTGCTGTGGGAGAAAACGGACCATGAGTCCGATCCGATCATCCTGGCCCGGCGCTACCTCCAGGGGGCCGATATCGTGCTGGTCGAAGGCTTCAAGACGGCACCCCTGCCCAAGATCGAAGTCTACCGACTGGCGGCGGGCCCCGAGCCGCTTTTCGACCCGGCGGCACCCAACGCGAGCGACTGGATCGCGCTGCTCACGGATCACCCCGCCCTTCGGGCCGACGACGTTCCGGTCTTCCGGTTCTCGGACACCGCCTGGCTGGTCACGCTCGCGAACATCGCATGGGACCGCGCCAAGATCCTGCCGCCCTGACCATGCTCACCCCGACGGAAGCGGCGCGGCAGATCCTCGAGCACCTGGCACCGCTCCCCCCGGCGCGCCGGCCGCTCCGGGAGGCGCTGGACATGGTGCTCGCCGAGGATGTATCGAGCCCCATCGACCTGCCCGGCTGGGACAATTCCGCGATGGACGGCTACGCGGCGCGCGCAGCCGACATCGAGCGGGCGGCGGAAGGGCCCAACGGCACGATCACGCTCACGGTGGTCGAGTCGGTGGCCGCCGGTCAATTCCCCACCAAACCGATCGGTCCTGGCGAGGTCACCCGTATTTTCACGGGTGCACCGCTGCCCGCCGGGGCCGATACCGTCGTACGTCAGGAGGACACCGAGCCAGGTCCTCCCGGACGCGTGACGATCGTGCGGGGACGCGACGCCCGAAAGAACGTGCGCCACCGGGGCGAGGACATCCGGAAGGGCACAGTGGTGCTCGCCGCCGGTACGCCGCTCGGCCCGGCGCAGCTCGGTGTGCTCGCGTCCATCGCCCACGGCAGCCCGCTGGTACACGCGGCTCCCCGCGTCGCGTTCATGGGGTCGGGCGACGAGATCGTCGACCTGGATCGGGCGGACGAGATCCTGTCCGGACGGAAGGTGGCGACCTCGAACTCCTACACGCTCGGTGCGCTCATTCGCCGGACGGGCGGCATTCCCGTGGAGCTCGGACTGGCCCGCGATACCCAGGAGAGCCTCCGCGAGCGACTCGCCGCCGCGCGCGGGACGGATCTCCTCGTCACGACCGCGGGTGTGAGCGTCGGGGAGCACGATCTGGTGCGCGACGTGCTGACCGAGCTCGGCGGAGAGATCAAGCTGTGGCGCATCGCGATGCGGCCGGGTGCTCCGGTCGGATTCGGGGCATTGCACGGCAAGCCGTGGATCGGCTTGCCGGGCAACCCCGTGAGCGTCATGGTCACGTTCGAGCTGTTCGTCCGACCCGCGCTGCGCCGGTTGCTCGGCCATCGCTTGCCGTTTCGCCGCACCGTGCCCGTGTGCGTGGGCGAGCCGATCACGCTTGGGCCGAAACT
>DASQIB010000272.1:0-4617 GCA_035631795.1 Gemmatimonadales bacterium | reverse complement strand
GCCGTGCACGAGGACCGACAGGCTCTCGGGCCGGAGCCGCTTGCCGCCGCACGTCGGGCAGGGCTGCTCGATCATGTACTCCTCGAGCTGCTCGCGGACGCTGTCCGACGCGGTCTCGCGGTAGCGGCGCTCGACATGCTTGAGGACACCGTCCCACCCGGACTCGTACTGCCCGTGCCACTTTTCGCTGTCGTACTGAAAGGTGAGCTTCTTCCCCGGGGCGCCCGAGAGTACCACCTTCTTCACCGGCGGCGGGAGATCCTTCCATGGGCTGTTCAAGTCGAACTTGAAGGTGCGTGCCAGGCTCGGCAGGATCACCTTCCGCACGTACCCGCTCGGCTCGCCCCACGGCAGGATCACACCCTCGAGAATCGACAGCGAGGGATCGCCCAAGACCAGCTCGGCGCTCACCTCGCGACGCGTTCCCAGCCCGGAGCAATCGGGGCATGCGCCGAACGGCGAGTTGAACGAGAACTGGCGTGGCTCCAGCTCGGGGAGCGACAGGCCGCACGTCGGGCACGCGTATCGCTCCGAGAAGAGCGTGGACGCCGGACGGCTCCCCATGCGATGCTGCACCACTTCCACCGTGCCGTCCGCGGCCTTGAGGGCCGTTTCGATCGAATCGGCGAGCCGCGCCCGGTCCGCCCGGCGCACCACCAGCCGATCGACCACGACGGCGATCTCGTGGTTCTGGCGCCGATTGAGCTTCGGCGCCTGCGCCAGGTCGTACGTCTCGCCGTCCACCCGCACACGCACGAACCCCTGCTTGCGTGCGGCCTCGAAGACGTCGCGAAACTCGCCCTTGCGTCCGCGCACGAGCGGCGCGAGCACCTCGAGTTTCGTGCCCTCCGGCCATGCCATCACGAGATCGGTGATCTGCGACGCCGTCTGCCGCTCGATGGGCGAGCCGTCCTTGGGGCAATGCGGTGTGCCGAGCCGGGCCCAGAGGAGCCGCAGGTAGTCGTAGACCTCGGTAATCGTGCCGACGGTGGACCGAGGATTGTGACCGGCCGACTTCTGCTCGATCGAGATCGCGGGGGACAGCCCCTCGATTGCATCTACATCCGGCTTCTCCATCAATCCGAGGAACTGCCGGGCGTAGGCGGAGAGTGACTCGACGTAGCGGCGCTGCCCCTCGGCGTAGATCGTATCGAAGGCGAGCGAGGATTTCCCCGATCCGGAGAGGCCCGTGATGACCGTCAGGCTATCCCGGGGGATTTCGACGGTGATGTCCTTGAGGTTGTGCTCGCGGGCGCCCCGAACGATCAACGCATCGCTGGACATAGACTCGTAGGCTAGAAGGCTGACGGGTTCCCGGTCAACTCTCCTAGGAGGACGGAGGAGGTTCGGGAGGTCGGGGAGGACGGGGGAGGTTGCTCCGCGGCGAACCAACCTCCTCTAACCTCCTCCCACCTCCCAAACCTCCCCTCCCCTTCTTGCTTAACTCCTCTCCCTTCCCTACGTTAGCCCTCCCCATGGCGGAAACCGCGCTGGTGGCGCTGACGACGCTCGCGACCGAAGCCGAGGCCCGGACGCTCGTCACAGCACTTCTTGAAGCGCGGTTGATAGCTTGCGGCACGCTCATTCCAGGCGCCCGCTCCATTTACCGCTGGGAGGGAGCGGTGACGGAGGAGGCCGAAGTGGTGGTTCTGTTGAAGACCGACGACTCCAAATGGGACGCCCTGTGCGGTGCCGTGCGGGAGCGTCACCCCTATCAGGTGCCCGAGCTGCTCGCGATGCCGGTGGAGCGCGGGCTCGATCTGTACCTCTCCTGGCTGACGAGTGAGGTGCTCGGGTGATTCGCAAACGGGAGCCCCGGTGGCAATCGGCGGCCGAGCGGGCCCGGGTAGCGGCCGAGCTGATCGAGGAAGCGGAGTCGCTGACCGATACCAGTACGATCGCCTCGCCGGCGGACGTAGCCCGCGCGGGATTGCCTCCCCCGGTCACTGCCGAGCTGCCGATCCCGATTCCCGTTTTGACCTCTTCCGTCGGAACGGAACCGCCGGCGGACCAGCCAGCCCAGCCCGCCGCGCTGACGCTCGACGACTTGCTCGCCTCGGATCCGGACAACGTGGCGTTCCTGGTCCAGCGAGCGATCGCGCTCGCCGCCGCCGCGCATTACAGCGCTGCGCGCCGGGATTTCGAGCACGCCCTGCGGCAGAATCCCGCACACGGCGAAGCCCTGACGGGACTCGGCGTTCTCCTGTCGCGCAAGGGACTATGGGCCGAAGCAATCCCGCGTCTGCGTCAGGCGGCGCAGGTCGACGCTGGGCGCGCCAGCGCGTGGTACTACCTCGGCGAGGCCCTGAATCACGTGGACGATCTCGACGGCGCGCGCACAGCGTACGAGCGCGCGGTCGAGCTCGAACCGTCCAACGTCAAGGCACTCTACGGCCTCGGGATTGTGCTCGACCGGCTCAATCGCCCCGACGAGGCCACGCGGATGTACCGCCGCTCGCGGGAGGCCACCGGCAGGTGATCCGCGTGGTCGTGGACGATCTCGCGTTCCTCGCCGCGGACGCGGTCGTGCGCCCCGCGACGACGCGTCTCACCCCCACGACGCCGGCCGTCCGGCGACTCGAAACCGTCGCCGGCCCGGGCTTTGCGGATCGCCTGCGGCTCCAGAAGGAGCTGGCGGTAGGCGCGGCGGTCGTCACGGCCGGCGGGGGCGACCTGCCGGCCGAATTCGTGATCCATGCGGTGATCCAGAGCGACACGGAGCCCGTGACGCGGGACGGCGTCGCCCGCGCGTGGCGCTCGACCTTGCAACAGGCACAGGAGTGGGAGTTTTCGAGCGTGACCGCACCGCCGCTCGGCACGGGCGCCGGCAACTTGTCGATCGAGGACGCCGCAGACATCATGGTGCCAATCCTCAAGGCGCACCTCGGCAGCGCCACGTTTCCCGGAAGCGTATCCATCGTCGTGGAGACCCCAGCGGACCGCGACACGTTTGAAGCGGCGCTTCGCCGAGGCGACGCATGACGCGCCGCACGCTGGCCGTGGCGATCCTCGGCGCATGGGTACTGACCTTGGGCTGGTGGGTCAAACGTCAGGTGTTCCGTCCCGCCGCGGCACGCCTCGCCGAGGCGGCGCTGAGCGTCCCGCCGGGCGCTTCATACTACCGTCTCCAGGTGGGGGGTCAGCAGGTCGGATTCGCGTCGTCCACGATCGACACCACGCCCACCACCATTCGGCTCACCGACATCCTCGTGCTGCGCTATCCCGCCGCCGGCGCCTTACGCCGCACCGCCGCCCTCAGCCGGGCCGTGCTGTCGCGCGGGCTGCGACTCGAGAGCCTCGACGCGAAGTTCGACGGCGATCCAGGGCGCTTTGCGGTCGGTGGGCTCGTGAACGACGACACGTCGCTGACGATCACGATCTCCCAGCCCACGGACTCCTCCACCACGCGCCTCCCGCTCGGCCACCCGATCCTGCTGCCGACCGTCCTACCGCTGCGACTGGCGTTCGGCGGCGAGCTGAAGCCCGGCGGCTCGTACGCGACCACCATATTCGACCCGATGCTCTTGGCCGAGCGATCGGTGCGGGTCGCCGTGGCGCACGAGTCCACGTTCGTGGTGGCGGATAGCGCTGGGTACGACTCGACCGCCAAGGCGTGGATCCCGGTACGGTTCGACACGGTGCGCGCGTTCCTGATCACGCAGGCGGAGGGGGATGTGACGACCCAGGCCTGGATCGACGGACAGGGACGGGTGGTGCGGGCCGAGACTCCCGCGGGCTTCCTGATGGAGCGCTCGGCGTTCGAGCTCGCCTTCGAGAACTTCCGGCACCGGGACACAGTCGAGGCGACCCGGGCGAGCGCCTCACCACCTCCCGGGAGCGTCGTCCCCACCACGGTGATCGCCGCGGGTGCGCCGCCGCCGCGCCGGCCGCTCGCCACCCTGCGCCTGCGCCTGTCCGGCGTCACCCTCGCGGGATTCCGATTCGAGGGGGGGGGCGGTCGCCAGCGTCTGACAAGCGACACGCTCGAGGTGCGCGCCGACGGTGGTGCCCGGCTCACGGCCCACTACACGCTGCCGGCGCGGGACACGACCTTCGGGGCCGCGCTCGCGGCGGAGCCATTGATCCAGAGCGACGACCCACGCGTGCGGGCGCAGGCTCGTGAGATCGTGGGCGCGGAGCGGGACCCCGGGCGCGCCGCGCGACTGATCGCCGGCTGGGTGGCCCGTCAGGTGACGCGGCAGGCCGGCGTCGGCGTCCCCGGCGCGGTGCAGGTTCTCGGGCAGCGCCGCGGGGACTGCAACGAGCACGTCGTACTGTACGTCGCACTCGCGCGCGCCGCCGGCATTCCCGCCCGGACCGCGGCCGGACTCCTCTACGCGGGCGGCCGCTTTTACTATCACGCGTGGGCGGAGGTGTACCTCGGTGACTGGGTGGCGGTCGACCCGACGTTCGATCAATTCCCGGCGGATGCCGCGCACCTGCGCGTGACGACCGGCGGATTGGCTCGGCAAATGGAGCTGCTCCCGCTCACCGGGAGCCTCAAGCTCGAGGTGCTATGATCCGACTGGAGAGCCTGACCAAGCACTACGGCAGCTTCGTGGCCGTGGACGGTATCTCACTCGACGTCCCGCGCGGCGTCCTGTACGGATTTCTCGG
>DASQIB010000271.1:0-15585 GCA_035631795.1 Gemmatimonadales bacterium | reverse complement strand
TCGCCCCAGGCGATCCAATCGGCGCCCGCATGCTTGTAGAACGTGTACGGCGCGGGATTCCACGCCCGCGTGATCGCGAAGAACGCCACCCGCCAGCCGCGCCGCTCGAGGATCACCGGCTGCTCCGCCATGTCGCGCCCGAACCCCGAGCCCACGAAACGGACCCCCGCGCGGCTGAGCTGCCGCATCGTCTCCTCGACGGCGGGGCGCCCGGCGTCCCACGCGTGATTGTTCGCCGTGCTCACGATGTCGAAGCCGGCGCGGGCGAGCGCCGCCGCCGCGGCCGGTGGGGCGGCGAACACGCCAGCCGAATCGGGCTCCGGGCTCGAGTCGGGCGCGATCGGGCTCTCCAAATTCCCGAACGTGATGTCCGCGGCGGCCAGGGAGTCGTGAAAGGCGAGGAACGAATACGCCGTGTCGCCCTTCAAGAGTCGGTCCTTTGCGACGCCCCGGCCGAGGTTGATATCTCCAACCGCGAACAGCCGGAGGGTGTCCGACGGCTGCTGGGCGAAGGGAGCGGCGACGACCGCCAGACCAATAGCGAACGCGACGATCATGGGAAAGTTACGGCGAGTGTCAACGGACCATCAACCGCGACAGCAGCTCGGCCGCGTCGACCAAACGTGGTCCCGGGCGGGACGTGTAGGCATTGCCGTCGATCACCTCGGTGCGCCGCCCCAGGAGGGATGCCGCGTCCGCGTCCCTGAGGGTCCCGAGCTCCGACCGGGCGCGCTCCACGTCGAACCCGCACAGGGCGACGACCACCAAATCGGGTGCGAGCGCCGCCAGCTCGCGCCACGGACGCGCGCGAGATGCCTCGCCCGCCGTGCCCCCGACGTCCTCGCCGCCCGCGAGCGCGACGAGCTCCGGCACCCAGTGCCCGGCGACGTACGGCGGATCCAACCATTCCAGCACAAGGACGCGGGGTTTCCGTGGGGGCGCAGCATGCTGCGCCCCTAGAATGCGCGATTCGTGCTCTCGTCTTCCGAGCCGCCGTAGCCGGTACCGTAACCCATGCACGAGCTCCTCTGCCTCGTCCCGCAGCTCCAACGCCTCGCCGACCTTGGCGATATCGTGGAACGCCCCCTCGAGGGTGTGGGCGTGCAGCGTCACGACCCAGGGTGTCGGCATCAGCGCCGCAACCACGCGGGCGAGCTCCCCTTCGCCCACCGCGCATACCTCGCATACCGACTGCCCGATTAACACGTCCGGGCGCAGTTGCGCCATCAGCTTCACGTCTACGGTGATCGGGGAAGTGCCAGCACGCTTGGCCTCCGCCATGGCGCGATCGATCGCGCCCGAGGGGAGCGCAGGGTCGACGGCCGTGCCGGTGACGCGGGGCAGCGAGCGTACGCCGGGCGGGAAGTCGCACTCGTGCGAGACGCCGACCAGGTGACCCTGTGCCCCCAGGGCGGCGACGATTTCGGTGGCCGCCGGCAGCAGCGACACGACGCGCATGTCGAAATGTAGGGCCTCGACCAGTCGCGGGGCCCCCACACGCGCGGGCTATCACTGCGGCCGGAGGGCGATCCGGTAGAGCAGAACGCCGAGGGCCCCGAACAGTACGTAGGCGATGAGGCTCGATTGGGACAGACTCCCCAGCGCGTGGAAGATCGGGACCTTCTCGGCCAATGCGTCCGCGGAGCCGAGGACGCCGGCGATGGCCGCGAGCACGATGCCGCAGATCGCGCCACCGGCGATGAGGCCGCTCGAGAACAGCACGCCCGGGCCGGACTCCACCTCGGCGATCGATCGCTGGCCGGTCTGCGCGCGGCGCTCGATCAGCCAACGGATCAAGCCGCCCGCGAACATCGCCGAAGACGTCGAAATCGGCAGGTACACGCCCACCGCCACCGGCAGGGCCTGCACACCCATCAGCTCGATCGCGATCGTGAGGAACACGCCGAGCAGCACCAGGACCCAGGGCAGCTTGTGGGTGAGGATGCCGTCCGTGATGAGCGCCATGATCGTCGCCTTGGGCGAATCGAGTCGCGGAATCCCCTTGCCGTGGTAGTCGTGGATCCGGCCGCCGATACCCGGGTCGAGCACGTAGCGGAGCTCGTGGGTGTTGGGATCCATCAGGTACTTTCCGGCGGCCACGCCTTCGGTGATCACGTACACGCGGACGACCTGATACGTCGCGCGGTCCATGGAGTCGGTCCCCGCGATCCGGAAGCCCGACATGGTCTCGGGCCGGACCTCGACGGACGCGCGTCCGCCCGCGGATGGCGCGAGGGCCGCCGCGCTGAAGGCGGAGTGGGTCTCGGGCACGGGGTACGTGTACGCGCGGTTGAGCAACGTGAGGGTCCACCCGACGACCACCGCCGAGCCGAGGGCGCCGACCAGGATCGCGATCTGCTGGCGGCGTGGCGTGGAGCCGACGAGGAAACCGGTCTTCAGGTCCTGGGACGTATTTCCGGCATTGGCGGTCGCCACCGCGACCACGGCCGCGATCGAGATCGCCTGCACCCGGTGATCCACTCCGGTCCAACCGATCGCCACGAAGATCAGGCAGGTGCCGAGCAGCGCGGCGATCGTCATGCCGGAGATCGGATTTGCCGAGGAGCCGATTTGCCCCGTGATGCGCGACGATACCGTGGCAAAGAAGAATCCGAAGATCACGATCAGCACGGCGCCGAGCAGGTTGACGCCGACCTGCGGGAGCAGTGCGAGCACGATGGCGAGGGCAATCGAGCCGCCGACCGTGAGCGAGATGGGGAGATCGTCTTCCGTCCGGAGGCGGGTAATGGCCTGCCCCATGCGCGACTCCCGTAAGTCTTTGAGGCTCGACGCAAAGGAGCTCGCGATCGTCGGCAGCGAGCGCGCGAGCGCGATGATGCCGGCCGAGGCGACCGCCCCCGCACCGATGTAGAACACGAAACTCGCGCGGATTTCCCCTGGACTCATGTCACGGATCAGCTTCACCGCGGGAAACCCGAACGGCTCGGTCAGGCCCGATCCGACGAGCTTGATGGCCGGTGCCAGCACGAGATATGCGAAGCAACCGCCCGCGAACAGATAGCCCGCGATCTGCGGGCCGATGATGTACCCCACGCCCAGCAGCTCGGGAGACGTCTCCGTGAACACCGCCGCGCCGGGATAGAAGCCGAGCGCCTTGCCCGGCACGTCCTGCCAGAACTTCAGTCCCCCCTGGAGGAACTTGTAGACGAAGCCCACGCCGAACGCCTGGAACACCCGCTTGGCCTGCAGGCCGCGCTCCTCCCCGGCGATGAGGACTTCGGCGCAGGCGGTGCCCTCAGGATACACCAGGGTGTCGTGCTCCTTTACGATCAGCGCCCGGCGCAACGGGATCATCATCAGGATGCCCATCAGGCCGCCCACCGTGGCGAGCACGGCGACCCGGCCGATGTCGAGGTCGTAACCCATCAGGAGGATCGCGGGGATCGTGAATACGACGCCTGCGGCCACGGAATCGCTGGCCGAGCCGGTCGTTTGCACGATGTTGTTTTCGAGGATCGACGTCCGGCCGAGCGCGCGGAAGATCGTGATGGACAGGACCGCAATCGGGATCGAGGAGCTCACGGTGAGCCCGATCTTGAGCGCGAGGTAGACGCTCGACGCACTGAAAATCAACCCGAGTAGCACGCCGAGAATCAGGGCACGCGCGGTCAGCTCGCGAGGCGACTGCGACGCCGGAACGTACGGTTGGTGGTCGGGCATAGGGGGCAGAATCTGAACCGTGGCGGTAGAAGGCGGTAGAGGTGGTAGAGGACGGACGCCGCGAAGTCGAGCGGAACCTCGCGTAGCGTCGCCGGGGTATTCAGGCCCGGTGACGGCGGACACGATTTCTCCCGAGTTCCGGCGTGCGCTCGCCGGGCGGTACGTGCTGGAGCGCCGTCTGGGTCACGGGGGCATGGGGGTCGTCTACCTTGCGCGCGAGCTGCGGCTCGACCGCCGGGTGGCGATCAAGCTCTTGCCCCCGGACAAGGCCAGGCAACCGGCCGCACGGGAGCGTTTCCTGCGGGAGGCGCGCACCGCTGCCCAACTCTCCCACCCGGGGATCGTTTCCATCTTCACGGTGCACGAGGTCCAGGACTTCGTGTTCTTCGCGATGGCATACGTGGACGGAGAGACGCTCGGGCAGCGTGTGCGGCGGGCCGGTCCGCTGGGTCACGCGGCGGCCGCGAGCATCCTCGAGGAAGTGGCACGCGCCCTCGCGCACGCCCACGCCAACGGTGTAGTCCATCGCGACGTGAAGCCCGACAACATCCTCATCGAGCGCGCGACAGGTCGGGCGCTGGTGTCCGATTTCGGGATCGCCCGAGTGGGCTCGGGTCCCACCACCGGTCCACAGCGCGTCATGGGGACCGCCTACTTCATGAGCCCGGAGCAGGCCAGGGGTGCCGCCGTCGACGCCCGCAGCGACCTCTACTCACTCGGCGTCGTGGGCTTCTTCGTTCTGTCGGGCCGGCTTCCGTTCGAGGGGGTGGACGACATGGCCGTGCTGGCGCGTCAGGTGACCGATCCGCCACCGCCCTTGGCCAGCGTAGCGCCGGACGTGCCGCCGCGCCTCGCCCAGGCGATCGACCGCTGCCTCGCCAAAGACCCCGACGCGCGGTTTGCGAGCGGCGATGCGCTCGCCGAGGCGCTCGGAGCCGCTCTCGACCGGCGGGCCGCCGTGGCCGTGCGCGCGTTCGTCACCGAAGCCCGGCATTTGTCGACCACGGCGCGCATTTACGGCGCGACCACGAGCATCGGCTTGGCAATAACGGCCATTCGGTTCACCTGGGCGACCGTGCTCGCGGTCTCCGCTCTCGTTGTCGCAGTGCCCCTCACGGTCATGCTCGCCCGTGTGCGGCGCCTGCTCCGGGCGGGATACGGGCGCGACGATCTGACCGAGGCCCTGCGAGCGGAGCTGACGCATCGGCGCGAAGAGCTCTCCTTTCTCTACGGCCATGGTCCGTCCCGACTCGAGCGGGTGCTGCGGTGGGTGACGTATGCGTGTCTGGCGATCGCGGCCGGCATCGCCGGCGCCCTCGCCGGCGTGCCCGTCCTCGACCATTCGACGGGAATCTCCACGGCATTTGCCGCGGCGGCGACGGGCGCCATCCTCGCCGCGTTCGTCGCGCGCCGCCGCACGGAGCTCCGCACCGATCCACAGACCGAGCGGCGGATGCGGTTCTGGAGCGGGCGGCTGGGGGAGTGGTTGTTCAGGCTGGCGGAGCTGCGCCTCGGCCCGCGGGAAATATCCTCGGGATCGGCGGCGCTCTCGCCCGTCGTTACGCCCGTACCGGGCGGGCGCGACGCCTGATCCGGGCCAGGCGGTGCGCCGCTTCCCGAAGCATGTCCTCCGTCTTACAGAACGCGAACCGCACCAGGCGCCGGCCTAGCTCGGGCCGGCTGAAGAAGCTCGAGCCCGGCACCGGCGCGACGCCGATCTCCTTCGTGAGCCAGAAGGAGAACTCGTCGTCCGGCAGATCGGAGATCGCCGAGCAATCCGCGAGCACGTAATACGCGCCCTGGGGCGGCGTGCAGCGGAAGCCCGCGTCCGTGAGCGCCTGGCAGAGCAGGTCCCGCCGAGCGCGATAGTCGCGGGCCAGGCCCTGGTAATAGTCCGGACCGAGCGTCTCGAGACCTACGGCGACGGCTTCCTGGAGCGGTGCCGGCGCACCTACCGTGAGAAAGTCGTGCACCTTCCGGATGGCGTCGGTCGTATCGGGCGGCGCGACGATCGTGCCGATCCGCCAGCCCGTGACGCTGAACGTTTTCGATGCCCCGCTGATCGTGATCGTCCGGTCCCGCATGCCGGGAAGCGTGGCGATCGGGATGTGCTCGCCTTCGTAGTAAATGTGCTCGTAGATCTCGTCCGTCACCGCGTAGGCGTCGTGACGTCGGCACAGCTCCGCGATGCCCTCGAGCTCCCGCCGCGAGAGGACGCGGCCGGTGGGGTTGTTGGGCGTGCACACGATGATGGCGCGTGTGCGCGGCGAGAAGGCCGCCGCCAGGCGATCCAAGTCGAGCTCGTCACTGGAGGCGAGCGGTACGAAGACGGGCTGGGCGCTGCAGAGGATCGCGTCGGGGCCGTAGTTCTCGTAGAACGGCTCGAACACGATGACCTCGTCACCCGGATCGACGATTGCGAGGAGCGCGGATGCCATCGCTTCCGTCGCGCCACAGGTGACGGTGATCGCGGTCTCGGGGTTCACCGTCATCCCGTACCACTGCTCGTACTTCCGAGCGAGCGCATCCCGTAACCGCTTGGCGCCCCAGGTGATGGCATACTGATTCACATCGTCGCGAATCGCCCTCGCGGCCGCCTCCTTCAGGATCTCGGGAGCGGGGAAGTTGGGGAAGCCCTGCGCGAGGTTGATGGCCCCGTGCTCGGCGGCAAGTCGGGTCATGCCCCGGATGACCGATTCCGTGAAGGAGTGGGTGCGCCGGGCGGTGTGCATGGACTGGGAACTTACAAGCGAAAGGCCCCGGGCAAACAGCCCGGGGCCTTCGATGAGCGCCTACCAGCATCCGCCCGTCCTCACGGGCTCAGATTGCCGAACCAGATGAAGCTCGCGCCGCTGCCGTCAGCCACGGTGATCGTCCAGCCCAAGCCACCGGCGCAGGCCGGACCGCTGGTCGGGAAGGTCTCGTGCCAGCCTGACTGCACGACTTCGCAGAGCGTGTACGTGCCCGCCGGGAGACCAGTGAACGAATAGTTACCCGACGCGTCCGTCACGGCCGTCGCGCTCACCGGACCGCTCAGCTGCAGGCACCAGCCCTGCAGGCCGGGCCACGGCGAGGCGTCGACGTACACCTGTCCGTCAATCGACGCCGTACCACCGGCCGGCGCGGAATTCACGCACCCCGTGTTCGTTGGGGGCGGGGGCGGCGGCGGGGGCGGAGGTGGCGGCGGGGGCGGAGGTGGCGGCGGATCCTGAACCGCGCACAGCCCCTGATGAGCATGCGCCGTCCCCTGGGCCGAGCGATTTGCGGTCCCCTGGCCGTTGTTGCAGGAGCTCTTGCCTGGGAGCTGGGAGACGCCGACAGCCAGAGGCGTCGCCAGCAAGGCGAGAAGGACTATGTAGGCACGCATCGACACTCCTAGCTCGTTTTGGGCTGAGGAGGGGCGCTGCGGCCTCAGCGATCTTACCCGGTGCTAGGGAGGCGGAGGACGCACCACCCGCGCTCCCACCCTTCTACCGGGCGCGATGAAGATCGCAACAACCGGCCTTGGCGGCTGTGAAATTTATCACAAATCGATGTAATAGCAAATGAGTCTTGATCTTATGATGTACTATTACAACTTTAATTGTCATACAATGAGCACAACGTATAAGATGACATCACTGTCGTGACAGTATAACGGCTCTTCACGAAATGTCCCGGGGAAAGGGGACTATTTGAGAAGCTGCTTCGCGATCGTGTTCAGCTGCATGTTGCTCGTGCCCTCGTAGATCGTCCCGATCTTCGCGTCGCGGTAGAACTTCTCGACCGGATACTCCTTGGTGTAGCCGTAGCCGCCGAACAGCTCCACGGCGAGCGATGTCACGCGTTCCGCTACCTGCGAGGACAAGAGCTTCGCCATCGCCGCCTGCATCGTGTAAGGCTCGCCCGCGTCCTCGAGCCGGGCCGCGTTGTACACCATCAGCCGAGCCGCCTCGAGCTCGGTAGCGGCCTGCGCCAGCTGGAACTGCACCGCCTGGAAGTCCCCGATCGGCTTCCCGAACTGCTTGCGCTCCTTCACGTACTTGAGGGCCGCCGTCAGCGCTCCGCGCGCGACGCCGATCATCTGCGCGCCGATCCCGATCCGTCCGGTGTTCAAGGTCTCGATCGCCACCTTGTACCCGACGCCGACCTCACCCACGATGTTGGCCGCGGGGACCTCGCACCCGTCGAGAATCAGCTCGCACGTGCTCGACGCCCTGATGCCGAGCTTGTCCTCCTTCTTGCCTACCGAGAAACCCTTGAATCCGCGCTCCACCGCGAACGCGGTGATGCCCTTGTAGCCCTTTGCGAAATCCGTGTTCGCGAAAATGACGAACAGTCCCGCCTCGGCGCCGTTGGTGATCCACAGCTTGCGACCCTCGAGCACCCAGGTGTCCCCGCGGCGCGTGGCACGCGTTTGCAGCCCGAAGGCGTCCGATCCCGATTCGGGCTCGGATAACGCATAGGCACCCAACAGGTTACTCGCGAGGCGCGGCAGGTAGCGGCGCTGGAGATCTTGGCTCGCCCATTTGCGGAGGAGCGTGTTGACGAGGGTGTTCTGGACGTCCACGAAGATTGCCACTGAGGCGTCCACGGCGGACAGCTCCTCGACCGCGAGGACGGTCATGAGGAGGCTGCCGGCCGCGCCGCCGAATGCCTCGGGGATCTCGATGCCCATGAGCCCGAGGTCGAAGCATTGCGTGAGGAGGTCGGGATCGACGGCGGAGGCCTTCTCCATGCTCGCCACGCGCGGCCTCACCTGGCGTTCGGCGAAGCCGTGGACCGTGTCGCGGAACAGGTCCTCTTCTTCGGAGAGTTTGGTGAGTGGGTGGCGAGTCGGGAGGTCTGGCATGCGCGCCCCAATTTAGCGCCGGACCGCACGGGGGGGTGGGTCGTGTTGCACAGACGCAACACTCGACTCATCCCGTTCCACAGCGTAACCGCTGGCCAATCTAGCGAAGCCCCAAACCGCGCGATATATGAACCGGTACAGTGAGCGCGGCCGTCAGCTCGCGCCCGCCTGATTGAGTTCCACAGTGGTAACGCAGTGAGATGCGAACGACGTGAGTGCCGCCGTCGGCGTTTTATCACGCCCGGCGCTCACAGCATTTGCTACAACCCCACTGGGAGGCGGTGTCCAATGTTACGTCCTCTTGTTTGTGCCGCGGCGCTCCTGAGCGGTCCGCTCGGTGGCGTCGCCCTCGCCCAGCGATCGGTCCACGGGACCGTGAAGGACGCGCAGACCGGCGCGCCGATCGCAGCAGCTCAAGTCTCGGTCCGAGGAACCAAGGTGTGGGCGTCGACGTCGTCGGATGGTCAATTCTCGCTGGGCGCACCGGCGGGAGCCCTGACGCTCGACGTTCGTCGCATCGGATTCGTGTCGGCCGGTGTTCCCGTCGCGGCCGATCAGAACGACGTGGAGATCACGCTCCGGGCCACGGCCCTCGAGCTCAGTGAGGTCATCGTGACCGGCCAGGGGACCGGTGTCTCGCGACGCAACCTGGCGAACAACGTGGAGTCGGTCCGCAGCGACCAGCTGAATCTCGCACACAGCCAGACCGTCGAAAGCGCGCTGCAAGGCATGGTGCCCGGCGCCGTCATCACGGCGAACTCCGGAGCGCCCGGCGGGGGCATGCAGGTCCGGATGCAGGGTGTCACGTCGATCTTTGGCCGGTCGCAACCGCTCTACGTGGTCGACGGGGTGCCCGTGGCGAACACGGCGATCTCGAACGGCCTCAACGCGGTCACCGCCGCCGGCGCGGGGCTCGATGCGGGGAATCAGGACAATCCGGTCAACCGTATCGCCGACCTGAATCCGTCGGACATCGAGTCCATTGAGTTTCTCGAGGGACCGTCGGCGGCGGCGATCTACGGCTCCTCGGCGGCGAACGGCGTCATCGTCATCTCCACGAAGCGCGGCGCGCCCGGACCCGCCCGGTTCTCGATCACGCAGCGCCTGGGGACGAACGCCGAGGCCAACACGCTCGGGCTGCGGCGGTTCCAGCTTGCCGACGCGATCAAGTACGACTCCGCCTGTTGCAGCATCGATGCGGCCACCACGACCAGCATGTTCCAGCAGAGTGGCGGATACCAGGATTACGAAAACCAGGTGTTCGGCGACAAGAGCCTGTCCTACGAGACCAACGTGCAGATCAGCGGCGGGAACGACAACACCCAGTACTTCTTTTCCGCGCTCAACCAGCACGACAACGGCACCATGTACGGGACGGGTTACGACAAGCAGGGGCTGCGCCTCAACCTGACCCAGCTCGTGGGCTCGAGGCTCCAGGTGAGGGCCAACACGAACCTGATCCACTCCCTGACGAAGCGCGGCATCAGCAACAACGACAACGTGAACGTCACCCCCTACTTCGTCATGGGCGAGACGCCCAGCTTCTTCGACATGCGCCCCGTGAACGGCGTGTATCCCTTCAACCCGTTCACGTTCGGCAGCGGCGACAATTTGCTGCAGACGCTCGCGCAGTTCCAGGCGCCGGAAGACGTGTTCCGCCTGATCGGCGCGGTGAACGCGACCTACACGTTCATGAACGGCGAGAATCACACCCTGCGGGCGTCGATTGACGGCGGCATCGACTCCTACCTGATGAAGGTGAACATCTATGCGCCGGCGACACTCTACTGGCAGCAGACCAGCTTGCCGGGGCTCGCCACCGACCTCACGGGGAACGAGACGGTAGCGACGGTGGCTGGCACGCTCACGCACAGCTACTCGCCGAGTTCAAAGGCCTTCACGGCAACGACGTCTGCCGGCGTGCGCTCGGGTTATGATTACCTGCGAACGACCAACAACGTGGTCCAGGATCTGCTCCCGGGTCAGCAGAACGTCGACCGGGGAGCGGCGGGGAGCGTGTTCGAGAACCGCCAACGCACCCACACGCAGGCACTGTTCGGCCAGGAGGAGTTGCTGCTCCTCGACGAGCGCCTCTTCGTGTCCGGCGGCGTTTTGGCACAGAAGAGCACCAACAACGCCGACGTCAACAAGTTCTTCTATTATCCCAAGGCCGCGGCATCGTACCGCTGGCCCACGCTCGGGCCGTTCGAGGAGTTGAAGGTCCGGGTTGCGTATGGTCAGACGGGCAACGAGCCGCTATACGGCCAGAAGTCGCCCCTCATCCTCGGCGTGACGTACACGGGACAGAACGCTGTGGCCATCCAGGCCCCGGCGAACGTCGTCGCGGATCCCAACCTGCACCCCGAGCGCGAGCGGGAGATCGAGGGCGGCTTCGACGTCGGCCTCTTCCACTCGCGGGTCGCGTTGTCGGCGACCGTGTACCAGAAGGACAACACTGACTTAATCCTCCAGGAAACGCTGGCGCCGAGCACCGGCTATGGCACGCGCATCTTCAACGGCGGCGATGGGGCCAGAATCCGGAATCGCGGCATCGACGCGTCCGTCTCAGCGTACGCGATACGGACGCCGGAGCTGAGCTGGCTCGCCCGCGTGACGTTCACCAAAAACACCGGTGTGATGGACACGCTCTCGGTTCCTGCGTTCGCGCCGGCGAACAACTTCGGCTTCTCATACGGTGCAGGCTTCATCCAGCAAGGCGCGTCGCCGTCGCAGATCTACGGTCGCAACGGCCAAGGGGGCGTTTCAGCGCTGGGTGATTACGAGCCCAAGTTCATCATGGGGTTCTCGAGCGACGTAAGCTACCGCCGGTTCCGCCTCTCCGGGCTGCTCGAGTGGCGGCATGGCGGTGACGTGGTGAATGTGACGCAGAACGTGTTCGACGAGGACGGGCTCGCTCCCGATTCCGCCGCGTCCGCCGCCCGGCTCGCGGCGTTCCACGCGACCGGCAAGCGCCTGGCCATCTACATCCAGGACGCGTCGTTCGTGAAGCTGCGGGAGGTCACCCTGTCGTATCAGCTGCCCGACGAGGTGCTCCGCACGTTGTTCCGCGGCAGTGTCACCGGCGCGCGGGCCGAGTTGAGCGGTCGGAATCTGATCACCTGGAGCAAGTACGCCGGGCTCGATCCCGAGGTCTCGAACTTCGGGAACCAGAACATCAACCGTGGTCAGGACCTGGCACCTTATCCGCCGTCGCGCAGCTACTTCTTCACGATCGCCGTGGACTTCTGACCATGACCACGCGACCCAACACTCGACTGATGCTTCCGCACTGTGAGGGAGCCATGCGGACTACATATGTGGCACTGGCACTCGGGGCGCTCGTCCTCGGCGCGTGCAATCTGCCCGACGAAGCGAACCTGAACAACCCAAGCGCGAACGACTACTCGGTCATCACGGACCTGCCGCATCTGCAGGCGCTCGTCACCGGCGTGGTTCGCGGCGACCGAGTCCAGAACGAAAACGAAATCATTTACGGAGAGACGATGGGGCGCGACGGCATGCGCCTCACCGGGTCGGAGCCCCGCTTCGTGACGGAGCTATTGGGGCCCAGCAGCATTGACCCGAGCGACTTCCTGGGCGGCGCGCTGTGGCCCTACGCGACCGTGCGGCTCGCTAACATCGGCCTGCACGGAATTGCCGGAGCGCCGTCCGGCTTGCTCAACGCTCAAGACAAGCCCGCGACGCTGGGGCTCGTGCAGACGATCAAAGCCTTGATCATGCTGCGGGTGGTCGAGTCCCACGACACGACGGGCGCGCCGATCGACGTCGACATCGATCCGACCGGCCCGCTCGCCGCCCTGCGCTGTAAGAACGACGTATTAGCCTACGTGGCGGCGCTGCTCGACACGGCGGCGACCAACCTCGCAGCGGGAGGAGCGACGTTCCCCGTCGTGCTGCCGCCCGGCTTTACCGGTTTCGATACGCCGGCGACGTTCCTCCAGTTCAACCGCGGGCTCGCCGCCAAGGTAGACGTATACCTCGCCTTCCGCGGGTATGCGCCGCTCGGGACGGTGGTCGGTACCATCGATGCGACATATCTCAATTCTGCCCAGGCGGCCTTGACCGGGTCGTTCATGGTCGCGGACGCGAGCAAACTCGACCTCGGTCCGGCCCACAGCTACAGTTCGGCGAGTGGCGACGCGCAGAGCGGTCTATGGGACCAGGGAATCGCGAAGACCGCGTTTCGGGCGAACCCGCGCGTCGTAACGGAGGCGGCAACCGGAGATCAACGGGTTGCGCGGAAGATCATCACCGGGAGCACTATCGGCGTACCGGTACCCGGCACATCTGGATTCTCGTCTCCGTACGTGTTTACGCTCTACCCAGACGCCACATCGCCCACGCCGATCCTCACGAACAAGGAGCTGCTCCTGCTCCAGGCTGAGGTGAACTGGGGAAAGGGCGCGTATGCGACGGCATTGGCGGAGGCGAACTTCATTCGCACGAATGATGGTGGGTTGACCGCGGACACGAGCGTGGCGCCGGACTCGGTGCTCAACAGCATCCTGTACGAGAAGCGCTACTCGTTGCTGTGGCAGAGCGGCAGTCGCTGGCTCGACGCGCGGCTCTTCGGCAAACTCGACTCACTGCCGCCGCCGGCGGGCATCGGTCACGCGCAGGAGCCTGCTCCGGGCCAGCCGTATCGGAATTTCCCGATTCCCTTCAACGAGGCCGCCGCGCGGAACAACGACCTCAGTAAGCAGGCCTGCGGGTTAAACTGAGTCGCGCCACGGCAGCATGGCTGCAACGAGCGGCCCCGACGATTTCGCCGGGGCCGTTTGCTGTCACCGGTCCTTCAGCCGCCGCACGAACTTGAGCCCCGACCACACGTCGTCCACCGCCGCCACCTTCACATCCACGAGCCCGTGCGCGAGGCCCACCGTGCGGATCACGTCCTCCGTGAGATCGGTGGCCACACCGGACGCCTTCTTGGGCCAGGAGATCCACAGCATGCCCGCGGGCGTGAGCGCACGCGCCAGCGTCGCGAACCGACGCTCGAGCTCGTGTTTCTCGGTCGTGAAGAATTGAACGAAATCGAGGCGGCCGGTCGCAGCGGATCGCCGCCTGATGTCGGGCAACCTTCCCAACAGGCGGTCGTAGCCGCGCGGCGCTCCGAGGATCGCGATCGTCGAGCCCGGCTTGATGCCGAGCTTTGCCGCCAAGGGCTTGCCCGAGTACCCGGCCACCTCTGCCGACCTCTACCGTCCTCTACCACCTCTACCGCCCTCTATACATCACTCTCCAAATCCGCCCCCCCGCGTCATCGGTGATGTACAGCGAGCCGTCGGGCCCGACCGCCACGCCCACCGGCCGGTGTTTCGGTCCCGCGGGGTCCTCCTTCCAGAACCCATCGGCAAACGTTTCGTACGTCGTCGCGCCCACCGGTTTCCCGTCCTTGAACGGCACGAACACGACTTTGTAGCCGGCCTGCGGCAATGGTGCGCGATTCCAGGAGCCGTGGAACGCGATGAACGCGCCGCCGCGATAGCGCGCGGGGAACTGGGTCCCGTCGTAGAGCGTGAGCCCATCGGGCGCCCAGTGCCCGGGGAACGCCACGGCTGGCTCCTTCTTTTGAGCGCAGCGCCCGACTTGCCTCCCGTCGCCGCCGTATTCGGGCGCCAGCACGAGGTGCCCGAGCTCGAGGTCGTGGTAGCAGTAGGGCCAGCCGAAATCGTCGCCCGCGTTTACCTGCAGCAGCTCCTCCGAGGGCTTCTCGGCGTTCTGCGTATCGTTGAAGAACTTCGGCCAATTCTGTCCCAGCTGGTCGCGGCCGTGCTGTGTCGCCCAGATCTGACCATTGGGGGCAATGGTCAGCCCGACGGCGTTGCGGATGCCCGTGGCGTACCGCGTGGCGCTCGCCCCAGTTTGGTTCGCCTTCGTGGCGTCGAACTGCCAGATGCCGGAGCGGTACGCGAGCTCGGGACAGGGGTCCCGCCCGGGCGACTCGAGCGTGCGGTCCACCACCTGGCAAGAGTTCGTCGCCGACCCAAAGTTCACGAACAGCGTCTTGCCGTCGCTCGAGAGCGCCAGGTTCTTCGCGGTGTGGTTGCCGTCGCTCGGCAGGTCGCGCGCGATCACCTGCGGCTCCCCAATCGGCATGAGCTGCCCGGCGTGCATGGGATAACGCAGGACGGTCGATTTGGTGGCGAAGTACAACCCGCCCGCGGTGAGCGCGATTCCCGTCCCGCCCGCGGTGCCGAAGTGCGCTTGAACGTCGGCCCGGCCGTCGCCGGTCGTGTCACGCAGCGCGAGGATGCCGCCGGGCCCCCCCCCGCCGCGTCGGTTCTCCAGGGCGACGAAGACGTCGCCGTTCGGGGCGACGGCGAGGTGCCGAGGCGCGCCGACCTGATCCGCGACGACGACCGCGCAAAACCCGGGCGGAAGTGTGAGGCCACCGTTGTCGGAGTCACAGGCGGGGAGGGCGTTGGACGGTCGGACCGTCGGACTGGCTGACAGACACAACGCGACCGCACCGACCGCGAAGGCCTTTGTGTTCCTCGTCACCGTTTGTCTCCCTTGTCGGTAGGTGCCGCGAGCATCTCGCGGATCCCGCCGAGCGACGCGAGGACGCCCGTGGCCTCGTAGGGCAAGTAGATGACCTTGTTGCTCTGGGGGCTCGTGACCATCTCCTTGAGCGCCTCGATGTAGCGGATGGCGATCAAGTACCGTGCGGGATCCCCGCCGGTTCCCTTGATCGCTTCCGTGATCCGCTCGATGGCTTGGGCCTCGGCCTCGGCCACCTTGAGGCGCGCGGCGGCCTCCGCCTCGGCCGCGAGAATCTTCGCCTGCTTCTGGCCCTCGGCCTGATTGATCTCGGACTGCCGGATGCCTTCCGACTGCAGGGTGCGCGATTGCTTCTCCGCCTCGGCCGTAAGGATCGCGGCGCGCCGGTCCCGCTCGGCGCGCATCTGTTTTTCCATCGCGTCGCGGATGTCGCGCGGCGGGTTGATGTCCTTGAGCTCCACCCGGCTCACCTTCGCGCCCCACTTGTGCGTCGCTTCATCCAGGATCTCGCGCAGCTTGGCGTTGATCGTGTCGCGGGACGAGAGCAC
>DASQIB010000270.1:0-9694 GCA_035631795.1 Gemmatimonadales bacterium | reverse complement strand
CTCGATCGGCTGCAACATCGAGCTGCCGTTCGAGCAGGGGCTCAACCCCTACGTGGAGCGCGCGATCAACTTCCGCTACTTTTTCGTGCGCAAGACGATGTTCGTGAAGTACTCGACGGCGTTCGTGGTTTTCCCGGGCGGCTTCGGCACCATGGACGAGCTGTTTGAAGCGCTCACGCTCATCCAGACCGGGAAGGTCAAGCACTTTCCCGTCATCCTGTTCGGGGAGACCTATTGGCAAGGGCTGGCGGACTGGTTGCGCGACCGGGTCGCCGGCGAAGGCAAGATCGCCACCACCGATCTCGCGCTGTTCTCGATCACGGACAGTCCGCGGGAGGCCGTCGCGATCATTCGCAAGGCTCGCGAGCAACGCAGCAAGGCCTACCCGCTCGAGGCCCAGCGCGACTAGGGAAGGGAGGGGGCCATGACGACTCGAAAGGACCTGCTGCGCGGCGCGCGCATCGACCCCATGCCCGTCACCGGCCGGGAGTCCGTCGCCGACCTGGTGGACAATGCGTTCCTCGCCTACAACGCCGGCCGCCTGGCCGAAGGGTGTCGCCTGTTCGCCGAGCGCATGCTCGCGGACGACGTCACCGTCGGGATGAGCCTCACCGGCGCGATGACGCCGGCCGGGTTGGGCATGTCCACGATCATTCCGCTCATCGGGGCCGGCTTTGTCGATTGGATCGTGTCGACCGGCGCCAACATGTATCACGACGCCCACTTCGGTCTCGGGCTCGCCATGCATCGCGGCACGCCGTTCGCGGATGACGTCGAGCTGCGCGAGGAGGGCGTCGTCCGCATCTACGACATCTTCTTCGACTACGAGGTGCTGCTCTCGACCGACGCGTACATTCGCCAAGTGTCGGCGGGCCCGGAGTTCCAGCGCCCGATGAGTACCGCGGAGTACCACTACCTGCTCGGCGGCTACATCCTCGGGCGGGAGCAGGCGCTCGGCATTTCCCGCAAGTCGGTGTTGGGCGTCGCGCACCAGTGTGGCGTGCCGATCTATACGTCTTCCCCCGGAGACTCCTCGATCGGCATGAACGTGGCCGAACAGGCGCTCACCGGCTCGCGGCTGCGGTTCGACACCAGCGCGGACGTTAACGAAACGTCGGCGATCGTGTTCGACGCCAAAACGCACGGCGGGAAGAGCGGCGTGCTCATCATCGGCGGGGGCAGCCCCAAGAACTTCGTGCTGCAGACGGAGCCGCAGATCCAGGAGGTCCTCGGGATCAGCGAGAAGGGTCACGACTATTACCTGCAGCTCACGGACGCGCGTCCAGACACGGGCGGCCTCTCGGGCGCCACGCCCGCCGAGGCGGTGAGCTGGGGGAAGGTGGACCCGGATCAACTCCCGGGCACCGTCGTGTGCTATCTCGACAATACCGTCGGTTTCCCGATCCTGGCGGCGTACGCGCTCGCCAAGCGGAAGAAGCGGCCGCTCAAACGCCTGTACGACCGGCGTGATGACATGATGCGCCAGCTCACCGAGGCCTACCGGAAGGCGAAGGCGGACCGCGACGCGCGCGCGGAGGCGACGACTGTCGGACGCCGGCCCTAACGGCGCCGCTCCGGCGGGAGCCCCGCCGTCCAGAGCCTACGCGGCGTATGCCCTGGGCCTGCTCACGCTCATTAATCTCCTCAACTACATCGACCGGAACGTCGTCTTCGCCCTGTTCGAGCCGATCAAGCGGGCGCTCGCCCTGTCGGATCAACAGCTCGGCTGGCTCGGCTCGTCGTATGTCATCGTGCTGTCCCTCGCGGCGCTGCCGTTGGGCGTGATCGGGGACCTCAAGTCCCGGCGCGCGGTCATCGGGTTCGGTGTCGCCCTCTGGAGCATCTTCACCGCCCTGGGGTCGACCGTCAGTCGGTTCTGGCAATTGCTCGTATGTCGCTCGATGGTCGGAGTGGGGGAGGCGGGATACGGCCCGGCCGCCCAGGCGCTCATCGCGGAGTTTTTCCGTGGGCGCCGTCGTGCCTTCGCACTCGGCGTCTACTCGGTCGGCATGGCCTTCGGCGGCGTGCTCGGGATCTGGCTGGGCGGCGTCCTCGCCGAGCGGTACGGATGGCGCGCGGCGTTCGTCGCCCTCGGTATCCCGGGCTTTGCCCTCGCGCTGCTCGCTTCGCGGCTCCGGGAGCCCCGGCGCCGCCCGCCGCCGCCGATCCGGGCCGCGGTGGCAGGGTGGTACGTGCGCGGGCGCGACCGAGTGCGGCAGGCGTGGAGGCTCGGTGCGCCCCTGGTTTGGCTGACGCTCGCCGGAGCCGCGTTGGCGGGTGCCCTTCAGGAGCTGTCGGGGCTCCCCCAAGGGATCAGCGCGGCGGTATTCGCCGTGTGCGTGAGCATCGGAATCATCTGGACCGTCGTGCGGCTGGTGCCGGTGGCGCTCCGGGGCACGACCGAGGCCGGGGAGGTCGCGGCCACCGCCTACGGCGACTTCCTGCAGGCGGCGCGGACCGTGCTGCGCACGCCGACCCTCATCTGGATGTTCGTGGGCGGTGCTCTTGTCACGTTCGCCGTCAACGGACTGATCGCCTGGGCCCCGAGCTTCATGCAGCGAACGCACGGCTTGTCGGTCGCTACCGTGGGACGGGAATTCGGCCTGTGGGGACTGGCCGGCGGCGCGCTCGGCGCGCTCTTCGGCGGCCGCATGGGGGACTGGCTGCTGGCGCGGTGGAGCGGGGGGCGCGTGGTGGTGTCTGGCGCGGGATTCGTGCTGGGCGGCCCCGTGTGCGCGGCGCTCCTGCTCATCGATGAGCTGCGCTTGTTCGTTCCGCTCCTGTTCGCGACGTTCTTCCTCTACTCATGGTACAACGGGCCACTCTCGGCGGTGATCCTCGATGTGGTCCCGTCCGCCGTGCGGGCCTCGGTCCTGGGCGCCTTCGTGCTGTATTCCCATCTCGCTGGTGACGCCATCGCGCCGCCGCTCATCGGCTATCTCTCCGACCGCTTCGGGCTGCGCCCGGCGATGCTGCTCCTCCCCACGGCCGGGGCGGTCGGCGGGCTGGTCATCCTCATCGCGCTCACGACGGTCGCCAGGGACATGCACCGGGTTCAGGAGGCACGGTGAAAGTGGCCGTCGTCTTCGATACACTGCACCCCGAGTGGGAGGACGCCGACTACAAGAAGGAAGTCGAGGCCAAAGTCGAGGAGGCCGAGTACGACGTGGCACGCGCCCTGGTCGGCAAAGGGCACGAGGTGCTCCTGGTCGGCGTGGCCGATCAGCTCGGGTGGATGCTCGACCGGCTCGCCGCCTTCGGGCCCAAGCTCGTTTTCAACGGCTGCGAGTCGTTCCGCGGGCATGCGCGTCACGAGTATGCGATCGCCACGGTGCTCGAAATGCATGGTTATCGATACACGGGCTCCTCGCCGACCGGCCTGCTGGTCGCGCGCAACAAGTCGCTGACGAAAAAGATCCTGGCGCACCACGGCATCCGGGTCCCCGCGTTCGCCGAGTTCCGTCCCGGCGACAAGCCGGTGCGTCCATCGGAGCTGCGGTACCCCCTGATCGTCAAGCCGCTGCTCGAGGACGCCTCGGTCGGGATCTCGCAGGCATCGGTGGTGGAGAACGACGAGGACTTCGGCGCGCGCGTGAAATTCATCCACGAGAAGTACCGGCAGGCCGCGATCGTCGAGGAGCTGATCGAGGGCCGAGAGCTGTACGTCGGCCTCATCGGGAACGATCCGGTGCAAGTGCTCCCCATCGTCGAGCTGACGTTCGGCGATGCCGATGGCGATCACCGCATCGCGACCTACAAGGCGAAATGGGACGAAGAGTACCGCAAGCGCAAGAAGATCAGGAACACATTCGCCAAGGGGCTGTCGGAAGACGTCGCCACCAGGATCGCGGATACGTGCAGTACCGCGTTTCACGCTCTCTGGCTGCAGGATTACGGGCGGGTGGACCTGCGCCTGGCGCACGACGAGGAAGTGTACGTCCTCGAGGTCAATCCTAACCCGTTCGTGGCGCGCGAGAACGAGATGGCGGACGCCGCGGAGAAGGCGGGGATGAGCTACCAGGATTTCATCGAGCGAATCGTGGAAGAGGCCCTGGCGCGTGACCCGGCGTAAGCGCGAGATCCCGACGCCCGAGCTGCGCTGCCCGACGTGTGCGGCGGAGCTGGAGCGGTTCTGGGCGCACTGCTCGAACTGCGGCCGCCGCCTCGAGTGGCGCGACACGACCAAGGAGACCGGAGCCGAGTGCTATTACTGCGGCTGGGTGGTCTCTGACAGCTTTTCTTTCTGTCCCTGGTGCGGGCGCGACATCGCCGACCGTGATTCGAGTCCCGAGCCGCTCAAGGCGCCCAAGGGCTTCCGCTACGACCGCCGCTGCCGCTGGGGCTGCGGGGGGGGCGTCATGTATCCGATGCGCCATTGCCCGTGGTGTGGCCGCGGCCAGAAGTGGCGCTACGACGACTTCCAGAACATCTGCCCGCACTGCAGCAAGGGTGTGAACGACTGGATGGAGGTATGTCCCTGGTGCGGGCAGGACGCGACCGGTCGCGACCTGATCCGCCAAGCGCTGCGCCGGGTCCGGCAGCTGCTGGTTGTGTCTCGGCTCAAGGGCTGGAACTACCGCGTCCTGTTACGGCCCGGGGTCTCGGGCGTGACGCACCGCTCGCCCAAGGTGATCGAGATCGAGCGCAGGTACGTGACCGGGAAACGGAGCCGCGACGAGATTTCGTGGAACATGCTCACGGGCCTGATCCTCCACGAGCTGGGTCACTCCTTTCTGTATCACAACTGGTCGCTCACGCGTACGGGACGGTTCCGTCGCGCGTTCGGCGAGGTTCGCAAGGCGTACCGGGTGTCCGACTCGAAATGGGTGGACTTCGAGCGCCGGGGAGTCACCACGACGCTGGCGAACTACGTGACGGCGTACGCAGCCACGCATCCCCAGGAGGATTTCGCGGAGACGTTCCGGTTTTATGTGACGCGGCGGGGGCGGCTGCGCGAGTTGTTCGCGGAGTTCGGCCGCAAGCGCAAGGGCGTGCCGGTGTTCGAGAAGTTCCTCGTGCTGGGTGACTTCATCCGCAGTCTCAGGGGATGGAAGTGATCCGCGGTATCGACTACATCGGCGTCGGCGTGGGCGCGCTCATCGTGGACGACCAGGGTCGGCTTTTCCTCGCGCGCCGTGGGCCGCAGGCCAAGAACGAGCGTGGCCTATGGGAGTTCCCGGGCGGCGCGGTCGAGCGAGGTGAGCGGTTGGCCGATGCCCTGCGCCGCGAGATTCGCGAAGAGTACGGCATCGAGATCGAGGTCGGGGAGCTGCTCGACGTCGTGGACCACATCCTGCCGGAGGAGGACCAGCACTGGGTGTCCCCCGCATATCTCTGTCGAATCGTGTCGGGCACGCCGGCGATCCTCGAGCCGGGAAAGTGCTCGGAGATCGGCTGGTTCGCGCCGGCCGACGTACCGCGAGACCTGACCGTGATCAGTCGGGAGAATCTCGAGAACTACATTAGATTGATGGCTCGTACTTCACTGAAGGTGGAACCATGGCGCTGATGCGTACATCGAATCCGGCACTCAACGCGAAAACGTTCGCCGACGTGCGGCATGACCCCAATGCGCCGCCGATGACAATTGAAGGGACGGTCAACAAGACGGCGCTGCTCCTGTTTCTCGTCGTCGTGCCGGCGGCGTGGGTCTGGACACAAGTCCGGGCCGCGGCCGATACCGCCGTCGCCGGGCCGTGGATCCTGCTTGGAGCCCTCGGAGGTTTCGCGGTGGCTCTGGTCACGATCTTCAAGAAGGAGTGGTCGCCGGTCACGGCCCCGATCTATGCGGCCCTCGAAGGCCTGGCCTTGGGTGGTGTCTCCGTGATGCTCGAGGCCAAGTATCCGGGGATCGCCATGCAGTCCGTCGGCCTCACGTTTACTACGTTGGCGACGATGCTCGTGGCTTACCGGACCGGCCTCATCAAGGCAACCGAGAAGTTCAAACTCGGCGTAGTCGCCGCTACCGGTGCGATCGCCCTGTATTACGTCATCGGGCTCGTGCTGCGGCTCTTCGGGGTGGCGATGCCGTTTCTCCAGGGGAACAGCACGGCGAGCATCGTGGTGAGCGGCGTGATCGTCGTGGTCGCAGCGCTGAACCTGATCCTTGACTTCGACTTCATCGAGACCGGCGTGCAGAGCGGTGCCCCGAAATACTTCGAATGGTACGGGGCGTTCGGCCTCATGGTCACGCTCGTCTGGCTCTATCTCGAGATCCTCAGGCTGCTCGCGAAGGCGCGTAGCCGCCGGTAGCGATTCGGGGAAGACGACACAGTGATAAAACCGTAGGGGCGCAGCGTGGCTGCGCCCCTACTTTGGGTATCGATCCGTCAGCCAGCGAAGCAGTAGGCGCAGCCCTTCTCTTGCGTGCGGTTCACGGCAATGACGCCCGACGGCACGACCGTGACGCCGGGGAGCAGGTTGGCGACCCAATCCTTTTTGATGGTCTCGGCCGGTGTGCCGATGTCCTTCGCCATCATCATGCTGTAGAAGCTGAGCGCGACGTTGCACACGCCCACCAGGACTCCCTTCGAGATCAGCTCGTCGGTGCCCATTCCGGGAATCGGCGCATCACCCGGCTTCAACCCAATGAGCGGGTGGCGGACCGACGGGCCCTTGGTCGCGGGATCGTCGATCTTGAAGGTTTGGCCGAGCTTGTACTTCGCCCACATCGAGCTTTGCATCGCGAACGGAATGCCCGCGTGGCGGAGCACGATCACGACCGAGTTGTCGGTATCGCTGGTCCCGTAGTTCTCGTTCGTCGTGTTGAGGAACACGCGGGCCCACGCGAACACAAAGCCGCTGTTCGGCTCGGGTACGTCAAAGATCATCTTGTGCTTGCCCGTGATCTTGTTGAGCCAGGTCTCGAACTCCGGATTGGCGGTGACGCGCGGCATCCGAGCCGGCTGCGCCCCGCCCTCGGTGGGCACGACGAGCCCTCCCAGACCCATTGCGGCGGCGCCCGCGGCGAGGCGTCCCAAGAAACCGCGGCGACCGCTCATGAGCTCTGACATGCTGATCCTCCTGTCGGGTGTGGAATCGATGGTCATCGAGAGTGCCCGGTGCGTGGCTTGGCCTGCGTCGGATAGGCGACGTCGGGCGGCGCGTCGCCGTTGGGCCAGTCGTGAACCTTCTCAGGGAAATCGGGACGCGGCTGCGCGTTCACGAAGGCGGCGACATCGACCGCCTGTTGGTCGGTGAGCGTGCCGGGCTGGTCGAACGGCATGTTGTCACTGATGAACGCCGCCGCCGTGCGAATGCGGCTCATTCCGGCACCGATGTTGTACGATTGCGGTCCCCACAATGGCGGCGCCGCCACGGTCCCCTCACCAGCCGGCCCATGGCACTTGGCGCAGGTCGCCGCGTACACCCCCGCGCCTCGCGATGCGTCGGGCACGAACGTGGCCCACTTGGCTAGTCGGTTGGCGGTGGAAACGGGAGCGACCGGCACGTCGCGCGCCAGGAACCAGAAGTAGGTGACGATGTCGCGCATGTCGGGTCCGTCGCTCGCGAGCGCGACGCCGTTCATGCTGCGCCGGAAGCAATCATTCACCCGGTACTCGATCGTTTCCACGGTGGCGCTGCGCGAGCGGTACTGCGGGTAGCGGACGTAGACACCCACCCAGGAGCCGTTCTGGCGTCGGCCGTCATCCAGGTGGCAGCTCACACACCGGAGCCGGTTGCCTACGTGCGCGGGCAGGCTGTCACGCGTGGCCGCGAGCAGTGCCCGACCGCGACGAATCGAGGCGCCGAGCGGGCCGTCGGGAATGAGGGAATCGGCGGGACCGCGCAGCACGATCCGCCGCTCCGCGGCCGGGCTCGCCGCAGGACGATCACATGCCAGGGCGAGCAGGGCTGCCGCCGCTCCCACCGCGCAAGCGAGAGGACGAGAGTGACGAATCAAGACTGGAGAAAGTATTAGGGTTTCTCGATCGTCGCCACTTCCCGCGCAAACGCGCGGGATCGTTTCACGAGCTCCAGGTAGGCCGCGAGCTCTTCGGCGCGCCGCGACCCGTCCCAGCCCAATGCGCCCGCCATCCGGTCGGCGACCGCGCTCGTGGCGGGGACGGCCTGGTCCCGCGTTTTGTAGAAGAGATGCAGCCGCCGCACCAGGACGTCCGGCAACCGGACCGCCATCTCGCGCTCGATCGCGTGCACCACTTCGGCCCAGAGTTCGGGTCGCCCTGCCACGATGCGCCCACCGAGCGCGCGGTCCCGATCCACCAGATTGAGCACGGCGGCGGCCTCGCTCCCGTATCTGCCGACGAGGTGGCGGGCGGTGGTCTCGGAGGCACCCCGCTCGACGGCTGCCTTGGTGAGGCCGTCAAGATCCGCCGTCTCTCCGCCGGGGAGCGGCAGTCGGTGCGTCGGCGGGTGGGGTGCGCGCGGCCGCCCATCCAACGCCCCCAGACGGGCGGCGACCCGATCGACGAGCTCCTGGGCCATGGCGCGATGCGTGGTGAGCTTCCCGCCGGCGATCGTCAGCAGGCCGCTCGCGCTCTCGATGATGCGATGCTCACGCGAGACCTGCGAGGGAGCGAGGTGCCCGTCGGGGCGAAGCAGCGCACGGAGCCCGGCCCAGGTCGTGACCACGTCCTGCGGCGAGAGCCGGGCCTGAGGGAAAAACGCGTTCGCCGAGCGCAGGAGGTAGACCACGTCTTCCGCCGTCGCGCGGACGTCGTCAGGGGAGACGTCCTCGTCCGTGTCCGTGGTGCCGATGTAGCTCTGCTGGGCGTCCTCCCACGGGAGCACGAACATCACGCGGCCATCGATCGGTGAGGTCAGCGTGATTCCGTGGGTATTGCCGAGCCGTTGCCGTGGGACGGCGACGTGGGCTCCCTTGGTGAGCCGCAACACAGGGTTCGCGTCGGGCTCGTCCAGCCGCCGCAGCCGATCCACCCACGGGCCGCACGCGTTCACCACGATCAGGGAACGTACGGTCCGAGTGTCGCCGCTCAACAGATCGCGCACGGTCGCGCCCCGCACGCGGCCGTCCGGTTTGACGAGCGAGACGACCTCCGCGTAGTTGGCGACGTGCGCACCGGCCTGCGCGGCGCTCCGCATGGTGGCGAGCACCAGGCGGGCGTCGTCGGTCTGCGCATCGTAGTAGAGCCCCGCCGCCCGCAGGTCCTTGTCGCGCAACCCCGGCTCGAGACGCAGGGTCGCCTTCCGGCCCAGCCACCGGTGGATCCGGACGTTTCGAAAAGCGGCGAGCAGGTCATACAGCCACAGGCCGCATCGGAGTTTCCACGACGGGACACGGGCACCCCGGTACACCGGGAACACGAAGGGGAGGGGACGGACCAGGTGGGGTGCGATGCGGAGCAGCACACGACGCTCGCGGCTCGCTTCGAGCACCAGGTGGAGGTCGTACTGCTCCAGGTATCGCAGGCCGCCGTGAATCAGTCGCGAGGAGACCGAAGATGTTCCGCTCCCGAAGTCACCTTTCTCGACGAGGGCTGTGCGAAAGCCCCGCAGCGCCGCGTCCCGTGCGATCGCCGCGCCCGTAATCCCGCCGCCGATGACGAGCACGTCGACCGGCTCGTGCGCCATTGCTTCGAGTGCGGCGGCGCGCGTGCGATGAGAAAATGGCGCTTCGCTCGTCGGCGTTCTCCCGCTTGGCCCTGCGGCCGGCCCCGTGGTAGGTTTCGTGTCTGACTGACGGGAGGGGAATGTAATGCCGGTTGGTAATGGA
>DASQIB010000269.1:0-4084 GCA_035631795.1 Gemmatimonadales bacterium | reverse complement strand
GAAGGCGTATATCGCCTCGATGAAGTCGGACCTTCGGAACCTGGTGACCGCCGAGGAAGCGTTCTTCGCCGACTCGGTCAAGTACAGCGGTACCACCTCGTGCACCGTGCCGCCCACCGCGGGCACCGTGAACTTCTGCGTGACGACCGGCAACGTTCTCGCTGGTCCGACGGTGAACGGTGGTGGGTGGAGCGCGACGATCACGAACAACAACCTCACCAACCCCTTGGTGACGTGCGCGATCTTCATCAACACGGCGGCAGTGGCGCCGGCGGTCTCGGAAGGCGCGCCCGCCTGCCAGTAAGCGGCGGCGGTGCATTGACGACGCGAGCGGCGGGGACTTCCCCGCCGCTTCGTTTTTCTACCTATTCCAGCGCCATGCCGGCCAAGCCCGCGCTCCGGACCGAGCTACTCTTCTACTTGTCGTTCCTCGCCGCCGCAGCGTTGCTCGTGGGCGTGTTGACCATCCTCGTGGCCGGGGTGTTCGCCCCGGACCGGACTTATATCCTCGTCATGCTGCTGGTCGCGCTCGAGGTAGGTGTGTTCGTCGTGTTCGGCCGGCACCTGATCAACCGGCTCGTGCTGTATCCTCTCGAGCGTGTGGTCGCGACCGCCGATGCCGTGGCGGATGGGGACCTTGCGCGGCGGGCACCCGATGCCGAAACGCGCGATTTCGCGACCCTGGCCGAGCGACTCAATCGGATGACGGACCATCTGCTCGACGCGCAAAGCCAGCTGATACGATCCGAAAAGCTCGCGAGCATCGGCCGTCTGGCTGCCGGCATCGCTCACGAAGTGGGGAACCCGCTGGGCGCCATCGGGACGTACGTGGAGGTCATGCGGCGTCGCGGGGCGGATCCCGAGGTCGTCGCGGGCGTCACGCGCGAGCTCGAGCGCCTCGACCGCATCGTGCGCGGGTTGCTCGACTACGCGCGGCCCGGGGAGGAAGCTCTGGCGCCGCTCGATCCCGGCGCCGTGTTGCGAGGGGCGTACGGCCTCCTCGACGCCCAGGGGGCCCTGAAGCCCGTGCGCCCGACCCTCGACGTACCCGAGGATGGCCCCCCTCTCCGCATCCTCGGGCGGGCCCACTTGCTCGAGCAGGCGATCGTGAACCTGGTGCTGAACGCCGTGGACGCCGCACCCGGCGGCGTCGTGATCCTGGGCGCGCGCGGCTGGCGTTACGAGACCCGCAGCACCCCACCCAGGCGTGACAGCGACCCCGGTCAGGTAGCGTTCCCGCGCCGGACCGAACGCCGCCCGGCGCGCAGTGAATTCTCCCCGGGGCAGCCCGGAGCGCTGCTCTACGTCGCGGATTCGGGGCCCGGCGTGCCGCCTGAAGACCGCGAGAAAATCTTCGAGCCGTTCTACACGACCAAGGAGCCCGGCCGGGGGACGGGATTGGGGCTGGCGATCGTAGCTCGCGCGGTGGACGACATGGGAGGGGTGGTGTGGGTGGACACGGCGCGAGAGGGTGGCGCGGCGTTCAAGATGTTCTTCCCGGCGCTATGACCCGCGTCCTCGTCGTCGACGATGAGCCTGGACTGCGTCAGTCGCTTGGCCTCTTGCTGGCTGACGCCGGCTACGACGTCACCGCCGAGGGAAACGGCGCCAAGGCGCTCGAGCGCGCGTTGGCGGAATCCTTCGATCTCGTGCTCTGCGACGTGCGCATGCCGGAGATGGACGGGATCGCGTTCCTCCGCGCGTACAAGGGGCGTGGCGGCAACGCCCTCGTGGTCATGATGAGCGCGTACGGTGGTGAAGAGGCCGCGCTCGCCGCCATGAAGGAAGGCGCGTACGACTACATCCCGAAGCCGTTCCGTCCGGACGAGGTGATCCTCACACTCCGCAAGGCGGAGGAGCGGGAGCGGCTCGGCAACACCATCGCGACACTAAGGGCACAGCTCGACACGCGACCAGGCGCGCGGGCGCTCGTGGTGGAAAGCCCGGCCATGCGTCAGGCCCTCGAAATCGTCGCCCGCGTGGCGGCGCATCCGACCACGGTGCTCATCACCGGAGACCGGGGCACCGGGAAGGAGATGATCGCCCAGGCGATTCATCGAGCGAGCCCGCGCGCGGGCGGACCGTTCGTGGCGGTGAATTGCGCCGCGATTCCCGACACGCTGCTCGAGTCGGAGCTGTTCGGGTACGTAAAAGGGGCCTTCACGGGCGCCGCAGGGGACCGTCCCGGACTGTTCGAGCAGGCGGAGGGTGGCACGCTCCTGCTCGATGAGATCGGGGAGTTGCCCCTTCCGCTTCAAGCGAAGCTGTTACGTGTGTTGCAGGAGAACGAGATCCGGCGAGTGGGCGACCAGAAGACGAGGCGCGTGAATGTCCGAGTGCTCGCCGCCACCGCACGGGAGCTGGCTGCTGACTCGGCGGCGGGGCGGTTTCGGCACGACCTGTTCGATCGCCTGAACGTCGTCGCGATTCATCTGCCGCCCCTGTCGGAACGGCGGGAGGACATCGCCCCACTGGCTCGGCACTTCGCCGCGCTGCTCGCGCGTCGACTGGGTCGTCGCCTCGAGCTGAGCGACACGGCGATCACTTGGCTGCGGGAGCAGCCCTGGCCCGGGAACGTGCGGGCGCTCGAGCACGCGATCGAACGGGCGGCCGTGCTCTCGGACAAAGAGATCCTGGATCTGGCAGACTTTCGGAAGGAACCGCTCCCCGCTCCCCGCTCCGGGGCAGCGGGGGAGCAGGGAGCGGGGAGCGGTACGCTCCGAGAGGTCGTCGAACGCGCGGAGCGTCAAGCAATAGCCGAAGCTCTCCGCGGGGCGGGGGGGAATCGCCGCGAGGCCGCGAAGCGGCTCGGCGTGAGTTTGCGAACCCTGTTTTACAAGATGGACCGGTACGGACTCGAATAGTGCAACAATCTGCACGAGTGCAGCAGTTTGCAGTACTCTTCCGAAGCTGCCTATCAATATAACTTGCTATTACATAATAACTTACGTCGTGGCATAGCCCGTGATATGTGTTTGTCGGCGAACGGGAGGAGACTGTCATGCGGCGTTCTGGCTTTACCACGATCGAGATGGTGATCTGCGTGATCCTGATCGGGATCATCGCGTCTATCGGCTTCCCCAAGATTCGCAACGCGCTCGACAAGTCCAACGTCCGCTCCAGCCGGGATGCGCTCGGCACCGAAGCGGCGATCGCGCGCTCGGCCGCGATTCAGCGGGGCTGTCGCGGTGTGCTCCACTTCACGTCTGGAGCCACGGCGACGGTGTGGGTCACGACGGCATGCCCCGCAAAGGTGGACACCGTAGCGGGCGTGGAGAACCTGGCCACGCGGTTCAACGTCACGCTCACCGCCACACGCGACTCGGTGCAGTACGATCCGCGCGGCCTGAGCATGGACAACGCCGTGACGGTCGTTCGCATCACGGGCGCCGCGGGAAACAAGGACTCAGTCATGATCAACACGATCGGCAAGGTGGTGCGGCAATGAAACACCAACAGGGTTTCACGATCGTCGAGGTGATCATCGCCATCCTGGTCCTCACCATCGGGATTCTCGGGCTCGTGACGTCGGCGGCGTTGGTGACGCGCATGATCGGGCGGGGTCAGCGTTCCGCCGTTGCGGCGCAGTACGCGCAGATGCGCCTCGAGCAGCTACGGGCGACCGGCTGTAAGACGCAGGCGGGCGGCAACGAGGTGTGGTGGCGGGGTGGGGTGCCGATCGATTCGGTCACCTGGCGCTTCAACAACCTGAATGCCACTCACTGGCAAGTCGTGGTGCGGAGCAAATATCAAACGGCGCTTGGCAAGTGGCGTACTGACAGTACGGAGACGGAGATCTCATGTCTCTTCTAGGACGTAGAGGGTACTCGATCATCGAGCTGCTCATCGCGCTCGTGCTGCTGAGCATGGTGTCGGCCGCCATCTACAAGGTGCTGGTGAACAATCAGCGCTTGTACCTGGCGCAGACGCAGACGATCGACCTGAACCAGAACATGCGCGCGGCGGTCACGGTCCTGCCCGCCGAGTTCCGCGAGCTCGATGCGGCGGACGGCGATATCCAGGCCATGACAGCAACGTCCATCACTATCCGGGCGATGCGGCTGCTCGGGTTCGTGTGCCTGAC
>DASQIB010000268.1:0-5007 GCA_035631795.1 Gemmatimonadales bacterium | reverse complement strand
ACGGAGGGATCCATCGTAACGGGCGACGAGCTCAAGGACTTCTGTCGTGAAGCCGTCGCCGACTACAAAGTGCCCGACCTGGTGCGCTTCTTCGACACCCTGCCGCTGACCGGAAGCGGCAAGGTGAAGCGACGGGAGCTCGCGCAGGTCGTCGGCCTGGAGCTGAGTACAACCACATGACACAACCGCCGCATTCGTATCTTCCACGGCAGCACAAGGAGCCGCCGGCCCACGCGCCGAACGCGGCCCTGCTCATCGACTTCGACAACGTGACGATGGCCATTCGCTCGGACCTGCAGACGGAGCTGAAACGGCTCCTCCAGTCCGACATCATCCGCGGCAAGGTCGCCGTCCAGCGCGCCTACGCCGACTGGCGGCGCTATCAACAGTACGTCGTCCCGCTCGCCGAATCCTCGATCGACTTGATCTTCGCGCCGGCGTACGGTTCCAACAAGAAGAACGCGACGGACATTCGTCTCGCCATCGACGCGTTGGAGCTCGTGTTCACGCGGCCCGAGATCGGCACGTTCATCCTCCTCTCGGGCGATTCCGATTTCTCCGCCCTCGTCCTGAAGCTCAAGGAATACGGCAAGTACGTGATCGGCGTGGGGATTCGCGAGTCGTCCAGCGATCTGCTGATTCAGAACTGCGACGAGTACTACTCCTACAACGAGCTCGCGGGCTTCACGAAGGAGAGCGACATCACGCACGAGCGCCACGATCCGTGGGAGCTCGTCGTCGAGGCCCTGAAGCAGATGACGGCGCACAACGACGTGATGCGCTCCGACCGTTTGAAGCAAGTGATGCAGGAGATCGATCCCAACTTCGACGAAAAGGACGCGGGGTTCTCGCGCTTCTCGAAGTTCGTGGTCGAGGCGGCCCACCGGGGCCTGATCACCCTCACCAAGCTGGACAATGGGCAGTACGAGATCGCCCTTGGTGCCGGTGTGCCGGGTGCCGCGGCGCAACCGTCGATTGGCGGCTCGGTCGATCGGTCGCGGGACCGGGAGCGCGGCGGACGCGGTGGAGGCCGTCGCGCAGCCGAGGCTCCCGCACCCGCCGCTGAGCAGCGCCGCAGCGGATTCTCCTTGGACGGCGCCTTCGGCCTCATCAAGCAGGCGATCGGGAAGCTCGGCGGGGATTCACGGCCTGTCAGCGCCGAGGAGATCGGCGAGGCGATGGCGGAGATCAAGGGCGACGACGAGCCGGTCGAGCCGGGCCAGGTGCAGAAGCTGCTCCGCCAGGCCCATGACCGCGAGCTGATCGACCTCGCCAAAGACGACAACGGCGAATACACGGTCAAGCTGCGCGAGGCGACGCCAGTCTCCAAGCCCGCGCCCGTCGGCGTCACCGACGCGGACGAGGCGAACGACCCGCCGATGCCGGAGTCGTCGGCCCCGCCGTCCATGCGGCAGCAACCCCAGGCGCCGCCGGCCGGGGGGATCCCGTCGCGCAGCGCGCGATTCCGTCGCGGATCTCGCGGCCCCCGTGTCGGGCCCCCGGAAGTGCCCAAGATCGGGGTGGTGGAAATAGACCCTAACTTCAAGCCACGTATCGAGTTATTGCCTCCTAAGCCCACGGCGACCCCCCCGGCGCCGGTCGGCTCTGAGCCGCCCTCCATTGGCGCTCCGGTGGAGCGGGAGCAGAGGGGGGGCGGGGGCGCGAGTGGTGGTGGCGGACGGGGTCGCGGCGGGCGTGGGCGTCGCGGCGGTGGCCGAGAAGAGCGCGAGTCCACCCTCGGCGAGCGGGGTGAGCAGAGTGGACGTGGCCGCCGTGGTGGCCGGGGCCGTGGGGGCCGTGGTCGCGGGGGCAGTCGCTCCGGAAGCGGCGCGGGCGGCGGCGTCTCCAACGGCGAGCGCGGTGAGCCGCGCGACACGTTCGAGCCCCGCATGGCGCCGTCCGAGCCGCGCTCGCCCGCAGCCCCCGCGGCCCCCGCACCCTCAGCGCCGACGAAGCCGCCGGCTCGTGACTCTGAGAGTAACGGCGAGGGAGAGTCCTTCTGGTCGAAGGTGAAGCGCGGGCTCACCGGCGGGGCGTGAGGCGTCGAGCGCTTCCCGCGTCATTCTACGCGCGACCTACTCCCGAGGTCGCGCGTAGGCTTTTGGGGCAGGTATTGGTGAGCGAGATCGGCGGTCGCCGCACCGCAGGCCGCATCGTCGAAACCGAGGCATACCTTGGTCCCGAAGACCCGGCGAGTCACGGATATCGCGCGCGGCGCACGCGCCGCAACGAAAGTCTCTTCGCGGCGCCCGGCACGGCGTATGTCTATTTCACCTACGGCATGCACTGGTGTCTGAACGCCGTGACCGAGCGAGCCGGCTTTCCGTCGGCCGTGCTGATCCGCGCCCTGCAACCGCTCGAGGGGCTGGACACGATGCGCCGCCGCCGCGGAGGTGCCGTCGATCGCCAGCTCTGCTCCGGCCCGGCCAAGTTGTGCCAGGCGCTTGGGGTGACCGGTCGGCAGGATGGTGCGCCACTCACCGGGCTCGGCGCGCTCCGGATCGTGAGGGATGCCACGAGACAGCATAAGACCATCATCACGACACCGCGGATCGGCATCACCCACGCGGCCCAATGGCCGCTGCGGTTCCTGATCGAGGACTCCCCATGGGTCTCCCGCTAGGGCCTGCTTCTCATGCCCCAACAGCCCATCATCGTGGACGGCCACATCGACACGCCGCAGCGCATGCTCGACATGAAGGCCGACATCACGGCGCGGCTCCAGGACGGTCATGTCGACGTGCCGCGGATGCGCGAGGGGGGACTCACCGCTGCGTTCTTCTCGATCTGGGTCGACGCCCGCTACGGCCCAGGAACGGCGTTTCGGCGCGCCGTCGACCTCATTGGGGCCGTGCGGGCGCTGACCGACACCAACCACGAGGTCGAGCTCGCGACCACCGCCGACGAGGTTCGCGCGGCGGTCGCCCGCGGACACATCGCGGCGCTCATGGGGGCCGAGGGCGGGCACGCGATCGAGAACTCTCTCGGCAAGCTCGACTCCTTGTACGGCCTCGGCGTCCGGTACCTGACGCTCACCTGGAACAACGGCAACGACTGGGCGGGGTCGTCAACGGATCAACATCGTCACGGGGGATTGACCGACTTCGGGCGGCGCGTGGTGCGACGGATGAACGAGCTCGGCATGCTGGTAGACGTGTCCCACGTATCCGACTCGACGTTCTGGGACGTGTTGGCCACGAGCACCAAGCCGGTGATCGCCTCGCATTCGTCCTGCCGCGCCCTGGCGCATCACCCTCGAAACCTCAGCGACGCGCAGCTGCGCGCGATCGCCCGGAACGGCGGCGTCGTCGGGATCAACTTCTACCCGGTATTCCTGGACGATCATTTTCGGAGCCAGTACGAGGAGCTGCGGCGCCGTCTCAAGCCCGAGACCGACGCGATCCGCGCCCGGTTCCGCGGCCATCCTGGGGAGTCGGCCTTCGAGGTGGACAAGTTCGTGGGCCAGCACGCGGAGAGCCTCGACGTCCCGACCATCGATCGGCTCCTGGACCACATCGACCACGCGGTCCAGGTGATGGGGATCGACCACGTGGCATTGGGCAGCGACTTCGACGGCATCAGTGTGCTGCCCGCACCCATGAAAGACGCGACGTCGCTGCCCGAGCTCGTCCGCGGGCTCGAAGCGCGCGGCTACTCGGACGGCGACGTCCGCAAGATCCTCGGCGAGAATTTCCTGCGACTGCTTACTGCCGGTCCGTGATCCCTTCCTTGGAGCTGCCGAGCGAGTAGCGCAGACCGCCCTGGAACGTGTGCGTCGTGCCCTGAATCAGGAAGCTCGCCGCCGCAGACGTCAGGATGTAGTGGCCGTACAGGGCGAGGCGACCCTGCTTGATGTCGATGCCGCCCATCCACCAGAAGAACGCTTTCGTGCCGGCATTGTCGGCCGCTTCTTGCAGCGTGAGGACGTCTCCCTGGGTCGTGCAGCTCGAGCAGGTCGTCTGAATGTTCAGCGCTTCCATAATGGCGAACCCGCCACCGGCGAACGGCTCGACCCGCAACTGTGCCGGAAACGCCAGCACGCCCACCATGATTCGCCGCACGTTGTTGAACGACACGTTCCCGGGGTTCACGGCCCCACTGGGCTCGACGATGGTCGCGTGACGGGGGCTGAGAAAGAACGATTCCTCGTACGAGGCGTAGAGCGCCGTCTTGTTGCCCGTGATCAGCCAGTGACCGCCGAACGTGGGCTCGAAGGCGTAGCTGTCGAAGTTGGTGCGGAACACGAAGATGCCGGCCTCGCCGCCCCAGTACCACTTGTGCTGCCAGTCGGTCTCGCGCTGCTCGTAGGTCGGGCCGCCCCGGCGCGGTGGCTTAGGGATCTGACCTCCGGCCGCAAGGATGGAGTCGCGCTTGGCCTTGGGTATCTCGGGCACCTTTTCCTCAGGCACCCCGCCGCTCCCGAGGAAGAACGAGAGGCCCGCCTGCCCCTGGGCGTGGAAGACATTCTGCCCGCTCAGGCAGCAGTTCTTTGGCGCATAGTACGCCCGCGCCTCGAGCCGCAGGGCCATATGGTTCCCGATGAAGAACCGCTCGCCGATCCCTCCGTGCACCGCGTTGAGCGCAAAGTTGTACGGGGGGTTCACGCCCATGTCGATCCGGGAATAGCCTCCCAGGAGGTACAGAACGCTCTTGTTGCCCCCCGAGTTGAGGACGAGGCTGACGGATCCGATCCGGACCTGCGTGTGGTCGATGTTCGGCGGCGTGGGGCTGGGCCCGTTCTTCAAGTTGGGGTACGCGACGTTGCCATCGACTTCGATGCCGAACACGTCGTTCAGGAAGAAGCCGAGCCGTCCACCGCCACCGAACTGATTATCCAGCAGGAAGGCCTGATCGTAGCGCGTGAACGTCCCGTAACCCCCGAACTCGAGCTGGTGCGCGTGCTGCGCACTCACAGTCCCGGCCGCGCCAACCACCAGCACCCCAAGTACAGTGACTGCCCGCATGGGACGACTCCCAGGATCGCGTTCAGAGAGGAAAAAACGCCAC
>DASQIB010000267.1:0-2747 GCA_035631795.1 Gemmatimonadales bacterium | reverse complement strand
TCTACCTCACCGACAAGCGCAGCGGGACGGAGTTCTCCGAGGACGATGAGGAGGCGCTCGTCATCCTGGCCACGCAGGCCGGCGTGGCGATCGCCAACGCGTCGCTGTACGAGGAGCTGCGCGGGCGGGAGCAGTGGCTTGGCGCGGTCAGTGACATCACCAACCTGGTGCTGGCGGGCGGCAACGAGCGCTCGCTGCTCGAAAGCATCGCCGACCACGCGCGTTCGCTGGTCGGGGCGGACGCGGCAAGCATCGCGACGCTGCGGGGAGACGGCCCTGAGCTCGTGATCGCCGCTGCGGTCGGCGCCCGTTCGGGCGAGCTCGGCGGGCAGACTGTCCCGGGGGAGGACTCGATCTCCGGTCACGTGCTGCGGACCGGCGAATCGATCCAATTCGAGGACGTGGCGGCAGACCCGCGAGCGTATCAGCCGATCGTGCGCCTGGGCCATCACGGGCCGGCCCTGTTCGTCCCGCTGCGCGTGCCCGGTGGAATCAAAGGCACGCTCATGGTCGCCAACCTCAGAGGCGGTCGCGTTTTCGACGCGAAGGACCGCGGGGTCATGGAAAGCTTCGCCGCCGCCGCTTCGGTGGCAATGGACTACGACCGGTCCCAGGGCGAGCTGCGCCGCCTCGGCCTGATGGAGGAGCGGGAGAGAATCGCAAAGGAGCTGCACGACGGGATCATCCAGTCGCTGTTCGCCGTGGGCATGAGCCTGCAGGGCACCGCGCTGATGAGCGGCTCGGCCGAGGTGAGCGGCCGGATCGAGCGCGCGGTGGAGGAGCTCGATCGCGTGATCCGCGACCTGCGGAACTACATCTTCGGACTGCGGCCGGGCATCCTGGCCGACCGCCAGCTCGACCAGGCCCTGCGTGCACTGGGTGATCAGATGGAAGCCCGATCGCGCGAGAAGGTGGACGTCGACGTCGATTCGGCGCTGGCCGCACGCCTTTCCCCGCGATCTGCGGAGATCGTCCAACTGACCCGCGAGGCGCTGTCCAACGTGGCGCGACACGCCAAAGCCACCCGCGTGCGCGTTCGCCTAGAGCGCAATGGGGCGAACGCGGTGCTGAGCGTCGAGGACGATGGAATCGGGTTTCCCGCCGACAGCCCATCGACCGGAAACGGAATGCGAAACATGAAAGAGCGGGCAGCCGCCATGGGCGGGACGCTCGACGTTACGAGCGAGGCGGGGAGGGGCACTGCTCTTCGAATCACGTTTCCGATTTAGGGCCAAAAGCCCCGCCGTGATCGGGACCTCAGGCCTTACTGTCTCTGTACTGAGAATGCGAGCATTGATCAATGGCTAAGGATCGAATTCGCGTTTTGCTAGTCGACGACCACGAGGTCGTGCGCGACGGTGTCAAATCGCTCATCAACGCCAACGACGACCTGACAGTCGTCGCCGAGGCGGGCACGGTCAGGGAAGCGATCCAGCAAGCCGAGCGCACGCGCCCAGATGTGGTGGTGATGGATGTGCGGCTCGCGGACGGGAGCGGCATCGAGGCGACCCGGGAGATCCGGGCGAAGCTCGAGAAGACGCAGGTGCTGATGCTGACCTCATTTGCCGACGACGAGGCCCTCTTCGCCTCGATCATGGCCGGCGCTGCGGGTTACGTCTTGAAGCAGATCCGCGGCGGCGAGCTGGTTCGCGCGATCCGCGAGGTGGGTGCAGGCAAGAGCCTGCTCGATCCCGAAGTCACCAAGTCGGTGCTCGAGCGGCTTCGCAAGGGCAAGACGATGCGGGATGAGAAGCTGGCACGGCTTTCGGCCCAGGAGGAACGGATTCTCACCCTGGTGTCGCATGGGATGACCAATGGACAGATCGGCAAGGAGCTGAAGCTGGCCGAGAAGACGGTCAAGAATTACGTCTCGACGATTCTTTCCAAGCTCGAGGTGGCCAGGCGTGCCGAGGCGGCGGCCTACCTTGCCCGGCACACGACGACTCCGGGAGCGAACGGCTAGCTTTCCGTCCGGCGTAATGCCGGATAGTCGCGACTAACCAACACTTTCATGGGCTCCGCATTGGATAGTCGCGACTAACCAACACTTTCATCGGGCTACGCATTGGATAGTCGCGACTATCCGAGATATTTGCGGCGCGGCAGGAGGTCGCTAGGCCCGCAGCTTCAGCCCGATCGACTCCGCCAGCTCTTTCACCGTCGCCTGCGCGACGTTGTGCATCAAAGCCTCGTCCAGTTGCTCCCCCAGCTTGCCCAGCGGCGGCTCGTACATCCCGCTCACGGTGAGCCGCGTCTGATCCTTGCTCACGGGCGCGATCTCGATCTTGCCCGTCATCGCGGGAAACAGCTTTTCGGGAAAGGTGGCCTTCCAGGTCACGGGCACGACGGCCCACGTCGACGTGCGCACCGCCTCGCCGATCTCCACCTCGACACGCTTGCGCACCGGCACACCCGCCACGTGAAGGCCGACCTTCGACACGTTCTTCTTGCCCGCCATGCCCGGAAACCATTTCGACGGGCCTTCCAGGAGAGATGCGCTCACATCCTTCACCGGCCGCTCGATGTGAACCGAGTGCTGAACGTACATGTCCGGCTTATTCGCTCGGACCGCGCTTCGGATTGCCAGCCACCCTTTGGAGCGCCCACCGGATGGGGTCGAAGTAGACATCGTCCATCCGCTCCTTCAGCGGAATGATGGCATTGTCGGTGATCTTGATGTGCTCAGGACACACCTCTGTGCAGCACTTCGTGATGTTGCAGTAGCCCACGCCCGCCTTTCCTTTCAG
>DASQIB010000266.1:0-7591 GCA_035631795.1 Gemmatimonadales bacterium | reverse complement strand
GGATCGTAGCCGTCGGGGTGAACGCCCACGGCGAGATCGAGTCCCAGGCGCAACCCCGCACGGTCCAGCCGCTCTCGCAGGTCGCGCAGCTGCCGGCGCGCGAGCGTCTGCGCCACGAGATGATACCGCTCTTCCTCGGCGTCGAGGTGCTCGACTCCGAGCTTGCCGGCGCGGGCGGGGGCCGGCCAGTCGCGCCAATTTCTGCCGAGCCGCTTCTGCGCGCCTCGGAAATGCGCGTAGCGGACGAGCTCCCCGTCTCGTAGCGCTTCCTCCGGCACCGGGTGCTGTGCGAGCGCCGCGCGCACCTCGCCGTCTGCCCGCGTCACGTCCAGTGTCTTCACGGCGCCCGTCGGACGATGAGCGCCCTCGAGATCGAGGATCAGCTCCGACCAGAAGAGCCGGCTGACCGGCGAGTACGGGCTGGGATCGGGGGGATTGGCATTGAAGGTGGGAAGCAGCGGCAGGACGGTGACGAGATCCCCTCCCTTTTCGCGCACCCAGCGACACAGCGACTCCAGATCCCGGAGGTCCGCCAGGGACCGGCTGCGGCCTGATCGCAGCGCGGCGAGATGCGTGCCCACTCCCCAGCTGCGATGGGATCCCGACCTGCGCCATGCCTCGACCGGAGCGGCGATGACGGTACAGCTCTCGACGCGGTGATATCCCAAAGGAAGTTGACGCGTTCCTGGCGGGGCGACGTGTCCCGACTCGAGCTGGACCTCGCTGTTCTCGATCGAATGGGGTGGGACGATGCCGTCCCAGGCGACCACGACGGGCGGCAGGTGCTCCGCCGCCTTGGCGGCGCGATGGGTGCTCAGCACCTGAGCGGCCTCGGAGACCCGCGTGATGGGCGCGCCCAAGGCCGCACAGACGCGCACCAGCGTCTCGGGCGCCACCGTGATCTTCTTCCCGAGGCCATCCGTGTAGCGGGTGTGGACCCCGAGCTCCGTGGCCAGGGCACGAAGCGCCTTCAGCTCGTCCACGATTTCACCGTGCGGGACGGAACCGAATCGCCTGGCCGCCACCGGGTGCCAGCACGAGGTGCAACCGCGTGGCAGAGGTCACGGTGCGGCGCGTGATCGTCACCGGGAAGGGATTGTCCTGCCAGTTGGCCTTGGGACCGTCGGCGTAGATCTCGGCGACGTACGACTTCCCAGGGGTAAGGAATGAAAGCGGGACATCGAACGTCCGCGCCTGCTCATCGCTGATGGCGCCGAGGAACCAGGTCTGACCACCGCGCTCGCGCCGTGCCACGATCACGTAATCGCCGATCCGGCCGTCGAGGACGCGCGTCGTATCCCAGTCCACTGCAACGTCCTTGATGAACTGGAACGCGGGCTGATTCGCATAGTTCTCGGGAAGATCGGCGGCCATCTGGAGCGGCGAGTAGAGCACGACGTACAGGGCGAGCTGCTTCGCGACGGTCGTGCGGACGCGGGGCTGGTCGAGCGCGCGGGCGTGCCCGCTCGAGCGCTCCAGGATATCGAAGATCCCCGGCGTGAAGTCCATCGGGCCATCGAGCATGCGCGTGAAGAAGAGGATCGTCTCGTGCTCGGGCGGATTGCCGCCATCCCCGCTCCACGCGTTGTACTCCTGCCCGCGGGCGCCCTCGCGCGTCATCATGTTCGGATACGTGCGGCGCTCACCGGTGTCGTGCATCGGCTCGTGCACGTCGAGCGTGAGCTGGTGTTTCGCCGCCTCTCCGATCACGTGACGGTAATGCCGCACCATGTACTGCGAATAGTGGGAGTCGCCTTCACTCGTCTTGTCGGCGACGTAGCCGGTCTTGACCTGATGGACGCCCAATGACTGATACAGGGTGTACGCAGTGTCCAGCTGTCGCTCGTAATTCTCGATCCCGCCGGACGTCTCGTTGTGGATGATCAGGTGCACGCCTTTCGATTCCGCATACCGCGCCACCTCGGCCAGGTCGTAGTCGGGATACGCCTGCGTGAAGGAGAACGCCTCGCGGTTCTTGATCCAGTCGCCGTCCCAGCCCGTGTTCCATCCCTCCACGAGCACGCCGCCGAACCCGTTCGCGGCAGCGAAGTCGATCATCCGCTTGGCATTCGCCGTGGTCGCGCCGTGCTTCGGTCCCGAGCTCCAGGTGTTGATCCCCAGGTGCATGCCCCACCAGATGCCGACGTACTTCATCGGCTTGATCCAGTCGGTCTTGGCGAGCACGTTGGGGGGATTGAGATTGAGACCCAGCAGTGATGGGGCGAGATCGGTGATGCGGTCGGCGACCTGAATCGTCCGCCACGGCGTCACGAACGGCGTGTGGCCCCGCACCTTGATCCCGTCGGCCATCGGCTGCAGGGCCGCGCGGAGCGTGCGGCCTTCCATGCGCGGCCCCGCGAGAAACATCCGCGCGTAATCCTCGAGGTCGGCTTCGTGGATCACCATACACGTGTGGCCGTCCGTGAGCTCGAGCGTGAGCGGGGTCTGCACGCTGTCCAACGTGCTCACCGGCGCGGAGGAGAACAGCTCTTCCGAGCGGTCCAGCCGGGGGCGGTTGGACGGAATCCACCAGGCCTTCGCGTTATCGGCGAACGTGAACTCGGTGAGCTCGTCCGTGATCTCGAAGGCGCCAAGACCGGGCTGCTCCGGGAGCTCGTACCGAAATCCGACGCCGTCGTCGAACGCGCGTACCCGCAGCGTAAAGCGCCGTTTCAGCGTCGTCGTCTCCTCGACGGACACCGCGACCTCGTTGTGGTGGTCCCGCACGCGCGCCACTTCGCCCCACGGCTGACTCCACGTCTCGTCGTGCGTGTCGCGCGTGGTGTCCGTGATGCGAAGGCTGTCGCGCAGCGGGGGAGCGTCTTTGAAGGCAAAGCCGAGGATCGAGGGATCGATCAGCGCGCGTCCATCGCGCGCGAGCGTGTAGTACAAGTGGCCTTCACGTACCGACAGCGTGACCTGGTTGCGGCCGTCGGGGGACGTGACGCTGACTTGACTGGCCGCCGGCGCCGCGAGGGTTGCGGCGAGCGCGAGCGCGAGCGCGAGATACAAGGGGTGTCGAGGCATGGGGCGAAATACTAGGGCGAGCGCCGAAAACCCGCTACATTGGCGTCCGAATGCCCCCCACGAAGGCCCTGATTGCAACGCTGGCCGGCCTCGGGCTGGCGGTGCAAGGCGCCGCGGCTCAGGCCGCGCCCGACACCGCCTGGGTCCGCCGCTGCGCGATTTACGAAGTCTTCGTCCGCGATTTCTCGCCGAGCGGTGACTTCGCGGGGGTGACCCGCGGGCTCGACCGGATCCGGTCCACCGGGGCGAACGTCATCTGGCTGATGCCGATCTATCCCGTGGGCGTCCTGAATCACAAAGGGCCGCTGGGCTCCTCGTACGCGGTGCGGGACTATCGCGAGATCAACCCAGCCTACGGCAGCGCCGCGGGTTTCCGGGCGCTGGTGCGAGCGGTACACGCGCGCGGCATGAAGCTCATCCTCGATTGGGTGCCGAATCACACCGCCTGGGACAACGTCTGGATCAAAGAGCACCCCGACTTCTACGTGCGGAACGAGCGGGGCGAGATCAGCGTGCCGCGAGACCCCGATGGCAAGCTCACCGACTGGACGGACGTCGCGCAGCTCGACTACCAGAATCCCGAGCTGCGGCGCACCATGATCGCCACGATGCGATGGTGGCTCACCGAATACGGGATCGACGGGTTCCGGGTGGACGCGGCGGGTTTCGTCCCGGACGCCTTCTGGCGCGAAGCGGTCCCGGCGCTGCGCGCGGCGGTGCGACGGCCGATCCTCCTGCTGGCCGAGTGGGGCGATCTCAAGATGCACGGCTTCGGATTCGACCTCACCTACGCCTGGGATTCCTACGGCCGCCTCAAGGCGGTCTGGGCAGGCGCGCCCGCGGAGACGTTTGTGACGGACGAAGTGACGGACATGCAGGCGATGCCCCGCGGCGGGATGCGGATGCGCTTCACCACGAATCACGACGAGACGGCCTGGGACAAGCCGCCGATTACCCTCTTCGGGGGTGCCGCGGGCGCGCGCGCCGCCTATGTGGCCATGACGTTGCTCCCCGGGCGGCCACTTCTGTACAACGGCCAGGAGGTCGAGAGCCCCCAGCACCTCGGTCTCTTTGTGCGTGATTCGATCGCATGGGGCCAGCCCGATACGGCGGCGTCCCGCGCATTTTATCGACGGGTGCTGCATATCGCCGACACAGATACGGCCTTCTTGTCCGGACCATTTGCGGAGGTCGAAACCAGTTCGAGGAACGACGTGATAGCCTATGGACGGGGCAACGCGGCCGTGCTCGTCAACGCGCGCAGCCGCGCGCTGAGCGTCGTGATGAAAGGATTCCAGGTGAAGGGCGCCCGTGATCTCTTGACCGACCGGGTGCAACGCAGCGACACCGTATCGTTGCCGGCCTACGGAGCCGTCGTCCTCGAGAGATAGAGCACGAGACTCTGCCGAGCGCCGAGCTGGGCCGCCGGAACGTAGCCTTCAATCGCGCCATCCTGGCGCACGGTCAGCGTGGCGCCATTCGCGCCCGCGAGCAGGCTGCGCGCCCTGTACGTGCCGGCAGGCAGGGTGCCGGCAGGTCCCGCGATCGAGACCTTCGTCGCTCCTCCGTCGCCCAGGTTGGCGACGACCAGCACGGAGCCCCTGTCCGCCCGTCGCAAGTAGGCAGCGACGTGGGTGTCCGTGGTCGTGAGGGGTACGAGCCGTCCCGTCGCCAACGCCTCGTTCTCTTTGCGCAAGTGAATGAGGCGCCGGTAGAGATTGAGCAGCGATCGCGGGTCGCGATCCTCGAGGGCGACGTTTCTCGTCATCGAGTCGGGCTGCGGAGCCTCCCACTCGTGGTCCGTGGTGAAGCCCACTCCCGTGCGCGGGCTCCACTGCATGGGCGTCCGCAGTCGTGGGTCGGGCTTGTCCCCCGTCATGCCAATTTCTTCGCCGTAGTACACGAACGGCAGACCCGGCAGCGTGAGCAAGAGGGTCGCGGCGAGCTTCGCGGAGGGGACGTCGTCGCCGAGCAGCGACATCACGCGCGCGCCGTCGTGATTCGAGAGGAATGGCGAGTACCGATAGGACCGGATCGTGTCCTGCAGCCTGAGGAACCCCGAGAGGAAGCCGGCGGCCGAGCCATGGCGAACGGCCGAAACGAGCGAATCGGCGAGCTCGAAGCCGAAATACGAAGTGAGCTGATCCGGATAATACGGCAGCAGCGCGTCGATGTTGGCCCATACCTCGCCGACCGTGTAGACGTCCGGCTTCACGCTTTTCAGGTGCTCCGAGTACTCTCGCAGGACCTTGTGTGTGCCCGGGCATCCCATGAGACAGCTGCCTTCTTCCACCAGATAGGGGACTGCGTCGAGGCGAAAGCCGTCGACCCCCATGTCCTTGATCCAGAAGTCGGCGATCTTCTCCGTCTCCTGCAACACCGCGGGGGTCTCGTAATTGAGATCGGGCATCCCACTCCAGAACACTCCGTAGTAATACTCGTCCCGTACCGGCGACTTGTGCCACGCCTCCGCGCCCCAGGGGCCTTTGCCGAGCGGTGTGGGGGAAAAGCGGTACCAGGCGCGATAGGGCGACGTCGTGTCGGAGAGGGCCGCCTTGAACCACGGGTTCTCGCTCGACGTGTGGTTCAGCACCATGTCGATCAGCACCATGATGCCGCGACGATGCGCCTCGGTCATCAGCCGTTTGAAGTCCTCGTTCGTCCCGTAGGCCGGCTCTACCTTGTAGTAGTCGCTCACGTCGTAGCCGTGGTAGCTGGGCGAGACCATGATGGGCATGAGCCAGATGCACGAAGCACCGAGGCCCTTGATGTAATCGAGTTTCTGTGTCAGGCCGTTCAGGTCACCCGTGCCGTCGCCGTTACTGTCGTAGAACGACCGCACGAAGACTTCGTAGCAGGTGGCGCCGCGCGTCCACGCGGGGCCATCCGCTCGTTGAGCAGGAAGCGAACCAGAGACGCAGGCGAGCAGGGCAGCCCCGACGAGGGCCGCGCGAACTCCCACTCCAACGCCAGTCGGCTCCCTCACGGCAGCAGCGTTTCCACGTCGATGGCCACGCTCGAATTGGTCGGGAGGCTCACGTGGACGGCTCCGGTCGAATCAACGACGAGGCTCGTGCCCGCGCACGCCGAACCATTGACTCCGCCGGTGATCAGATCACAGTAGGTGCCGGGCGCCAACCCGGTGGCGACCGTCGTATCTACCGTGGTGACCTCCCGATTGATGGCGACGAAGCCCTTACTCCCGCGTGAGAAGGCAATCGCGTTGGCGCCGTTGTCCCACCAATGGTTGATGTCAGTTCCAGCGACGACGCGCCGGAAGCGCACCATGTTCTTGATCGACGGATCGCGGTGCTCGCACACCCACTCCCCGTCCACCGCGGTCTCGAAGCTCGAGGCGCAGATCACGTTCACGGTCCAGCCGTTCGCGTCCGAGGGCGGTCCTATCGAGTTCTCGAGCGGGCAGGCAAACGCGAAGCTCGAGAGAATCGACGGGTACCCGTACGGTTGCGCCAGCATCCAGACGTTCGCCACGCGAAACACATTGCCGTCACGATAGCTGAGCCCGCACTGGTGCTGCGTATCGTGGTTCTGGAGGAACACGACGGCCTTGTCCGCGGGCATCAGACCCCAGGCGGTGGGTGAGAACTGGTTCCCCGGAGTCCCGTTGGGATTGAGCTGCGAGATATGTTGCCCGCCGATTTGTCGAAACTTGTCGCCGACGCCCACGAACGTGAACTCGGTGATGTCGGCGGCGCCCCCGGAGGCGTAGGCTTCGCCATAGTAATCCCGGGGGCCGAGCGCTTCCCCCGGTCCCGTGCTCACCTCGAGGTAGTAGTACGGGATGGGACGCCCCTCGGCGGTCATCGTGGAGTCGACGATCGAGAGGATGTCGTCGAGCTCCACCTGCTGGATGTGCTTCGCGGCGTCGATGCGGAATCCCGCCACCCCCAGGCGCGCGAGCATGATCAGGTATCCGGCGATCTTTTGCCGCACGGAGGCGAGCCCGGTATTCAAGTCCGGCAGCCCCAAGAGCTCACAGTCCTGCACGTTCGCCGCGTCGGCGTAGTTGTTCACCGTGCACGGCGGATGGAAGTCGCTCGGCGTGTAGAGGCCCGGGTAGTCGTACTTCGAGTAGGGGGAGCTGTCGCTCCCGAAGGCGGGGCTGGGGTAATTCGTCATGTGGTTGATCACGGCATCGACGATGATGCCCACCCCGGCCGCCTGGCAGCGGTTCACCATGTCGGTGAACTCTGCGCCCGTCCCGGAGCGGCTCCGCGCGATGTTGTAGCGCACGGGCTGGTAGCGCTCACTCCAATCGTGGGTCGGGACGATGCTGTGCTCTTCGGGCGGCGAGATCTGCACGGCGGCGAAGCCGGCGGGGCCCAAGACCGTCTCGCACTCCGTGGCGATGTCGGTCCATTTCCATTCGAACAAGTGCACGAACACATCGCCAGCGACCATGTGGCCGCTCGGGCGGTAGGTCGGGGCGAGCACGGGGCGACCGGGTGGAACGGAGACAACGGGCGCCGTTGACGACGAGCCGCACGCCACGGCGAGCACGACCAGCCCCACAGCCGGGCTGCGGCGCCTACGCCGCAGCCCG
>DASQIB010000265.1:0-2846 GCA_035631795.1 Gemmatimonadales bacterium | reverse complement strand
CTGGCATACGACCCCCAGAGCTTTCTCGTGCTCCCGCGCGTCCTCGCCGGCACGTTGATGTTTCCGGTCATCGTCGCCCTCGCCATCCTGACCGGGATCATCACCGGCTGGCTCGCGAGTCTCGCGCTCCTCGACCTGTCGACCCAGCAATTCCTGAAAGGCCTGAAGCTGTTTTATCTCTTCAAGGACACGTGGTTCGGGTTGTTCAAGAGCGCGACGTTCGGCTTCACGATTACGCTCGTCGGCTGCATCGTCGGGCTTAACACGCGCGGCGGCGCAGAGGGCGTGGGAGCGAGCACGACGCGCGCCGTCGTGTACTCGGCCGTCTTGCTCCTCGTGCTCGACGCGTTCTGGGCCCTGGTGCTGCTCCGGTGATCCAGTTCCAGGACTTGCACAAGACCTTCGGCGCGAAGCCGGTGCTCATGGGGTTCACGCTGCTCGTGCCGGACGGGGAGACGATGGTGATCATCGGCTACTCGGGGACCGGGAAGAGCGTCGCGTTGAAGCATGTGGTGGGGTTGTTGCAGCCCGATGCCGGGGACGTCATCGTTGACGGGTGCGCCGTCTCCACGCTCGAGCGCGACGCGTTGACCGCCCTGCGGCGGGAGATCGGCTTCGTGTTCCAGTTCGCCGCGCTGTTCGACTCGATGTCGGTGTTCGAGAACGTCGCCCTGGGGCTCCGGCGCCGCGACCTGACGGAGGACGAGATCGCGGAGCGGGTCCACGAAGCGCTGGCGCTCGTGGACCTGACGGGTGCCGAGCGTACGTACCCGGCCGAATTGTCGGGTGGCATGCGTAAGCGGGTCGGGATCGCGCGGGCCATCGCGCTCCAGCCCCGCTACATCCTGTACGACGAGCCGACCACGGGCCTCGACCCCGTGACCTCGGCCGTGATCGACCAGCTCATGGTGCGGACTCGCGAGCACCTGGGTGTGACCGGCGTCGTGGTGACCCACGACATGCGCAGCGCCTACACAGTCGGGGACCGCATCGCCATGTTGTACGAGGGCAAGGTCCGCCAGGTGGGAACCGTGGCGGAGATTCGAGAAACGGAGGATCCCGTCGTGCGGCAGTTCATCGAGGGTCGCCCCGCGTGAAGCGCGAGAACGAGTTCGCCGTCGGCATCGTCGTGATCGCGGCCTTCGTGGTCGTGGTGGGCGGAGCGCTGTGGCTCTCGGGAGCGCACCTCGGCCGGACGGAAGCGGTCCACACGGCCCGGTTCCGTACGGTGGGGGGCTTGAACGTCGGCGACCCGGTGGTCCTGCGCGGCGTCCGCATCGGCCGGGTGGAGGGCATCCGGCTGGTCAGCGGAAACTGGGTCGAGGCGGAGCTGAAGATCTACGCGGGCACGCAGCCCCCTTCTCATCCGGCCGTGATCGCCGCGTCGGCCTCGCTGTTCGGCGAGTGGGCGGCGTCGCTGGTGCCCCTCGACCAGCTGCCGAATGACCCGAACATCAAGCAGGCGATCGCCGAGGCGCAGGCGGCGGGTAGCGGCAAGTGGCCGGGCGCGACGCTCCCCGACATCGGCCAGCTGACCGCCCAGGCCAGCCGCATCGCTACGGACATCGCGACGGTGTCGAACCGCATCCAGACCGCGTTCGATTCCGAGGCGGTGAACGAGCTCCGGCGGTCGATCAAGGACTTCGGGCGCATCGCGGACCGGCTCGTTCAGGTCACCAACGAGCAGGCGGACGTGATCGGCTCGGTCGGGACCAACCTGCGCCAGGGCTCGGAGGCCATGGCGAAAGCGGCGACGCAGGTGCAGTCGACGCTGGGTCGCGTCGACTCGGCCACGAACCAGGGGCAGCTCGTCACGATCCTCAATAACTCCGCGAGCACCAGCGCCAACTTGAAGTCCGCGTCCCAGGATTTCCGCGACCTGCTCGACGCCGCGCACAAGAATCAGGAGAGCCTGGTGCGGGTCCTGACTTCCGCGGACAGCGTGATGTCCCGCATCGCGAATCGCAGCGGCACGCTGGGACTCCTCGTATCGGACTCGACCCTGTACCGCGAGACGACGCTCACGATGATCCAGCTGCGACAGCTCATGTCCGACATCCAGGCCAACCCGCGGAAGTACTTCTCGTTCAGCGTCTTCTAGAGCCAATGCGGAGTGCGGAGTGCGGAATGGGGAGTTGCAGGGGGAGTTCGATCCGGGACGCCCGGCCCTGCGCATCGACGATGGCACGACCTATTCCGCACTCCGCATTCCGCACTCCGCATTGGCTCACATGAAGCGGAAGCAGCGCCGCGCCCAACGGGAGACCAGCGCGGGCGGCGTCGTCTTCCGGCGCGGCACCGACGGCGAGCCGCGCTTCCTTCTCATACGGGACTCCTACCGCAACTGGGGATTCCCCAAGGGTCACCTCAAGGCAGGGGAGCCCCCGGCGGACGCAGCCCGCCGCGAGGTGGCGGAGGAAACCGGCCTCTCCGACCTCGTGCTCCACGGCCCGATCCGCGTGATCGACTGGTATTTTCGGTTCCGCGGCAAAACGATCCACAAGTATTGCCACTTCTTCCTGTTCGAATCGAAGCACGGCGAGCCCGTCCCCCAGACGGAAGAGGGCATCACGGACTGCTCCTGGTTTGGCGCCGAGGAGGCCCAGCGTACGATCTCGTACGACAACGCCCGCGCGGTGCTCGAGCAGGCAACGGCGATGGTGCAGGCGCTGGCGCCGGGCGTTCCGGGTGGAGGCGGAGGAGCTGGATGACTGTGGTCCCGGTGTTTCAGCCACGAGCCGAGCCGCGACGGGCCGTGAAGCGCGGCTACCCGCGGGATGCCGGAACCGTGCGCTTGTGTCGCTCCGTCGCGGCGGTCGAGCGCTTGTTGTACCAGCGGCTCGTGG
>DASQIB010000264.1:0-2107 GCA_035631795.1 Gemmatimonadales bacterium | reverse complement strand
CCGCGCTAGATGACACCGTCCGTCGTATCTATGGCGTGCGTGGCAGCGCTGCCTAACAAGCGCTTGAAGCTGCCGGGCGCTCACAAGTAGGGAAGACTTGCGTTGCCTCGCCCGTTAGCCTTTTTGTCTGCTGCTCCACCGCCTTGCGCCCACGGGCATTGCGCCCGCAGCTTAAGCGCGATCCGTTAGCAACTGTATTGAATTCGTGCCTCTCCTGTCATCCAGCGCGTGTTGTTCCGCACCATCGTGTTGAGGATCGTCAGGAGCTTTCGCGCACAGGCGATGAGCGCGACCTTCTTCGGCTTGCCGGCAGCGATGAGTCGCTCGTAAAAGACCTTGATCACCGGATTCCATCGCCGGGCGCACATCGCCGCCATGAAGAGCGCCGTCCGAATACTGGCTCGGCCACCCCAGACCATCCGCTTCCCCCGCAGCGTTCCGCTGTCGCGGGCGAGTGGCGCGACGCCGGCCAGGGCCGCGATTTGCTTGTCGCTCACCGTCCCGAGCTCGGGTAATTCCCCGAGCAGGGTGCAGCTGAGGATCGGACCGACGCCCGGCACGCTCTGCAGCAGATCATCTTTCGCCCGCCAGACCGGGCTCGCTTCGATCAACGCGGCGAGCTCCTTGGTGACGTCATCCAGCTGCCGCTCGAGCCATCGGATGTGCGCCTGGATCCCGCGATGCACCGGCTTCGGGGCGAATCCCAACCGGTTCTTCTCCGCCGTGAGCATCTCCAGCAACTGCCGCCGCCGAGTCAGCACTGCGTCGAGCAGCTGCACCGCCGCATCCGGCAGCGGGCGGGGCGTCGGGCGCACCCGTTCGGCGAACAGCGCCAGGATGCCCGCATCCAGCTGATCCGTTTTCGCCAACTGCCCCGACGCCCGCGCGAAATCCCGCACCTGGCGCGGATTCGCGACCACGACGGGGAGACGGCCGGCCGCCAGCGCAGCGATCGCCGCCCGCTCGAACCCCCCAGTCGCCTCGCAGATGATCAGTGCCGGAGCGAGCGGAGCCAGGCGTGCCACCAGGGCGGCGACGCCCGCGTCATCATTGGACACGCTCCAATGCTCACCACTCGGTCGCACGGCCACATCGAGCCGCTCCTTGGCGACATCGACTCCCACAAACGTGGCACTCGTCATGGCTCCTCCTCCGGACCAGCTCGCCGCGACCCAACCTTGCACGATGCGGGCTTGCTCACCCGGCCAACTGTACGGGCTTTCGACGAGCGATGGGAACGGACGACGTCCCGGCTAACGGACGGTCTCGAAGACCTGAGGCAGCTCGGACTATCGCCCGTCCCAACTTGCTCACATTTTAGGGAAGAATCGAGATACAAGGCAGCCACTCTATGATCCCCGAGTACGTTCAGGTTCGTATTACTCGTATCGATGGGGACCCCGCGGCACGCGTGATCTCCTCCAGCTATAAGCCGTCCCGAGTGCCCGAGGTTGGACAGGTCGCCACCCTCGTCGATACGCAGTCACAAGACCCCGACCTCTACATCGTCGAGTTGGTAGAGGCCGACGGCCGCGCCAAGTGGATTGCTTGGTTTCGCGAAGCCGAGCTAGAACGTGTTTGAGGGAGCGGAGTGGCTGCCTAACATGCGCTTGAAGCTGTCGGGCCTGTTTTTAAGGGAATCGGCCGTTGCCTCGCCCGGCGCAACTCCTACGGGCGGGCCGGTCCCTTGCGCCCGTGAGCACGTCGCCCGCAGCTTAAGCGCGATTCGTTAGGCGGCCGCAGGAGGATGTCGTGACCCGGGAAGTTCACCCAAATGACGGACAGCTGGGCCTGGACGACTCGCCACCGCTGTATGCGAATTTCCTGCGTCGTTTGAACGCCCTCTCCCTTGACACAGTGGTCCTCGTCCTGCTGTCAGTGCTCATCTTCAGTTTGGCATCCGTGTTTGAGGACGTAGAACCTATGCGGATCGCCCTCGTCATCTTATGGTGGGTTCTTCTTCTATTCTATGAGCCTCTGCTGGTGTGGCGGTTGGGAGGAACCGTTGGCCATCGCGCGATGAACCTCCGAGTCTTCGATGATCGCACTGACCGGAATGTCTCGCTCTTTCAGGCTGTAGCGCGCTTTTGGGTGAAAGCGCTTCTCG
>DASQIB010000263.1:0-3945 GCA_035631795.1 Gemmatimonadales bacterium | reverse complement strand
GCACTTCTTCGAGAAGAGATTGATGATCCCGTGGAACTCGGGGCCCTCGCCCACCGGAATCTCCACCGGGATCACCTTGGGGGTGAGCCGCTCCTTGATCTGGTCGTAGACCTTCTCGAAGTTGGCGTGCTCCTTGTCCATCAGCGAAACGAAGAAGAGCCGGGGGATGCCTCGTTTCTCCGCGTAGTCCCACACCTTTTCCGTGCCGACTTCCACGCCGCCCGTGGCCGAGACGACGACGACGGCGCCATCCGCCGCGTAGACGCCCGCGAGCGCCTCGCCCGTGAAGTCGAGATAGCCCGGGGTGTCGATCAGGTTGAGCTTGACATCCATCCACTCGGCGACGGCGAGGGCCAGGTTGATGGAGTACTTGCGTTCGATCTCGTCGGGGGTGTAGTCGGTGAGGGCGGTGCCGTCCTTCACGGAGCCGTGGCGTTTGCTCGTGCCGGCCACGAACGCGAGGGCATCGACCAGGGAGGTCTTCCCACTCGCGCCGTGGCCGACGACCGCCACGTTGCGAATCTCGCTTGTCTTGTACACGCGCATGGGCGCAGGTCACTCCGGCAGGGGATCAGGAGAATATGAGCCGGAAAACGGGATAGGCTAGGCAGGGGTCAGGCCCGTGTTTCCTTCTCCATCGCGAGCGTCGCGAGCCACGCGAGGGCCATGACGCCTCCCGCGACGAGAAAGGCCGCGCGCGCACCCCACGTATCATACGCCTTACCGATCACCTCCGGGCCGAGCATACGCCCGATGGCCCCGAACGCCTGCGCCGCGCCCAGCGTGACGCCCTGCTCGCTCGGGTCGGCGTACACCGACACGAGACCGGTCGCCGCGGGCGACACGAGCCCCTGCGAGAACGCGAGCGGAACGGTCCACGCATAGAGTGCGAGGGAGCTGTGTGTGAAGGGCACGAGGCCGATGGCGACCGCGACGCCCGCAGTGCCGACGACCACGAGGGGCCGCTCCCCGAACCGCTGCGCCAGCGGGCCGAAGACGAGTCCCTGCACGAAGGCGCCCGTGAGACCGAACACGACGAAGAAGAGCCCGAGGTCTCCCTCGCGCCAGCCAAGCTCCGCGGCGGCATGGAGCGGCAGGGCGGTCGTGTACCCCGCGAAGGCGAACGGAAAAATTCCCCAGACGAGCATCAGCGGTCGGAGGCGCCGGTCCGCGAGCCCACGCCCGATGGCGCCGAACCCGATCCCGCGCCGCGGAGTGCGGTGTTCGGGTTGAAGCGACTCCCTCAGGATGACCCAGGCCGACCCGAAATTGACCAGCGACAGCCCGGCTGCCACCAGACCGGGAGCGGCCTCGCCCAGGTAGTGGGCCGAGATGCCGCCGATGCCAGGGCCGAGCACGAACCCCAGGCCGAACGCCGCCCCCAGCAGGCCCATGCCGCGAGAGCGCTCCACCGGCGTCGTGATGTCCGCGACGTAGGCCTGTGCGGCACCGATGTTGCCGCCGGCGAACCCCCCGATGACGCGTGACAGGAACAGCGTCCAGTACGACCCTGCGAACGCGAACAACAGGTACCCCGCGGCGTTGAGCAGCATCGTCGCGAGCAGGATCGGCCGGCGCCCAACCCGGTCTGACCAGCGGCCCAGCAGCGTGTTGGCGAAGAACTGCATCAGCGAGTAGACGCCGAGCAGCGCGCCGAACTCGAGTCCCTTCGCCCCGAAGTGCTCGGCATAGTACGGCAGGATCGGGATGACGATCCCGAAGCCGACAATGTCGATGAAGACGGTGAGAAAGATGACCGCGAGGCGCGAGCGGGAAGCGGGCATTGGGGCTACAATCTACGCCGCCCTTTTCGGAGTGCCCACATGGCCACCTGGCACCGGCTCGGTGATCGGGCCGAGCTGTCGCAACGCGTTCCTCTCGCCGTCAAGCTCGAACGTTGGTCGGTCGCGATCTTTCTGTACGAGGGCCGGTTCCACGCAATCGGGAACACGTGCAACCACAAGGGCGGCCCGCTGTCCGAGGGGCGGCTGCGCGGTGAGTTCGTGATGTGTCCCTGGCACGCCTGGGAGTACAGCGTGATCACCGGGAAGGGACCCGAGGGCTACGACGAAGAGCAGGTGCCCGTGTTCGCCGTGGAGGAGCGCGACGACGGGGTCTACGTGCAGACACCGCCCACCATGCCGCGCAAGCTCATCAAGCACATGCCTTCACACCTGCTCGCCGAGGACGCGAAGCCCGCGGGCGCGCCTCCCCGGGTCCTCGTCATCTCGACCACCGCGATGGACGACGTGAATCCGCGGTTCTCGACCTCCGACGCCCTGCTCGAGCACGCCCTCGACCAGGCCAAGCGTCGCGGCGCGGACACGCAATACATCAAGCTGCGCGACCTCAAGTTCCGCCACTGCGAGGGGAACTACTCCAAGGCCGCGCGCGCCTGCACCTGGCCGTGCGCCATCACCGAGCGCGACCCCGAAGATCAGCTCACCGCCGTGTACGAAGGTCTCGTCCACTGGGCGGACGTGGTGATCCTCGGGACGCCCATCCGCTGGGGAAATGCGTCGTCGCTCTACTACAAGATGATCGAGCGCCTGAACTGCGTGCAGAACCAGGTCACGATCCACAACACGGTGCTGATCAAGAACAAGGTGGCGGCGTTCATCATCACCGGAGGTCAAGACAACATCCAGGCCGTCGCGGGCTCGATGTTCACGTTCTGGGCCGACCTGGGCTTCATTTTCCCGCCCTTCCCCTTCATCGCCCACTCGCGCGGCTGGGATGCCGAGGACATGCAGAACAACGTGCGTCAGGTACGGTCGAGCGACACCCTGCGCGACGCTTCGTATGAGCTCCTCGACCGCGCCCTCGACTTCTGGACGATCATCGATAAGCACAAGGCCGAGATGGACAAGCCGATGGAACGGGCCGGACGCAAGGCGAACACGCTTCCGGAGCCCGAAGAAGCCGGGGAGGAGGTGATCGCATGAGCCGCCGCATGGAGCTCGCCAAGGCATATGAGAAGGCGCTCTTCGCCGGCGATCGTGACGCCGTCGGGAAGCTGTTTGACGACGACATCATGTATTGGGTGGCCGGCGCGCCGCCGATCGGCGGCGAGTGGCACGGCCGGGAGCGGGTGATCGACGCCTTGTGGAATCGTGAGCCCGGCTTGGGGCCGGCCGATTGGGAGGGTGGGGATGTGTGGCGCGATTGGTACGACGCCGAAGAGCGCGTGATCGTCGAGATCCGTGAGCGCTGGTGGCTCAAGAGCCACCCGCAGGACGTGATGGACCAGCGGACCTGCGTCGTGATCCGCTTCCGGGGCGACAAGATCGCCGAAATGCGCGACCACACCGACACGCATATCTACGAGGAATTCGTCCGGCGCCACCGGGCGGAGCTGCCGAAGTTCAAGCAACGCCGAGACGTAGGCGCGTGACGTAGGTCACGTTGTTAACGAGCGGCCCGGTTGAAGGGTCATAGCTCCGAACCCCAACCGGAACAACATATGCGACGTCATCTCGCACTGTTTGCCTTCCTCGCCGTCGCCGTGAGCGCGCCTGTCGTTCTGTCGGCGCAGGACTCGAGCGACGTGCACCATGATCGCAAGGATATCCGGCACGACCGCCGCGACATCCGGAGCGATCGTAAGGACATTCACCAGGACACGAAGGACATCCATCAGGACCGCCGGGACATGCGGCAGGACCGGAAGGACATCCGTCAGGACGTCAAGAACGGTGACATGAAGGATGCGCGTCAGGATCGCCAGGATCTCCGCGCGGACCGCCGCGATGTCCGTCAGGACCGCCGCGACCGTCGCCAGGACCGGCGCGACGTTCGGAAGGATCGGCGGGATTTGAGGCAGGACCGGAAAGAGCTACATCAGGACAAGAAAGAGAACAAAGACAGGTCGAAGTAGGACAAGCACTACTAGACGCGTAGACGCACAGGGGAGAACAGGGTTTGAGTGAGCAGCTTGTCCCCCTC
>DASQIB010000262.1:0-9405 GCA_035631795.1 Gemmatimonadales bacterium | reverse complement strand
GCCGGATCGCATCCGGACCGCGTTGCGGGATCTGCCCGTCGAGTTCGCCGTCAACCCCGACTTCACGGGCCCGACCAGCGGCTCACTGCATCAGGGGCTCAACGCGCTGGGACCGGAAGTGGGCGCGGCCATCGTCATGCTCGGCGACATGGTGCGGGTCACGCCCGAGACGCTCGCGATGCTCGTCGCGGCGGCGCGCGGGACGGACGCCCCGGTGGTCGTGTCCCGGTACGGCGACGTGACCGCCCCCCCGCTCTTGTTTCGGAGAGCGCTTTTCCCCGAGCTGCTGGCGTGGACGGGGGAAGGGTGCGGGAAGACGGTGGTCAAGGCGCACAGCCACGAGGCGATGTACGTGGACCGGCCGGTGGCATTACTGGCGGATGTGGATACGCCCGAGGATTTCGCGGCGGCTCAGAACAGCTCCAGCTGATCCGCCACCAAACCCCGTAGCTTCTCGAGCATCTTCACCATCGCCCACGTGTCCCGCTCGCAATAGCGCAAGAGCGCCTCCCGCAGCTCGGCGCGCTCGCCGGCAGGGAGCCCCGCGAGCATGAGCCGTTGCAGCTCGACCGTGGCCACCTCGCCATCTCGCACCTTGAGATCCGCATACGACAATCCGGGGACGAGGGCGGGCAACGTCTTCTTGATGCTGAACCCGCCACCGAAATCAGGGTGGTATACGTGGTTCCGCACCGTGGGGAGCAGGTCCACCAGGCGCCGTTCGATCCGCTCGAGCTCCCGCGCGAGCTTCGGTACCGCCTCACGGAGTTGTCGGAGACACTCGCGCTCGAAGCTCGCGTAGTACGCCACCACCCGGCGCGCTCCGGCGCACGCCTCCACCAATGCCTCGGCGAGCGCCGGCCGGGGATCGTCGGGTCCATCGGCGATCCATCGACGGTGCGTGAGACCACGTCCGCGCTCCTCAAAGTGAACGCTGAACTGCACCGGCACCTGCTGCCACGGCCGGCACCCATCCCAGCGCGGGATGGCCAGGCTCACGGTCTCGAAATCCAGAAACGCGAGCGGCGAGGTGAACTGCGCGAGCGCCTTCTTGAGCGTCTCCTCCACGACCATGCGGCCGGTTTGCACGGCCTTCACTTGGCGCGCGTGGATCACCGACAACTCGAGCTCCGACGGCAGGTCGTAGATCGTCGCAAAGCCATCGGCCTCGAGCTCGACGGCCCGCCTGCGGTCGATGCGGTACAGGCTACTCACGTGATGGTCGGGGAGCTTGGGCCAGCAACGGGGAATGAACGGGCAGTCGTGCGGCTTGGAGCAGTGCTCGCCGATCGGCACGTCGGGAAGCGGTCCCTCGAGCATGCGGCGCTGCGCGGCGAGCTCCTCGGGCAGTCCGACGAGCGCACCTTCGACCAGCGGCGTGACGTCCTCCCGCACGAACAGGTTCGAGAGATCGGGATACCGGCACTCGGGATTCAGGTGCATCACCTCCGCCCGCTCCACCTGGAGGCCCGCCTGGCGCAGGACGTACACCTGGACTGCGGCATCCGGCACGTGCTCCGGCTTGCGACTGTTCGAGGCCTTTACTTCGACCACCGCATGCCCTCGCCCGCCAGGATCCCGAGCCAGGATATCCACGCCCGCATAGGTGTCGCCGGCTAGAAACCAGGCCTCGTAGATGGCCGGAAGCCCGCGCTTCAGGGCGTCCTGAGTCGCCGCGACCTTGTTGTCGTATTCGTGGAAGGGCAGGTCGATCAGCTGGCCGCCCGGCACCTGCCCCCGGGCCCGTTCGCCTACCTCCCTCCCCTGGGCAAAGAGGTTTTGCTGGCCCGGTGTAGGCGCCAGCTCCCGCGCGTCCGGGTCGTGCACCCGCCACCAGAGCAGCTTGTGACACCGGAGGCCATGCAGGTAGCGGGACTTGGAGAGGCGGAGCGGCTTGGAGGGGAACGGCATACCTGAACACTAACTATTGACTTTACACCCTGCCGGTCCCTATAGAGTGGGCGCTAGCCACCCGGAGGTCAGGTGTCCGAGCGGGCCCAGACTCCGTTCATCCGACAGCCCCTGGCGCTACTCGCCCATTCCGGCGTGTGGATCAACCGCGCGCTCGAAAGCACGCTCCAACCGTTGGGGTACCGGGCCGTCTCAGTGTCGACGGGCGGCGAGCTGCTCGAGCGGGCTCCCGCCATCGGGCCGGATGTCATCCTGATGGATGCCAACCTTCCGGATACGAACAGCGTCACCGTCTGCCGCGCCCTGCGTCGTAACACCGCCCTTCCGTGGAACGTGCCGATCATCATGCTCACCTCCACACCCGACGCGAAACAGCAGCGCCTCGCGGCCTTGGAGGCCGGCGCGTCGGATTACCTGAACGTGACGCTCAACGCGGAAGAGCTGGCGCTCAAGCTCGACGCGTTGACACGTGTCAAGCTCGAGACCGACCGGCGGCTCGAGGAGAGCGCCGTGAACCCCTCGAGCGGACTCTACACGATGCGCGGTCTGGAGCGACGCGCGCGCGAGCTGACCAACGATGCCTTCCGGCGCCACGCGCCGCTCACGTGCCTCGCCCTCGGCATAGAGGTGGAAACCGCGGGAGCGGCGCGGAGCGCCGCCCGCGTGCCGGCCGCGGCGCAGTACGCGGCGCATGTCCTGCTGGCCGGTGCCCGGGCATGCGATGCCATGGGCGGGCTCGGCGTCGCCGAGTTCGCGGTGCTGGCGCCGGGTACGGCTCCACAGGGCGCCGAGCGAATGGCGCAGCGGCTGACCCAGGTCGTCGAGAGCGCCGGGCCCCGCCCTCCGGGTGTGCCGCCGCTCCGGGTCCGCGCGGGATACGAGGCCGTCGCCGACGTTCACGAGACGCCAATCGAGCCCGCCACGCTCCTCGAGCACGCCAGTACGGCCCTCCACGAGGCCGCCTCCACCGGCAACGGGGAGCGGATTCGCGCCTACCGTCCGTAGATTAGCGGATGCCGCTGACCGTCACGATCGTCGCGATCGTGGTGCTGGTCGCCCTGATCGTCCTCCTGATCCTGCGCGGCAGCGCCGACCAGACCCGCGTGCTGTCCGACGTGCGCGAGCGCCTTGGCGCCCTCGCGGAGGTCACGCGGCGACTCGAAGCGATGGGCGCCTCGGTCACCGAGGTTCAGCAGCTGCTCCAGGTCCCCAAGCTGCGAGGCACGCTCGGCGAGGTCTGGCTCGAGGAGCTGCTGCGGCAGATCCTCCCGGCCTCTCACTTCGAAATGCAACACGCCTTCCGCTCCGGAGAGCGTGTGGACGCGGTTCCTGAAGTTGGGCGACCGTCTGGTCGCGGTGGACGCGAAATTCCCGCTCGAGGCGTGCCAGCGCATGCTCGCCGCCCGAGGCGCGGATGCGGAGCGTGAGCGGCGGGCGTTCGCCCGCTCGCTGAGAGACCGCATCGACGAGATCGCCGACAAGTACATCCGCCCCGACGAGGGCACGTACGAGTTCGCCCTGATGTACATCCCCGCGGAAAACGTCTATTACGAGGCGGTGCTTCGCGCCGAGGATCCGGAGGACGCCAAGAGCGTGCTGGGCCACGCCATGCGCCGCCGCGTGATCCCCGTCTCCCCGCATACGTTCTATGCGTATCTCCTCGTCATCCTGCATGGCCTGAAAGGCATGCAGGTGGAGCGGCACGCCCAGGAGATCGCCGCACGACTGGGCGGCTTACGACAACACCTCGACGCGTTCTGGGCCGCGTTTCAGACTGTCGGCGCCCACCTCTCCAGCGCCCAGAAGAAGTTCGACGAGAGCGAACGGCTCGCCAGCCGGGTACGCGACCGGTTCGAGCGCATCGCGGGCGGAGAGGATGCCGAGCCGTGACCACCGTCCGCGGTCCCGCGGGCGCGCTCTACGTGGACGATGGGGGATCCTCATCGAGCATCGAGCCGGTGTTGTTCGTCCATTCGCTCGCCGGAAACACGACGCAATGGGCGGCCCAGCTCGCGCATCTGCGACCACGGCGCCGCGCCGTGGCGCTCGACCTTCGTGGTCACGGTCGCTCCGATGAGCCGGTCGACGGGGCGTACGCCATCCACGCCATCGCCGGCGACGTGGCCGCCGTCGCGGACGCGCTCGACCTCCAGCGGTTCGTCCTCGTCGGGCACAGCGCCGGGGGGGCTGTAGCCGTCGCCTGCGCCGCCGACCTCGGGGATCGCGTGTCGGGCCTCCTGCTCGTAGACCCGAACGGAGACCAGCGCCTGCTCCCGGCGGAGATGCTCGCGACGTTCTTGGCCGACCTCGAATCGTCCGCCTACCGCGACACCGTGCGCGCGCACTGGACGCGCATCACCGAGGGCGGGGACCCGGCGGTTCGGGCCGCGGTCATGCGGGACCTCGAGTCCACGCCGCAACGCACCTTCGTCGAGATCTTTCGGGCGCTTTCGGCATTCGAGCCGATCTCCGCGCTCGAGCGCTATCGGGGCCCGACGCTTTCCTTGATCACGGCCTTGAACGAGACACCGATTGCCTTGCATCGGCTCACGCGAGGTCTGCCACATCGGTTGGTGTCAGGGACCGGACACTGGATCCACATGGACAAGCCCACCGAGTTCAACCGCCTGCTGGACGGATTTCTCAGCGAGTGTTCTCGATCGGGACCTGCACGATCGTCTCTCCCCACTGCAAGTTGAGGAGAGCGCGATCGGCGTTGGCGGCGGGAAAGTTGAACGCGAGGCTTTCCATGAAGGACCCGGCCTGGGGCTTCACCTTGATGCGCAGGGCATCCTTCGACTCGCCCGGGTAGGGAATGTGAAACACGTTCGCCGCGCGGCTGAAGATCACCGTCCATTCCGCGCTGTCCGGGATCGCCCACATGCTGTATTTGCCCGCCGCGAGGCGCTGGCCGCCCACCAGCAAATCCTTGCTCAACGCGATAGCAGTCGCCTGGTCGGCGCCCGGGCACCACACCTCACCCCACGGCACGACGCCCCCTCCACCGAAGAGCTTCCGGCCGCGGGCGTTCGGGCGGCCATAGGTGATCGTCACCTCGGTAGTGCCGAGCCACTGGGTCACCACCGCTCGTTGGCTGAACGGCATGGCCTGCGCGCCGGCTCCGGCGAGCGGTAGGAGCAGGAACACCGCTAACGCGCGACCCGTTCTCACCTCACCCGCCCGCGAGCTCAGCGATGGCCGCGACCGCGGCGTCGAGCTCATCCTCGGTATTGTAGTAGTGCGGTGAGAGCCGGAGGGCGGTGCTCGCGCGCTTCTCGTCCATGTCGAGCACGCCCGACTTCCGATCGGTGGAGCTCGTGTTGATGCCCCGCGACCGCAGTGCGAGCTTCAAGCCCACGGCGTCCTTGCCGCTCACATCGATCGTGACGATGGCGCAGCGCTCCCGCCCGCGATCGAGCAATCGCACGCCGCGCACTTTGGCGAGCCGCTCGCGGAGCAGCGCCGCGAGGCCGTGGGCGCGCTCCCGGCCTTCCGCGCCGACGGCCAGGGCGTAGCGGGCCGCCTCGCGCAGGCCCGCCACCAGCGCATAGGCGAACTCCCAGTTCTCGAACCGCCGCGCGCCGTCGGCCAGCCGGTAGGCATCGGGGTCGGTCCAGTCGGCGCCGCGCATGTCCAGAAACAACGGGAACGCCCCGCGCTCGAGCATGCGGTCCGACACATACAGAAAGCCGATGCCGCGTGGGCCACGCAGGAACTTCCGGGCGGTGCCACCGAGGAAATCGCATCCGAGCTCGGCGACGTCGACGGCGAGCTGCCCCACCGCCTGGCAGGCATCGATCAGGTACGGAACGCCAAGATCGGCGCACACGTCTCCTACGGCCTGCGCCTCTTGTACGAGCCCGGAGTTGGTGGGGACCCAGCTCAGGGCCACCAGACGCGTCCGGGGGTGACTGGCGAGCTCGCGCACGCTCTCCGGGTCTACGCCCCCTTCGGGCCGGTCGTCTGCCCGAACCGTCTCGACGCCCGCTCGACGCGCGAGCGAGAGGTACACGAGTTGGTTCGAGGGATAGTCGGTGCGGGTCGTGACGATGCGATCGCCCGGGCGGAAGTCGAAGGCGGACACCGCCTGATTGAAGGCGACCGTGGCGTTCTCCACGATCGCGATGTTCCTGGCGGCCGCCCCGATGATCCGTCCGAGCAGCTCGTATGCCTCGTCCAGTCGCGCGTCCGCTTCATCGGCGGCTTCGTAGCCGCCGATCGCGGCCTCGCGCTGGAGGTGCCGCATGAGCGCGTCGAGCACCGGCTGGGGCATCAGCGCCGCCCCCGCGTTGTTCAGATGGATCCGCTCCCGGCAGCCGGGTGTGTCGCGCCGCCAGCGGTCGAGCTCCGTGAAGGAGGGATCGAGGGTGCGGGTTGGCATACGTCCGGGAAAGCTGGCGTGATGTCGCACGAGACTCAAGACTTCTACGCGCCGGTCAAATCAGATTTCGCACCACGAACCAGACGTTCGCCGGGCGCTCTGCCAGCCGCCGCATGTACCAGGGAAACCAGTGCGTCCCATAGCTGATCAGCACTCTGACTCGGACCCCCTCTTTGGCCAACTTGCGCTGCTCAGGGGCGCTGATGCCGTACAGCATATGGACCTCATAGCTCCCCGGGGCGAGATGTAGCGCCATCGCGCGCTCCCGGATCCGTTTCACCAGGGCCATGTCGTGGGTCCCGAACACGGGGCGGGCCGCTCCCCGCGCCGCGGGTTCGAGCAGCCGGTCAGCCAGCGTGAGGTAGGCGGCGTCCACATCTCGCTTCACCGGGTAGGCGGCTGCGGGCGGCTCATTGTAGGCCCCCTTCACGAGGCGGATCGCGGGTGAGAGTGGGAGGAGCGCGTCCAGGTCCGGCGGCGTGCGGCGCAAGTACGCCTGCAGGCAGACGCCCACACGCGGATAGGCGGCCCGCACCGCCCGGAACATGTCGAGGGTCGCGTCGACGTAGCGCGACTCTTCCATATCGATCCAGAGAAACGACCCGGCCTCGCCGGCCGCCCGGGCCAGGACCTCGAGATCGGCGCGACAGGCCGTCCGATCGACGTCCAGCCCGAGGTGCGTGAGCTTCACCGAGATTTCGCCGGGCAGCCGCCGCTCCCGCACCTGGGCCAGCACTTCGACGTAGTGGTCGCGTACCCGCGCGGCTTCCTGCCGCGTGGCGACCTGCTCGCCCAGCTGAGTCAGGACGCAGCCGATCCCGGCGCCCGCGAGCTCGCCCGCAGCAGCGAGCGCGGCGGCAAGCTCCTCCCCCGGCATGAAGCGCTGCACCGCGCGGCGGAAAAAGGCACGGTCCCGCAGCTGCCGGGCGAGCCAGGCGCTGCGGGAGGCGCGGAGCAGGAGGCTGCGGGCGAGGGACATGGGCCGGCAAGAGACAGCCCGAACCGGTCGGAGGGAAGGGGTTGCGGGAACCACCATGTGATGATACAGTTGTATCATATCAATGATACTCCTGCGATGGCTCGGGCGAACCTGGAAGGCCCTGACGCAGGTGCCCCCGGCCCGGCTGCCCGGGCCGAGCGTCCTGCTGGCGTACGCTCGGATCGGTCGTTATGGCGCGGGGTCGGCGACCCTGGAGCCGCGGCTCCGTCTCCTCGTGCGGCAGCTCGCGGCCGAGCTGGCGGAGTGTGGGTGGTGCGTCGAGCACGGCCGGCATCTGTGGCGCAAAGCCTTTCTATCGCTCGAGGAGCTCCATGCCCTGCGGCGCTTCCGTGAGAGCCGGCTGTTTTCGGACAAAGACCGGGCGGCGCTCGCGTTCACCGAAGCCGTGTCCCGCTACGCTGACCGAATGGGGGGGATGCCCGACACGGTCCTCACCGAGCTGCGACGTCACTTCTCCGAGGCCGAGGTGGCGGCGCTTACGCTCGCCGTCACGAGCGAGCACTTCTTCAATCCCGCGACGGGCGCGCTCGGCGCCGACACCCAGTCGACTCCGGCCGGCGCTCGGCGAGCCGTCGGCTCGGGCATACGGAACCTGTGGTAAGGGTCGACGCCCGCCCGCCGAGGGCCCGCGAAGCGCTCGGAGGCCGCTGGCTGCTGCTCATCCACCAGCTTCCCCCCAAGCCGGACTACTTCCGGGTGAAGGTCTGGCGCCGGCTGCAACGGATCGGTGCGGTGGCGATCAAGAGCTCCGTTTACGCGCTCCCGTACACGGATCAGGCCGCCGAGGATTTTCAGTGGTTGCGGCGCGAAATCGTGGCCGGGGGCGGTGAGGCATCGGTGTGCCAGGCGGCGTTTGTCGATGGTCTGTCGGACGGGCAGATCGAAGCGATGTTCCGGGCCCAACGCGATGTCGAATACGCCGAGCTGACTCGAGCGGCGGAGGATGGGGATAGCGACGCGGCGCGACTGGACCGGCGACTCGCCGAGATCGTGAGCATCGACCATTTCGGCGCCCCCGGGCGGCGTGTGGCTGAAGCCGCGCTCGCCAAGGCGCGCGAGCGTCGCAAGTCGTCCACCGCGGCTCCCCCTCCCTCGCGCGTACGCGGCCGGAGCGGCGCCGTCCAACCGGGGAGGGGAAGGGGGAGGGGGAGGGGGACCCACACGTGGGTCACGCGCGCCGGTGTGCATGTGGATCGGATCTCGAGTGCCTGGCTCATTCGCCGTTTCATCGATCCCGCCGCGCGGTTCCGGTTCGTCGCGACGCAGACCCACGCGCCGTCGCCCGGCGAGCTGCGCTTCGACATGTTCGAGGCGGAGTACACGCACGAAGGGGACCGATGCACGTTCGAAACGCTCCTGACCCGGTTTGGCCTCGGGGACTCGGCGCTCACGGCGATCGCGGAGCTCGTGCATGACATCGACTGCAAGGACGGGAAATTCGGACGGGACGAAACGGCGGGGTTCGAGCGTGTCATCCGCGGCATCGTGCGGCGGCACGCGACGGACGAAGCCCGCCTCGAGCGTGGCGCGGCGGTGCTCGACGATCTGTACGACGCATTCGGGGGGCCGGGCGGCACTCGCCCGACCCCCCGACGCAAACGGCGTTGACTGCTGAGGTTAGCCGACGGCCGCGAACCTCGGGGCTTCGACTCCAGCACGCCGGTCCACGCCGGTCCGCCGCTCGACTCCGGTCCAGTTGGAGGAACCGACCAGGGCCAGGCTGCGCCGGTCGGCGAGCCGCCGACGATCGGCACTCGAGGCGGCAAGCACTTCGCCGATAATCACTTCGGGGGGTAGGGGCCGGAAGGACGACCACTCGTCCCGGAACCAGTCGCGGGACGCACGGAGGCCAGCGGTGGCTCCCTCCTGCGTCTCGAACAGGGCCATACAGGTGAGGACGTCGTTACCGGTATCGAGTAGCTGGCCCGAAATGAAGCCTGGAATGTCGCGCAGGATGGGCAGGAACCCCTTCTCCGCATAGTGGGCCGCCTGCGCCACCGTGCCCAACCGTACCCGATACCGCCTGATTACTCCGTGCATGAGCCCCCCTCTTCTAGGTCGGTTCGTGCTGCCGGGGCGGGGGCGTCGCAAGTCCCGCGCCCCGGGGGCATAG
>DASQIB010000261.1:0-23492 GCA_035631795.1 Gemmatimonadales bacterium | reverse complement strand
GTTCGCCATCTTGAGAATGACGGTGCCGCCGCCGACGTCGTTCGTGGGACTCGAGATCACGGTGCCGAGGACCGCGTCGAGCTCGAGCACCGTCCCGGTGATCGGCGCGCCGAGGTGCGTGTCCTCCATGGCGTCCTTCATTGTCTGGAGGTTCGCCTGCGCGGTCACGACCGCCGCCTGGGCGGTCGCGGCCGCGAGCTGCGCCGAGTCGTAGCCCGCCTGCGTGATCGACTGCGTCTGAAACAAGGCCTGGCTCCGCTTGAGCTGGGCCGTCGCGTTGTCGAGCTGCGCCTTCGCCACGGCCAGGTTGGCCTGGGCCTGCGTCAGGTTGTTCTGCGGGATCCGCGGGTCGACCCTGGCGAGCAGCTGGCCCTTCTTGACCTCGTCGCCGGTCTGCACCGGCATGTCGATGATCTCGCCCGACGCCTTGGACTTGACGCTCAAGGTGAGGATGGGCTGGATCACGCCCGACGCAGTGGCGGACACCACGATGTCGCGCCGCGTCACGGGGACCTTGTCATAAGGCGGCGCGGACTCGGCGTGGTGGCACGACGCGGCCGCGACCAGGAGCACGACGAGGGACGGGCGGGCGATCATCGCGCGCCGCTCGGTTGCGCTTGTTGCTGCCGCAGGCCCGGGAGACCGCCCCCGGTCACGTTCTGGAAGCGCTGCTTGAACTGTTGCTGCGACTGCACGAGCGAAGCGCTCGGCAGGACGAGGACGGTATCCTTGTCGCTGAGACCGGCGGTGACTTCGATGTAGTCCTGATCGGACAGACCCGTCCTGATCGGGACGGCGACGAACTTCCCGGCGCGGCGGACGAAAACGATGTAATTGTTGGTCTGGGTGCGTGAGCCCCGCGCCGCGTTGCCTCCTGCGCCCGAGCGCTGGCCCCGGAACACCTGCGCGAGCAGGGCGCGCTCCGCGGCGGTCGGCTCGCCTCCGCTCCGCATCTTGCTCATTGCGGCCTGTACCTGCTCGGCACTGACTCCCGGGGGTAGTGTGACGACCCGACCATTGGGAAGGGTAAGCGTTCCCGCCCCCCCTGCCCCCCCCGCCCCGCCCGCTTGGGCGCGCCCCGCCGTCGTGTCGGCACTGGGGTTCCCCGCCGCCTCTGGTCCCCCCGGTGCCCGGCTCAGAGCTGGGGCGGTGGCGATCTGCTGGTTCACCAACTGCTCGTCGAGGCCGAGCACGGCCGCGCCCGAGGTCACATCACGGGGCGTACGCAGCGCGGCATTGGGCACCGCTAGTACGCTGTCCCGCCGTCCCGTGTGAATGCGCGCGTCGGTGTTCATCCCCGGCTTGAGCAGATGGCCGGGGTTCGGGATGTTCACGAACGCAGGAAACGTTGTGATGTTTTGCACCACCTGGGCCTGCGGCCCGATCTTCAGCACGGTACCGTCGAAGGTGCGGTTGGGGAACGCATCGACGCTGATCGTCACGGGGAGGCCGGGCTGGACCCTCCCGACGTCCGTTTCCGCGACCATGGCCGAATCCTGGACTGTGTCCAGGCTCGCCATCTTGAGGATGACGGTGCCGCCGCCGAGGGTGGGGCTCGAGATCACGGTGCCCAGCACGGCGTCCAGCTCGAGAATGGACCCGGTGATCGGCGCGCGCACCTGCGTGTCTTCCATGGCGTCCTTGGCGGTCTGCAAGCTCGCCGAGGCGGTGACGACGGCTGCCGCGGCGGTCGCCTGGGCCAGCTTGGCGGCGTCGTATACGGTTTCCGCGATCGACTGCGACTTGTAGAGCTCCTCACTCCGCTTGAACTGGGCGGTGGCCGTCTGCAACGCCGCTTGGGCTTTATCGAGCGCGGCCTGCGCCTGCGCCAGGTTTTGCTGCGGGATGCGCGGATCTATCCGCGCGAGCAGCTGGCCCTTCTTCACCTCGTCGCCCGTCTGGACCCGCATGTCGATGATTTCGCCGTACGCCTTGGACTTCACGCTGAACGTGAGGATCGGCTGGATCACGCCCGTCGCGGTCGCGGTGACGACGATGTCCCGGCGCGCGACCGGGATCGCCTCGTAGAGGGGCGCGGTCTGAGCTGTCCGGCACGCGGTGGCTGCCAACAGGATGGCGGCCGCGCGGGCGGAGCGCGTCATACGCGGGCCGGGGACGCGGCCGCGGAGGGCCGGCGTGCGATGCTCTCGTCGCGCTCGACGAGCCCGTCGCGCAGGTGGATCTGGCGGAACGCGTGCGCCGCGATATCGGCTTCGTGGGTGACCAGCACGATGGTCTGTCCCGTGGCGTGCAACTCTTCGAACAGGCGCATGATCTCCTCGCCCGTGGCCGAGTCGAGGTTCCCGGTCGGCTCGTCGGCGAGGAGGATGGAGGGGTCGTTCACGAGCGCGCGGGCGATCGCGACGCGCTGTCGCTGGCCGCCCGAGAGCTCGTTGGGCTTGTGCTCCATGCGGTCGGCGAGGCCCACATGCTCGAGGGCGCGGGCCGCCTTCTCGCGGCGCTCCCTGGCGGCGAGCCCCGCGTAGATCAGGGGCAGCTCGACGTTGTGCAGCGCGCTGGCGCGTGGCAGCAGGTTGAACGTCTGGAACACGAACCCGATTTCTTTATTGCGAATGCGCGCGAGCTCGTCGTCGGACAAATCGCTTACCTTCTGGCTGTTGAGCCAGTACTCGCCCGCGGTCGGTGTGTCCAGGCAACCGATGAGATTCATCAGCGTGGACTTGCCCGAGCCGGATGGCCCCATGATCGCCACGAACTCGTTCTTCTTGATCTGGATGTTCACGCCGCGGAGCGCGCGCACCACCTCGCCGCCCATGTCGTAATCGCGGGCGAGCTTATGCGTGAGAATCACGATGTCGGGCAGCGGCGTGTCGCCGGTGCGGAACGTCATCAGCTCGGCGGTTGTCATAACAAGTGCCCCACCAACGCCTCGAGCTGCGCGCGGGCGATGAGGTAGTTGTAGCGCGCCTGTACCTCGGTCACCTGCGCCTGCGTCAGGTTGGCCTGCGCCGTCAGCAGGTCGAGCAACGTCCCGGCGCCTAGGCGGTAGCGTTCCTGCTGGACCCGCGCCGCTTCCGTGGCGGCGGCGACGTCGGCACCCGCGATATCGATCTGCGCCTTCGCGGTGAACAGCGCAGCGAGCTGCTGGGTGTATTGCGCATTCATCTGGCGGCGGGTGTCCGCGGCGGTGGCCTCCGCGACGTCGCGGAGCACGGAGGCGGACACCTGGTCCGCCTCACGACCGAATCCGTTGAAGAGGGTCCAGCTCAAGGTAAAGCGGACGGCCCAGTTGTTGAGGTAGTTCTGGGTCGTGGACCACGGTGTCAACCCGAGGCGACCGAGGCTGTCGAGCCCGGTGTAGCCGTTCGAATAGGAGAGGGAGAGCGCGGGCCAGTATTCGGCGCGCGCGATGCCTGCCTGAGCTCGTGTGGCGCGCGCCTTCGCCTCGGCCTGCTGCACGATGGGCGACGATTCCAACACCTGCGTGCGCAGTGCGGTCGTGTCGGGGAGCTGCGGGAACGCCGTATCGGGGACGGCGCGCACGAGCTGATCCACGCCGACCTGACGTCCGAGGCTCGCCTGGGCTGTGGCTAGGTTGGCCTGCGCTTGGAGCAACGTCAGCCGGGCGTTGCCCAGGTCGACGGTGGACGTGAGCGTGTCGGAGCGCGTGGCGGCGCCCGCCTGAAACTTGTTGACCGAGATCTGGAGCTCCTCTTTGGCGCGGTCCACCTGGGCCTGTGCGACACGCACGAGCTCTTCGTCGGCGAGCGCCGTGAAAAACACCGCGGCGGTCGAGGCCGTCACCTGGAAGCGCTGGTTCACGAAGCCCGCGTCGGCCGCATCCTGGTTCGCGGAGGCGACGCGCTTCGACGCGAGGCGCTGAAAGCCGTCGAACAAATTGAGGGTCAACCCCAACGTGCCCGAGTACGACGTGTTGGAGGGCGCGTTGACGATCTGTCCCGTCGACGGGTTGTACCGGTTCGTCGAGCTCAGGTTGGACGACCCGCTCGCGGTGATCGTCGGCAAGAAGGCACCCGTCGCGGCGAGCTGGCTGGCCCCGGCGTTGCGTTGATCGCCCCGGGCCTGCACGATGGCCGGCTGGACTTCCAGGGCCCGCCGCACGGCCTCCTGGAGCGTCACTTGAAGCGGCGCTTGCGGAACCACAGGCGCCTGCTGCGCGCCGAGGCTCCGCACCGACACGAGTCCCATCAACACCACCAGCGACCCCCTCATCACTTCTTCTGTCCCCCCGAGTCCGCCGGCTGCGGATCCCGTTGATGCCGGTACCTGGTGACATGCTCGTGGTACTTCATCTGCTGGTCCGGCGACAAGTGGCGCGACACCTCGGAGTCCATCACGGCGCGCATCGAATCGAAGCGCGGGCGCACGGTTTCCCACATCGCGCTCATCTTCGTCCAGTGGCGCTGGACGATGGCCCGCACGGAGTCGTGCTGTGTCGGCGTGAGCTTGAGCTCGTCATCGAGCTCGCTCATCATGCGATCGATGCCGCGGGGTCGCTCGGGTGCAGCGGCGGACGCGTAGCGGACCCACAGCGCACGGCCGCCGGCGCCGACCGCCGCGCCGGCCGCAAACGTCGCCGCGAGGAGCACCACGGCCCAGGTCTTGGAGCGATTCAACATGACGGCCCTCTCCTTACTGCTGGTTGTCGATCACCGAGGCGAGAACGATCTCGACCTCGCGTGGATGGGCGGGCGGCGCAAGCAGCACGTCCGTCATCGTAGGCCGCGGTGCCGGGGCCACGGCGCCCGCACGGCCGACGAGATAACCGGCGGCAACGGCGACGAGGATCGCGGCGGCGACGCCCCCGCGCGCCCAACGCGCGAGCACGAGGTCCCACGATAACGCGGGCACATCCGCCGCCCGGGCCAACACCCGTGTGACGAACGCGGCGGTTCCCTCGGCACCGTCGCCCGGGTCGAGCGCCCAGCGTATCGCATCTCCCAGCGCCGGATCAGGGCGGTGGTCGAACGGCATCGGGTCTTTCATTCGTCCTCCTTCCAATCCACGAGCAGCGCGCGCAAGCGGCGCCGCGCGTGAAACACTTCTGAGCGCACGGTGCCCTCGGGAATCCCGAGGATCTCGGCGATCTCCCCGTGCGAGTAGCCCTCCACATCGAACAGCACAACGGCCATGCGCCGTCGCTCCGGCAGCTCGGCGAGCGCCTCCCGCAGCCGTTCCGCCAGGGCGCGCCGCTCTGCGGTGGTATCGGGGCGCGGTCCCCCGGCCACGAACCCCGGGTCGAGCGGCTCGGCACGTCGCACCGTGCGACGGCGCCGGCGATCGGTGGCGGCATTCGCCACGATACGCAAGAGCCACGGGCCGAAAGGCCGCCGCCGATCGTACTGATCGAGCTTCACGAGCGCCGAGAGCATGGCGTCCTGCGCCGCGTCGTCCGCATCCTCCGGGTTCCCGAGCACTGCCCGCGCAACCCGTCGGGCGACCCCAGCATAGCGCTCGACCAACGTACCAAAGGCCTCCCGGTCCCCCGCTGCGGCGCGTGTGACCAGGTCCGCCTCGTCCTGCTCAGCTATACGCGCGGCCTGCTGCGCGGGTTGGAGGGGGAGGGGGAGGGGAGAATGGCCGGGCCGCGGCGGCCGTGGGGGATCAGCCATCGTCGGCCTCTCTCGTACGGCGCCGCTGGAACGCGTACGCGCTGAACGCCAGTGCCAAGGTGAACGCGCCGACGGCGAGCACGCCGCCCATCACGCGCGGGAACGCGAGCAACAGGCCACCCGCGACCGCGCAGCCGAGCGCCGCCGTCGCGGCCATCGCGCGGCGCAACCCGCCGGCGACCCGTCGCAGGGCCACGACCGTCACGGCTCCGAGCTCGTATCCCGAGCGTTTGTGAGGCACGTCGGCCGCTTCGGGTGCCGCACCCTTGGCGGGCGTTCCCACCAGCCGCTCGGGCAAACGCATGCGACGCGGCTGGAGGACCACTTCGACGCTCGACGCGAGATCGTGCCTGAACTGGCGGGCCAGGTCCTCCGTGAGCTGCTCGCATTCGGCCGCGAGGTCGAGCTCGTAGTTCGTGAGCAGGCTCGAGACGTTCAGGTTGCTCGACCCGACGCGTGCCCAGCGCCGGTCCACCAGCATGGTCTTGGCGTGGATCATGGGGCCCTGGTACTCGTACACCCGCACGCCCCCGCGCAGCAGATCACGATAGCCGACGCGCGTGAAGTTGCGGAGCACCGGCAGGTCCGTGGCTCCGGGGACGAGGACCCGCACGTCGACGCCGCTCTTCGCGGCATCCACGAACGCCGCATAGAGCGGTGCGGGCGCGACGAGGTATGCATCGGTGATCCAGAGGCGCTCGGCGGCGCTCGCCGCGAGCAGCTGGACGGCGCGGTATACCCGGGCGCGCCCGGGGACGCCTTCCACCGCGCGCACCGTGGAGTCGCCCGCCAAGGCCGGGTCGGCCTCGAGCTCGTCGGGCGGCAGGGCGGCGCCGGCGCGGCCCCAGATGTGCGCGAACGCGCCGTCGAACGCTGCGGCAGCGGGGCCGGAGACCGCCACCATCGTGTCACGCCATGGCCGGCGCCCGCGCGCCGGCTCGCCCGCCCACTCGTTCCCGATGCACAGGCCGCCGAGCATCGCCCACCCGCCGTCCACCACGAGCAGCTTGCGGTGGTCGCGTGCCAACAGGTCGAACGGATGCCAGGTGATCAGCGGGTTGAACGCGCGTACGTCGACACCCGCTCGGGTGAGCCGGCGCCAGTAGGTCCGCGAGGTGCCCAGGGAGCCGAGCGCATCGTACAGCACGCGCACCTTAACGCCCGCGCCTGCGCGCTCGATCAGCGCATCGGCGAAGCGGCGGCCGGTCGAATCGTCGCGGATGATATAGTTCTCGAAGTGGATCCACTGCTTGGCCGCAGCGATACCGGCCAGCATGCGGTCGAGGGCACCGGGGCTGTCGGCGAAATGCTCGAGCCGGTTGCCGCCGATCGGCCGGGCGCCCGCGGCGCGGTCGATCGCAAGCGTCAGCTCGTCGCGCGCCGGCGCGGGACGCGCCGCCGGCTCTGGGCCGCGGGCGACCGTCGTGGGACCGCTCACCCCACCGATGCCTGCGCGCCGAGACCGAGCGTGCCCTCCACGGGACGGAGCGCCTGGATCACGAAGGCGATGTGCTCGTCCAGCGGCACTCCCAGCTCCGTCGCCCCCTGTCCCACCTCGTCGCGGTTTACGCCGCGCGCGAATGCCTTGTCTTTGAGCTTCTTTTTCACTGAGGAGACCTCGAGGTCCGCAAAGCTGCGAGAGGGTCGCACCAGCGCGCACGCCACCAGAAATCCGCATAGCTCATCCACCGCGAACAGCGTGCGGGCCATCGCCGTGTCGCGCGGCACGCCGGTGTAGGTGCCGTGCCCGAGGATGGCGCGGCAGACCGACTCCGCCACGCCGTGCTCGTGCAGCAGCCGTACGCCCCAGGCCGGGTGTCCCTCGGTGGGCGAGTGCTCGTGGTTCGGATACTTCTCGTAATCGAAGTCGTGCAACAGACCGGCCAACCCCCACGCGTCCGCGTCCTCGCCGGCCTTGGCGGCGTACGCGCGCATCGCCGCCTCGACCGCCAGCATGTGCTGGCGCAAAGAGGGCGACTGCGTGTGCTCGTACATCAGCTGCAGCGCTTCTTCGCGGGTCATGGTCCTTCCGTGTCGACGTTCCACCGCTCCGCCCACAACTCGGCCATCAGCAGGGGCCACAGCTTGCGGGCATGGTTGCGCTGGCCACTGCGGTGCTCCCCGAGCAACCGCGCGGTCGGTGCGTCCCTGAACACCCGGGGCGCCGTTAAGTACCGGTCGGCGAGCTGGGCGAGCCCCCCGTTGAGCCACCGCGCGACGGGAACTGAGAGACCCCGCTTTCTCCGGCGGATCACCTTGCCCGGCACGAGGCCCGAGGCCGCTTCCTTTAATATCGCCTTGGTGGTGAAGCCGTGCACCTTGAGCGCCGACGGCGCCGGCAGGACCAGCTCCATCACTTCGCGGTCGAGGTAGGGCGCGCGCGCCTCGATGGACGCGAGCATCGTCCCGCGGTCGACCTTGACGAGCAGATTGTCCGGCAGGTACGTCAGAAAATCGAGCCAGAGAATCCGGTTCAAGGGATCGGTTCGCGGGAACGGGGTCAGCCGGCAGGCCACGTCGGCCACGGAGCCGGCCGGGCCCAGCGCGCCGAACCAGGAGAGGTGCCGCTCGAGCCACGGCAGCTCCGCGGCGGCGACGAATTGCTTCAGGAGAAACTCGACCGTCACTTTTCCGGTCGAGGACGGCCATCGCTCGACCGTCCAGCGCAGCGCGCCGCGGACGGCGCGAGGCAGGCGAAGGTACGCCAGCGCCGCCGTGTGTCCCAGGTACGTCGGGTACCCGCCGAACAGCTCGTCCGCGCCCTCTCCAGACAACACGACCTTCACGTGCTGGCGGGCTGCCTCGGCCAGCAGGTACGTCGGCAGGATCGCCGGGTCCCCCACGGGTTCCGCGAGCGACGTGGTCACGACGTCGAAGGCTCGTGCGAGCGCCCGGTCGTCCGCCGTGACCACGTGGTGAATGGTGCGGATGTCGTGCGTCACGGCTTCGGCGTAGGCGCTCTCGTCGTAGCCCCGTTCCTGAAACTTCACGGCGTACGTATGGATCTTTTCGCCCGCCATGACGCGCGTCGCCGCGGCGGCGAGCAAGGATGAGTCGAGGCCGCCGCTCGTGAACACGCCGACCGGCACGTCGGACATGAGCTCGCGCTCCACCGCGTCGAGGAGCACACGCCGCAACGCGGCCGGCGAATCCAGCTGGGACTTCCGGCCCGCGACGAGCGCGGGGTTCCAGTAGCGGTGTACCGAGACGCCGGTTCGGTCAGCGACCAATACGTGCGCGGGCTCGATCTTCGCGATGCCCTCGAGCATCGTCAGCGGCGCGGGGACGTAGCCAAGGGCGGCATAGAGCGTCGTCGCTTTGGGATCGAGGCGGCGCCGCTGGTCCGGGTACGCGAGCAGCGCCTGCACCTCGGAGGCGAACCGCAGCTCGCCCGCCACCTCGACCCAAAAGAGCGGCTTCTCGCCCGCGCGGTCCCGCGCGAGGATCAGGCGCTGGCGACGGTCGTCCCAGATGGCGAGGCCGAACATGCCGTCGAGCCGCCCGACGGCGTCGGGCCCGAGTCGCTCGTACAGCGGGACGATGGTCTCGATGTCGCCCGTGGACCGGAACGGATAGCCGGCGCGGACCCCCTCCTGGCGCAGCGCCTGCGCGTTGTAGATCTCGCCGTTGCACACCATCCAGATGGATCCGTCGGGATTTTGAAACGGCTGATCGCCGGTGGTGAGGTCCATGATCGCGAGGCGACGAGCGCCAAGGCGAGCGCGCTCGTGGCCCACGATGCGCTCGCCGTCGGGGCCGCGGTGCGCGAGGGCGGCCGCCATGGCGGCGATGCAGTCCGGGTGTTTGAGGGGATCGCCGGTGAGCGAGACGGCCCCAAAGATGCCGCACATTACCGCACCCTACCACCACCCCGAGGAGGCTGGGGAGGTTGGGGAGGTTGTGAAGACGAACGGGGACGACAGGGGCCATATGCGGCATAATGATCGTCCGCCATCAGGAGCGGGAGCACCGCGCCGAGCGCGGCGCGTGATTCGCGATTGCCGGCGCTCGTCACGAAGACCGTCGGGGCAGCGCAGCGGGCGAGTGCCTCATGCCAGTAGTCGGCCGGGCGGAGCGACGAGCCCGGCAAGGTGCGGAAATGCTCCACGTTGTCTGCGATGTAATTGCTCGTGAGCTCGGCCCCCGTCGCGGTGGCGACCGGGACGATGCGTCGCAGATAAAAAGGAAGGGACGGGGGGTACGCGAGCACACCGAGCACGCCGCCGGAGTCGCCGCTCTGGCGTAACGCGGTGGCGGTGGCGCTCGCCACGGCTCCGGACGAGCGGTCATCGCCGACGGCGACGAGTAGCCTGCCGGAGAGGAAGGGGATCGCCATCACGACGACCGCGTACCCGAACAGGATGGTCCGGGGCCGCCGCGCGAGCGCACCGAGCCCGACGAGCGCGGCGGAGCTGAGCGCGACGATCCCCAGGGCCACGGCGGTGGGCGGGATGGCGGCCTTCTCGGCCGACGTCAGACTGATCGGCGCCGGCAGCCACCACGTGAGCGCCACGAGGGCGACGCCCAGAAGGGCGGCGATCGGCACGTACGCGCGCGCGGCCGTGGTGCTTCCGTCGAACGCGAAGTTGCGACTCGCCGCGAGGGCAAGCGCAGGGATGAGCGGCAAGACGTACTGCGGCAACTTCGACTGGTTGAGCGAGAGAAAGAGCAGCGGCACGAGCACCCAGCACGCGAGCAACAACGCGTCTCTCGCAGGCGGGTCGCGTCGGGTAGCCCATGCCGCGCGCCAGTTCCTCAGCCGCGCGAGCGCAGGCACGACCCAGGGGAAGGCGGCGAGCGGCAAGATCGGCAGGTAATACCAGAACGGTGCCGTCCGATGAAACGTGCGCGTGGTCATCCGCTCGATGGTCTCGCGTACGAACACGTAGTGCAGAAAGTCCGAGTGCCGGTCGGCCACGACGAGGACCCACGGCAAGACGATGGCGGCGAACGCTGCGAGCCCGCGCCACGGGAACAAGCGACGCGGGGGTATCCCGGTCAGCAGCGCGTGGACGACGAGGGCGAGCAACGGGAGGGCGAGCGCGATCGGACCTTTGGTGAGGGCGCCGATCGCGAGGGCGGCCCATGCGGCCACGGGTCGCTCGTCCCAGAACCAGAGCATCGCACCCGTCGTACACAGGGTCAGGGTACTGTCGAAGATGGCCGTCCGCGCATACGCCAGGGGCAGGACCATCGTGGCATAGGCGATGCCGGCGATCCAGCCGGCTGGGTCACCCCACCGGCGGCGCGCGAACGCCACGAGCAGCGCGATGGTCGCGAGCGTCGCCAGGTACGCCGGCAGCCGGGCAGCCGTTTCGGTGGGCCCGGCGAGTTCCATGACGGCGGCGGCAGCGGCGAAGTAGACGATGGGCTTGTCGAGGTAGGGCAGCCCATCGAGGTGGGGAACGACGTAATCGTTCGTCAGCGCCATCTCGCGCGCGACTTCTGCGTTGCGGCCTTCGTCGGGATCGAGGAGGCGGTAGCCGTTCAGATTCCAGCCGAGCGCCACCGCGGCGAGCACCAGGAGCAGGGGGAGCCCCGTCGGTGTGGGGCGTGATGGCGAGGGCGGCGAGATGAGAATAAGCTTGGCGTGTGGGTGATCGAGTTCGGGCGCTAAAGCTATTCGAGCGCGCGTACCAGTGCCAGTTGGCGGGCGATCTCGCGGGCGCCATGCAGTTGTATCAGGCCTCGCTCGCCGAGCAGCCGACCGCGGAGGCGTACACGTTCCTCGGGTGGGTGTATTCGTTCGAGCGGCGATACGACGCGGCCATCGCCGAGTGCAAGCGGGCGATCGCGACGGATCCGACGTTCGGCAATCCATATAACGACATCGGGTGCTACCTGATGGCGCTCGGCCGCGACGAGGAGGCGATTCCCTGGCTCCGGCAGGCGATGAACGCGACGCGCTACGAGGCTCCGCATTTCCCCCACGTGAATCTCGCTCGGATCCACGAGAAGAAGGGGCGCGTGCTCGACGCCGTGGCGGAGTACGGTCGGGCGCTCGAAAAGCTGCCCGGGTACACGCCCGCGCTCGGAGGGCTCCGGAGGTTGCAGGGCAGGGTCAACTGACGACACACGTCGCCCTCCTCCGCGCCATCAACCTCGGCGGGCATAACTCGGTCTCGATGGCCGACCTGCGCGAGGTCCTGACGCGGCTCGGCTTCGGTGACGTTCAATCGGTGCTCCGGACGGGCAACCTCGTCTTCCAGGACGATCGCCGGACGGGCGCGCAGCTCGAGCCGCTCCTGGAGACCGAAGCGAGGAAACGTCTGAGGCTCGAAACGGACTTCTTTGTGCGCACGGCGATGGAGTGGCAGGCCGTGATCGCCCGCAATCCGTTTCCGAAAGAAGCGAAGCGCCATCCGGCGCATCTTGTGGTCATGTTCTTGAAGGACGCGCCGGAAGCCAAGGACGTGAAGGCGCTGCAGGCCGCCATTACCGGTCGTGAAGTGGTGCGCGCCGTGGGCAAACACCTCTACGTTGTCTACTCCGACGGCATCGGCCGCTCCCGGCTGACGAACGCTGTGATCGAGAAGAACATTCATACCCGAGGCACCGGCCGGAACTGGAACACCGTGTTGAAGCTCGGCGCCTGGGCGCGGGGTTAGATTGTCGCAGGACTTGCCGACGGAGCTAGGCATGACTGCGCGTTCGCGACACCCGTACGCCATCGGCGCCACCATACTCCTGGTCGCCCTGGCGCTCTCGTGCAACAGCATAGACGTCACCCGCCCCCGGCTCACGCTCAAGGAGCTGACCGTGGGCGTGCCGGTGACGGATACCGTGGACCGCGGCGGGGCGGCGGTGTATTCGCTGGGCGTGTCGCCTGGTGTGCTGTATCGCATCAGCATCACCGGGCTCACGGACGATGTCGATTTGTACGTGTTCGGCGGCGACAGCACGTTCAGCTCCAGCGTGCCGTGCCTCATTGACCGCACGATTCTCTCCAAAACGACACCCGAAGACTGCACGCTCGTCGCGGCGTCTGGTGTTCTCTACTTCGGCATCGATGGAACGTTCGTGACCGCGCCCAGTGCGATGTACACCGTCGAGGTGCAGCCGGCGACCTCGGCCACCCGTCGCACGGTCTCGGTCCCGGTGGCCGACGCCGTCGCGGCCGGCGCCGCCAATCTGTATGCCGTCGCCGTTTCGCAGGGGGTCTCGTACACCGTGAGCATCACGGGACTGTCGGATAGTGCGGCGAGCCTCAACGTCGCAGCCGGCGGCGGAGCGGTGTACACGTCCTTTCCGCATGCCTCACCCAAGGACTTCACGGTCCAAGCGCCGGACTCGGTGCTGTATTTCGCGGTGGACGGATTCAACGTCGCGGCGCCGAGCGGCAGCTTCGTCATCATGGCCACCCCGGCACCGGTCGTGGTCACTCCCATCGTGGGCACGTCGGGCAGCGTGACCGCCGCGACACCGACGATTGGCTGGGTGCAAACAGCGAGTACCAGTCAGTACCACACCGACGGGCTCGCCGCCGGCAATCATACGGTGAGTATCGTCGGGTTGACCGCGGCGGCGGTGTTTCACGTCTACACGGACGCCACGTATGGCACGGAGGCTCCCTGCACGTCCGAGAACCCAGGGTCGAGAGAGTGCATCGTGTCCGGTCCTTCCGCGTACTACGCCGTGGCCGCGGGACCTACCAATACCGTCGGCGCGGGTTACATCATGCTGGTGTGGTAGCGGCTCTGTGTCGTCGGGACCTCAACACCGGAGGCCATGATGGTACCCCTGTCCCAGCTGCTCCTGCCCGTTTTCCTGGGGGCGGTGCTGGTCTTTGTCTCGAGCTCGATCCTGCACATGGTCACCCCCTGGCACAAGAGTGACTATCCGAGAGTGCCCAATGAAGATCGAGCGATGGACGCCATTCGCGCGCTGGGCATTCCCCCCGGCGACTACATGATGCCCCGGCCCGAGACCCGGGAAGACATGAAGTCGCCGGCGTTCCAAGAGAAGCTCAAACGCGGCCCGATCATGGTGTTCACCGTCATGCCGGGGGGCGCGTGGTCCATGGGGAAGCCGCTCGCGATGTGGTTCGTGTACGCCGTGGTCGTGGGAATCTTCGCCGCCTACATCGCGGGACGAGCGCTTCCCGCTGGTGCACCGTTCCGCTCCGTGCTGCGGTTCGCCGGCACGACCGCGTTCGTCGGATACTCCCTGGCGCTGTGGCAGCTGTCCATCTGGTATCGCCGATCCTTGACCACCACGATCAAGGCCACGGTCGACGGGCTGATCTATGCCCTCCTGACGGGCGCCGCCCTCGCGTGGCTCTGGCCCAAGTAGGACTGGGCCGCACGTCCAAGCGTCGCACGTTCATGCTCCGGTTGGCGGTCGCCGGGCTCGTCGAGCTGGCGGCGACCGTCACGGCCGGCGCGCAGACCCGCGCCGTTCTCGACTCGATCGATCATTACGTCGAGACGGAGCTCCACCGCTATCACATTCCCGGGGCGTCCGTGGCGGTCCTGCGGGGCGACAGCGTGGTGCTCGCGCGGGGCTACGGCTACGCGAACGTCGAGCTGCACGTCCCGGCGAGCGACAGCACCGTGTACCAATCCGGCTCCGTGGGGAAGCAGTTCACGGCGACGGCGGTCGTACTGCTGGCCGAGCAGGGGCGCTTGTCCCTGGACGACACGATCACGCGGTACCTCCCGGAGGGACCGGAGGCGTGGCGGCGGATCACGATCCGGCACCTGCTCACGCACACGTCGGGCATCGGCGATTACACCGACAGCACGCTGGACGTCCGACGCGACTATACGGAAGACGACATGGTGCGACTCGCCGCGCGACAGGCCCTCGAGTTCGCGCCCGGTGACCGTTGGAATTACAGCAACACGGGCTACGTTCTGCTGGGCGTCATCATCCACCGCGTCACCGGGGTGTTCTACGGCGACTTCCTGCGGGACCATGTTTTCCGCCCGGCGGGTATGCGCACGACGCGCATCATCTCCGAGGCGGACATCGTTCCGAATCGGGCGGCGGGGTATCGCCTCGTCAACGACACGCTCAAGAATCAGGAGTGGGTCTCCCCGTCGCTCAATACCACGGCGGACGGGGCGCTCTATTTCACCGCCCGGGACCTCGCGCAGTGGGCCATCGCCCTGAATCATTGGCGCATCCCGAGTCGGACCGGACTCGTCGCGAGTTGGACGCCCGTCCGCCTCAACAACGGTGGCACGTACCCCTACGGCTTTGGGTGGCGGGTCACGCAGCAACGCGGGCTCCGGCGCATCGGGCACAGTGGCGCGTGGCAGGGCTTTGAGACCACGATTCAACGCTATCCCGACTTCGATCTGACGGTCATCGTGCTCGACAACCTCGCGGAGTCGACTCCGGAAACCATGGCGATGAGCATCGCGGGGATGATCGAGCCGCGGCTCATGCCTCCGCATCTCATCGAGCCGATATCACCGGGCCCCAGGCCACCTCAAGCGATCGACCAATTGCTCGGGGACGTCGCGAGCGGACCGGCCACGGGCCGCTTGGCGCCGGGACTCGCGGCCTTTCTTTCAGCGGACCAGCGCGCGATGATCGGGCGCGAGCTCAAGGGCGTCACTGGGTGGACGTTCGTCGGCTGCGACGGGGTCGAGGGCCGCGGCATCGCCCGTCTGGGGACGCCGGTGGCGCGCATTTGCTACGCCCGAGGATCGGGGGTCGGGTCCGCACCGAACTCGCTCGTGACCATTCTCTATGGGGCCGACTGGCGCGCCGCTGGGATCGATTTCTACTCCTTCTAGGCGTCGGCGTCACGAGACTAGTGCGCGGCGGGAACCACGTCGCCCACGATCACCCCCATCACGGATTCGGCAAGTGCTTCGGGCGTCGTCTCGGTCAACGCGCTCCACTCGGTCGTGGCCACCACGACCAGATCCCGGCTCGGCACGATGTACACGAACTGCCCGCCGTACCCCCACGCGAAGAAGGCGGCGGGGCTGGCGTCGGACACCCACCACAGCATGCCGTACGTGACGCCGCGCAGCGCGCCGACATTGATGCGCCAGGGGAAGTGCGGCCGCGTGACCGAGTCCACCCAACTCTGGGGCACGATGCTCGCGTCCCCCGACCATCCACCCTGCAGGTACAGCTGGCCGAGCTTCAGGAGGTCCCGGCCGCGCAGGGCGATCCCGGACCCGCCGTTCACCGTGCCCCGGTCGAGCTCCTCCCACGCCACCGTGTCCACGCCGAGCGCGCGGAACAAGTGGTAGGACGCATACGCCGGCAGCGGCGTGGCGGCCGCGTCCTGGAGCACGACGCCGAGCGTGTGCACCGCCGCGGAGTTGTACGTGAACGTCGCGCCGGGCGAGGCGGCGTGCGGGCGATTGAGCAGATACTGCACGTGGTCGCCCGCGACGATCCAGAGGTTGTAGTCAGGACCGGATTCCTCGTTCCACTGGTACCCGGATGTCATCGTCAGGAGGTCGTGGACCGTGACGGTCGAGTCGGCGGCGTCGAGGGTGTCGACGGCACCAAGGTAGGGAGCGATCGTCGCGCTCGTGCCGGGGAGTACGCCGTCGCGCAGGGCCGTCCCGATCAGGGCCGACAAGACGCTCTTGGTCACCGAGCGGACGTCAAACAACGTCGTGGAGTCGACGCCGTTGAAGTAGTACTCGGCCACGAGCCGCCCGTGGCGCGCCACGAGCAGGCTCCGGAACCGGGGGATGGCGGCGGCGTCGCCCGAGGCGGTGAGCAGGCCCATCGCGTTCATGCCTACTTCTCCGGGGCTCGCCCGCATCCAGGTCTGCGAGAGATCGACGCGGACGGGGGCGGTGGGGGCGGTCGGCGTTTCACCGCACCCGAGCGCGACGAGGAGCGCCGCGAGCGCGAAGGCCCCGCGGCGCGGCATCTCAGTGGCCACCCTGCGGCTGCGGCGGCAGCTGGCTCGCCGTCAGGGGAACGGCGGCTTTCGTCTCGCCGTCGACCGTGATCTCGAAGCGGTACGCCCCCGCGTGGGGCAGCGGCACATCGAACACCAGTATCGCGCCCGCCTCGATGTCGGTGACGCCCGCCGGCGGCTCCGCGAAGTTCACGGCGCCGTTGCCGCCCAGAACCTCGGTGTCCTGCTCGTCCAGCAACTTGATCTGTACCTGGTGCTCTCCTATCTCGGTGCGCTTGCCCTTGAGGCGCAGCACCAGATGGAGGCGCGGGTGCATCGCGGGAAACTGCTGCACCCAGACGTGTTGGAAGATGCCGAGCACGGAGAGCTTGCCCGCCTGATCCACGAGCGCATAATCGGCGATCACGGCGAAGTCGAGGTGCACGCTACTTCCGCGAGAATAGGATCGACGCGCGGGTCCGCTCCCATTCGAGCTTCAGGATGCCGCCTGAGCCCTGCGGGTCGATGGCGATGGTGAACTGCTCCACCGGCTGGGGCAGGGGCTCGACCTTCATGTCCAGTCGCGCGAAGTCGTACTTGGCGTCGTAGTTCGTCCCCCACTGTCCGGTGTTCCGATTGATGATCAGAGTCCAGCGATCGCGCGCCGGAATGGTCCACAGCGTGTATTTCCCCGCGGGCAGGGTCGTCCCGCCGATCACCAAATCCGTGCTGGTCTCGAACAGCGTCGCCTCGTTGGCGCCGGTGCGCCACACCTGGTTCCACGGCACGACGCTCCCGAAAATCACCCGCCCGCGAGTGGACGGACGGCTATAACGGACCGAGAGGTCCGCCCCCGCCACACGGGCCTGGACGGAGTCGGTGGGCGACAGCGTGCCGAGTGACCGGGACGCGAACGACTTGCCGAGCGTGCCGAAGTCGAGCCCCGTCACACGCTCGACGATGATCTGCGCGGTGCCCCCGATCCCGGACACACCGAGCAGCGTGCCGCGCTCGTCGACGCGGGCGCGCAGCGGCCCGATGCCACCCAGCATGAAGGTCAGCGAATCCGTCCCGCGACGGGTGACCGTCACCGAGAGCGGCTCCGTGTCGCCGACGGGCAACATGGTGGTGGTGAACTCACCTCCGCGGGCGGCGCGGGCGCGACGCACGACCTCTTCCACGAGGCCGAACGACTGGCCGAGGTACGGAAGCGCGCCGGGACCGACCCGCACCCGCACGGTCCGGGTCGAATCCCCGCGGGGCAGGGTGGTCACAGCGGAGTCGCCCTGAAAGGTCGCCCACTCCTTTGTTTCCGCCGGTCCAGGCGCACCGGACACGTTGTGCGTGACGAGCTCGAACCGCCGGGTCACACCGCCGGGACCAAACGTGACGGTATAGATGCGGTGCACCGTCCGAGGGCTCCTGATGACCTGCTCACCCTCGAGCCGATCGGCCGTGCGCGTGTACTTCTCGATGGCGAGGGTGTCGCGGCCCAACAGGACGACGAACTGGCCGCTCTGAGCCGCCAGCGCTCCGGGCGCAAGGAGCCCGGCGATGAGGAGACTGCACAGTCGACGGCTCATGTCGGCTTCCTTGAGAAGGGGATGGAGATTCGTGTCGTCTCCCAGTCCATCTGGACCATGCCGGTCTTGCCCAGTGGGACGACGGCGATGGTGAACTGCTCAACGGCGCGGGGCAACGGCTCGGTCTTCACCTCCACGCGCACCAGATCCGAATCGGCGGCGTAATCGGTTCCCCACAAGCGCGCGCGGGTGGGCAGGTTACAGGCATCGCCCCCGCACGGCGCGAGGATCTCGCGGTTGACGATGAGCTTCCACCCGCTCGGTGACGGCAGGGTCCACAGGGTATAGGTCCCCTTGGGGATCGTTTTCCCTCCGATGACGAGGTCGGCGGAGGTGCTGAAACGGGTCGCGAAATTCGCACCCGTGCGCCAGACCTGGTTCCATGGCACGATCCCGCCGAAGATCCGGCGGCCGCGCATGGCGGGACGCCCGTAGTCGATCGCGATGCGGACCCCGTCGATCTCCGCGCGTACCGAGTCGGGTGGCGAGAGCTGGCCGAGGGGCCGTCCGGCGAATGCCGCCTCGAACCTCGCTACATCGACGGTGGCGGGGGACGCGCGCGTCGCGAGCACCTTTTGCGTGGTCAGTCGCCCGTCGACGCCCTCGATCCGACCCGAGGGGTTCACCTTGAAGAGCGTCGGCTGGTCGCCTTCGAACGCGACGCCCATCGAGTCAGGCGCGGGGAACGTCACGGTGAGGTCGAACGGCGCGGTGGACCCGAAGCTCAGGACCGAGACCTTCACCGGAGATCCGCCGAGCTTCCGCGCGCGCACACCATACTGGTCGTACAGCGCGTAGCAGAAGTTGAGAAATGGGAGGGCGCCCTGAGGAGTGACCACGTGCGCGGTGCTCGTCTGCCCGTTGCGCGTGACGTCGATGAATGCTTCGTCTTTCGTGTAGCGCGCCACGACGTGGCTGGGCGGTACATCGGTGGTCCCGAGGGGTCTGTTGTCGACCTCGAGGCGCGTGATGAGGCCGTCGGGTCCCAGGGCTCCCACGAAATGCCGGGCCACCGCGGGTGCCCGGTCACGCATGACCATGTCATCCACGAGCCGATCGGCGGTCCGTGCGTAGCGCTCCACGCCGATCGTATCCTTGCCGAGGGTGATCACGAAGGCCCCGCTATCGGGGCCCTGGAAGACGGTGGCGAGCAGTAACAGCGACAAGAGCATGCGAGTCTCCGGTTCGCTCAGTGCACCCGAATCGATTTCACTTCGTCGTTTTGCGCAATCTTGTTCACCACGTCCTGGCCCTTGGTCACCTGTCCGAAGACTGTGTGGAGGCGGTCCAGGTGTGGCTGGGGCGAGTGGCAGATGAAGAACTGGCTGCCCCCCGTATCCTTGCCGGCGTGGGCCATCGAGAGCGTGCCGGCGACATGTTTGTGGACGTTCTTGTCGGTCTCGCACTTGATGGTGTAGCCCGGCCCGCCGGTGCCGACCCGGCCCTTGCCGCTCTTCGAATAAGGATCGCCTCCTTGTATCATGAAGTTGGGTATCACGCGGTGAAACGTGGTGCCGTCGTAGAAGCCGGCGTTCGCGAGCTTCTCGAAATTCGCCACCGTGCTGGGGACCTCGTCCGCGAAGAGCTCGATCTCGATCCGGCCCTTGGCGGTCTCGAATACGGCCTGCTTGTTGGGCATCATCACTCCGATGAGAGGTTTTCTTCCACCTGCGCCACCGTCTTCATTCCCACAATCACCACCGACACCGCTTCGTTGTCCAGTACGAAGCGCAGCGCGAGCTGCGCGGGGGTCACGCCGGCCTGCTCGGCGAGCTCTTTGACCCGTTCTCCGACCGCCGTCATCTGCGCGACATATGGCCGCGGCATGCGCGCTCGGATGTCGCCCTTCGCCCACGCGCTGTCGGCACCATACCTGCCGGCGAGCAAGCCGTTGGCGAGCGGCTCCCGCGCGATGACGCCCATGTTGGCCGCTCGGGCGGCTGGAAGGAAGCGGTTCTCCGCTTCGCGGCGGACCACGTTGTACACGATCTGCACCGTGTCGGGCCGCGTGACCTCAACGGCCGCTAGCCCTTCCGCGGGCGTGTGCACCGACACGCCGTAAAACCGGATTTTCCCCTGTTGCTTGAGGTCTTCGAGCACCTGATACGTCTCGGGATTGGCCGTCAACCCGAGGGCCGGATTGTGGAGCTGGAGCAAGTCGATGTAGTCGGTGCGCAGGCGGCCGAGCGATCGCTCGACTGCGAACCGGATGTAGTCGGGCGAGAAGTTGGCATCATGCGTGACCGGGAGGGGCGCGTCTGGCGCGATGTCGGCGACCGGCCGACCGAGCGCCTCGGCGAGCCGGGGGAGGAGCAGCGGATTGACGTCGCGATTGTAGAAGTTCCCCCCGACCTTGGTCGCGATGATGACGTCATGGCGAATGACGCCCTCGCCGAGCACCTGGCCCAGGATCTCCTCGGAGTGACCGTGTCCGTACACGTCCGCCGTGTCGAAGAGGTTGCATCCCAGCTCGTGCGCGCGACGGACGGCCCGCCGGGATTCCATGTCGTCCGTGGCACCGTAGGAGTTGCCGAAGCCATTGCCGCCGATGGCCCACGCGCCGAACCCGATCGGACTCACGGCGAGTCCCGTGCGTCCGAGCACCCGGCGCTTCACGAGAGCAGCGTGCCCAGCGCCTCGGGCGTGGCGACGGGGAGCGAGCAGGTCGTGCCCACACATACCGTCGCCGCCGGGCGGTCCGCCGTCCTGCGGATGACAATCTTTCGCGGGCGGTACGCCTGTAATGCGAGTAGGTGCATATCACACGCGGCTCCCGGTCCCGGGGCACCCGACACCTCGATTCTCGTCACGGGATTCACCGCCCAATCCACGGCCTGCAACAGGGTCGCCCCGTACAGCGCGAGCTGGCCCGCCGCCCCGCCGAACGTCCGGAGCTGGCGGTCACGGAGCTGCCGCCATGGGGCGTCGTCAGTGAACGCCCAGAGCCGCGCCAACACGAGCGCCGCGACGCCGTTCCCCGACGGCGTGGGGGCGTCCTGAATGGGCTTGGCCGGCGTGGTGAGGTAGGCCGTGCCCTCACGACCGCGCGCCACGTCGAAGAAGCCACCTCTCTCTTCGTCCCAATGGGAGCGACGGCAGTACTGCATCACGGCCGTGGCCCGGGTCAGCCAGTCGTCGTCACCCGTGGCCTCGTAGGCATCGAGGAACGCCGCCGCCGCGTGGACGTCATCCTCGAGCATTCCGCGTGGCTCCGCCCGCCCGATGACGTGACTCATGCCTCGGGCTTCGTCCCAGGCCTCGGTCCAGATGCGCGACAGGACTTTGAGCGCGAGCGCATTGCACTCGGGCCGGTCGAGGACCGCGCCGGCGTGCAGGAACGCGGACGCCATCATGGCGTTCCAGCTGACGTACGGTGTGGTGTCGACGTAGGGCGCCCGGCGCCGGTCCCGCGCCGCCTTGAGCTTCGGGCGCACCTCCTTCAAGACCCGCCATTCAGCGTCACTCGCCGGGTCTTGCTTCCACCACAGAACGTTCTTCTCGTGGTCGTGCTGCATCTCGCCGGGTACCTCGACATCGAACACGCGCCGTCCGACGTCGAACTCCCCTTCGGATAGAACGGCCTTCATCTCATCGGGCGTCCAGGTCCAGTAGTCACCATCGTCGCCGAACTGGACATCCGCGTCCTGGGACGTGTAGAACCCGCCGTGCTCCTTGTCGCACAACACCTCCAGCACCCAGCCCATGATCCCCTGCGCGACATCCTTGAAGAGGGGATTGCCGAGGGCCGCATAGCCATCGACGTAGGCGTGCAGGAGCTCTGAGTTGTCGTAGGACATCTTTTCGAAATGCGGGACGATCCAGCGTTCGTCCACCGAGTAGCGGTGGAACCCGCCTCCTACGTGATCCCGAATGCCACCGTTCGCCATACCGGTGAGCGTCCGCTCCACGACCTGACGCATCCAGTCCGCGCGGCCGTCGTGCCAACGGGCGAGCAGGAAACGGATCGCCGCGGGGTGGGGAAACTTAGGGGCGGTCCCGAAGCCCCCGTAGCGGATATCGAACAGCCGGGCCATCTCGCCCGCGGCCTTGTCGAGGACGTCGCGTGACACGTCGCCGCTCTTCGCCTCATCCAAGGCCTCGGCCACGTGCCGGCGGATGGCGGTGGCGTTGTCTCGGACCTTGTCGCGCTGTCGTCGATAGATCTCGGCGACGTGCTTGAGCACGGAGACGAATCCGGGTCTGCCGTATTGGTTCTCCTCCGGCGGAAAATAGGTGCCGCCGAAAAAGACCTCCCCTTCGGGCGTGAGAAACACCGTGAGCGGCCAACCACCCTGGCCGGTCAGCGCCTGCACGGCCCGTTGGTATCTCGCGTCCACATCGGGCCGCTCGTCGCGATCGACCTTGATGCACACGAAGTCCCGATTCAGGACCTCGGCCACTCCGGGATCTTCGTATGACTCCCCGTCCATCACGTGACACCAGTGGCACCACACGGCGCCGATGTCGAGAAGGATCGGCTTGTCTTCGGCCCTGGCGCGGGCGAACGCCGAGTCGCTCCAGGGGTGCCAATGCACCGGCTGGTGGGCGGCGGACTTCAGGTAGGCGGAGGGTTCGGAGGAAAGCAGGTTCGGCATCGGAGGAAAGCTAACCCTCCAGATACCGCACCACCGTTCGCGAGAGCAGGTCCGCCCCGATGACGAGGCTTTGCTCGTCGATATCGAAAGTCGGGCTGTGATGAGGCGATGCCTTCCCGTCGGGCCGCGCCGAGCCGACGAACGCGAACGCGCCCGGCACCTTCGCGAGGAAGAAGGACATGTCTTCTCCACCCATGGTGCGGACGCCATCCACGAGCCGGTCCGGGCCCACGATCTCGCGGGCTGCCTCCCGCATCACGGCGGTCATCGCGGGGTCGTTGACGAGCGGCTTCGACATCCGGCGATAGCGCACCTCGGCGACCGCCCCGAAGGCGCGCGCGATGCCCTGGGCGGTTTCCTCCAGAAGGCGCGGGGCGTCTTCGTAGAACCTGCCGCCGAAGGTCCGCACGGTGCCCCGCAGTTCGGCGCGGCCCGGGATGACGTTGAACGCGTGCCCCGCGTTCAGCTGGGTGACGGAGACCACACCCTCCTCGAACGGATTGCGACGGCGCGCGACCAGGCTTTGCAAACCGGTCACCACGTGCGCCGCGACGAGCACCGGGTCGATTGCCTGATGGGGCGCCGCCGCGTGCCCACCCTTCCCGACGATCGAGATCTGGAACTCGTCGACGGACGCCATCACCGGCCCCGGCATGAGCGCGATGCTGCCCACCGGAAGATCGTTCCACAGGTGGATTCCGAACGCGGCGTCGACGGGGGGCGCTTCCAGCACGCCCGCGGCGATCATCGCCTCGGCCCCGTTCGAAATCTCTTCGGCGGGCTGGAACGCGAACTTCACGCCGCCCGCGAGCGCCGCCGCGTGCAACCGGCGGGCGACCTCGAGCCCGATCGCCACATGCCCGTCGTGACCGCACGCGTGCATCTTGCCCGGGCGCGT
>DASQIB010000260.1:0-17580 GCA_035631795.1 Gemmatimonadales bacterium | reverse complement strand
TTCATCGCGGGCGTGGTGAACGGCCGCACATCCCCGCGCCCCCGCGCGAGGTACAGCTCATGGATCGACGCCGGTCGCACGCCCGCCCGCTGCCCGATCTCCCAGACCAGCCAGCGGGCCTGCTCGCGTTCTTCCGGGCGCCCGAACACCGCCTGGCGCACGAGCTCGTCGAGCTCTGCGCTCTGGCGCACAGCGGGGCTTTGGAACCGCTGCAGGGTCGCGTCCGGGGGGGGCGTGTTCGCCATCTCGTGTCCTCCTCCGCGACGAATCTAGACCGCGCCCAGGTCGATGACCAGACCGTCGTAGGCCGGGGCGATACCGGAGGGAAGACGCGCCGTCAGTTCGGCGTGCGTCGCGTCGTGCGTGAGGTGCGTCAGAAACGTTCGCCGTGCTCCGATCTGTTGCGCGGCGGCGACGGCCTCGGGCACGGACAGGTGAAGTGGATGCGGACGCGGGAGCAACGCGTTGAGCACGAGGACCTCGAGTCCGGTGAGCCGCGCCACCGCCTCCGGGGGGATCGCCTTGGCATCCGTCACGTACGCCACCGGTCCCACCCGGTAGCCGAGCACAGTGCGATCCCCATGAGGCAACGCGAGCGCGCGGACGCGCAACCCCGCGATCTCCGTTTCGCAATCGGGCTCGAGGGGATGCGCGGCAAGCTCGGGCTTGTTGGTTCCGGGAAGGGGAGGCGTCCCGTCGAAGATGTAGGCGAAGCGCCGCTCCAGCTCGGCGAGCGTGCTTCGCGCGCCGTACACGTCGAGTGGCGTCCGCTGCCGCGCCGAGATCGCGCGCAAGTCGTCGATGCCGTGGACATGATCGGCATGAGCGTGCGTGAACAGGACCGCATCCACCGACGCCACGCCCGCCGCGACGAGCTGCAGCCGCAGCTCCGGGGGCGTATCGATCAGCACGCGCCGGCCCTGGGACTCGATCAGAGCAGCGGTGCGAGTCCGCCGGTCGCGGGGATCGGTGGACGTGCACGTGCGACAGCTGCACCCGATTTGTGGCACGCCGTAGGACGTGCCCGTCCCCAGGAACACGAGCCTCACGTCACACGACCTCGACCTTGAGCAGGTTCGTGGCTCCCGAGACCTCCCACGGAACGCCCGCCGTCATCACGATGCGGTCCCCGGCGCGCGCGTATCCCCGCTTCAGGATGAGGTCGCGCACGACGGCGAGCATCGCGTCGTATCCCGGTACGCGGTCCACCAGAACCGGCGTGACCCCCCAGACCAGCGCGAGCTGGCGGTACGTCGTGGCCTCCGTCGTGACGGCGAGCGTCGGCACCGGCGTGCGGAGCGCGGCGACCTTGCGGGCGGTGAACCCCCCTTTGGTGAGCGTCACGATCAATGGCGTCTGGAGCATGCGCGCCACGGCGCTGGTGCCGAGCGCGATCGCGTCCTCGACCGACACGGTCTCGCCCTGCATCGGCCGGCGCTCGTCGCGGCCGAGACCGATGCCCGCCGCAACACCCGGGCGCTCCATTTCGCGGATAATCCGGTCCATGGCGCGCACCGCCTCGAAGGGATACTCCCCCACCGCGGTCTCCGCCGAGAGCATCACCGCATCGGTCCCGTCGAGGATCGCGTTGGCCACATCCGACGCTTCCGCGCGTGTCGGGCGCGGGTTGTGGACCATCGACTCGAGCATTTGGGTCGCCGTGATCACCGGCTTGCCGTGACGGTTCGCCTCGCGGATCAGCCGCTTCTGCACGGCCGGCACTTCTTCGAACGGCAGCTCGACGCCGAGGTCCCCGCGCGCGACCATCACCGCGTCACAGGCGTCGAGGATGCGCGGGAGGTCGTCCAGGGCGGTCGCCTTTTCGATCTTCGCCACGAGCTTCATTTCGGGCGGCACGAGCGTCCGCAGCTCCGCCAGGTCTTCAGCCCGGCGCACGAACGAGAGGGCGAGATAGTCGGCGCCCGCCGCGACCGCGCCCGCCACGTCCTCGCGGTCCTTCTCGGTGAGGGCAGGGGCGGAGACGTGCAGGCCCGGGAGGTTCATCCCTTTGTGCGAAGTCAGCTCCCCCCCGTCCACCACACGCCCTTCCACGCGCGGTGGGGCGATGCGCGTGACTTCGAGGGAGAGCAGCCCGTCGTTGAGGAGAATGCGGGCACCCGGGCGCACGTCGGTCGCCAGATTGTCGTACGTCGTCGGCAGCTCCTCGCCCCGAGCCACGGCCTCGGGGGCGAAGACAACCGTCTCGCCCGGGCGGAGCATCCGCGGCTTGGCGAGCTCGCCGACGCGGATGCGTGGGCCTTGCAGGTCCACGAGCACGGCGACCGCCGCGTCGGCCGCCTGTGCCGCGCGCCGCACCGCCGCGATCCACCCGGCGCGCATGGCCGGCGTGCCGTGCGACGCGTTCACGCGGACCACGTTGGTCCCCGCGTCGATCAAGCCGGCGATGGCCTGCGGCGTGCCGGTCGCCGGGCCCAGCGTGGCGACGATCTTGGTCCGGCGCATCAGCGCTTCGCATCCATAGTTTTCAACATTTCACCGATGCCGGCCTCATTGTGGAAAACCTGCTGGCCGCGACTCCGAACGACGACCGGCGGCGCTCAGCGCACGACGCCGATCTGCTTCTCCTCGAGGCGTCGCTTGAACTCCTCCAGGAGGTGCACGGTGCGCGCGATGGTCGAGGCGGGCAACCCCTCGATGGCCCGGGCCGCCAGGCGCCGCTCGAGCTGACCGGCTCGGAGCAGGACCTCGAGGCCGTGACGGGTGAGCGACACGCGAACGCCACGGTCGTCCTCGGGGTCCGGCGTGGTCTCGACCAGGCCCTTCGTTTCGAGGCGTTGGATGAAGGTCGTCGCGGCCGCGCGGGATACCCGCAGCTCGGCCGCGATCTCCTTGGGGCGCGCTCCATCGGCCCCTCCGAGGTCGACGGCCACGAGCGCTGCGTGGGCGCGGTGGGACAGGCCATACGCGCGAAAGGCGCGGTCGCCGGCGTGCTGGACCGCCGCGCGGGCGGCGACGAGCGCGTCGGTCAGCTGCAGGGCAAGCTCGGAGCGATCGCTCATCGCGGGTGGAAGATAATTAACATGTTGACTATCAACATATTAATTACTTGCGAGGGCTAGCGCAATCCCCTGCCCCGGCTAACACGTCTCGGACCAATCCACCGGCGAAGTCGCGCCACAGCGGACGCACTTCAGGGCGGACGGCTTCGCCGCGAAGTCCTGGCGATAATGACAGAGCGGGCAGACGGCGTACGTCGTGACGACCTCGCTGCCGCGGGCGCCCAGGGTGGGGCGGAGCACCCCCGTGCGAACGACGATGCTCCAATGGTCCGGCGGCTCGGTCCGGATCGTGACGTCGCTCTTGGCCAGTCGCACGCGCTCTCGACGGACTTCGACGACCACGTGCCCGTCCGTGGTCTCTTCGACCACCGGATACCAGGCTCCGCGACGGAGGACGTCCGCCACGTTGTCCGCACACCGAGCCCACCCGAGCGTGACGCGCATGGGAAGCGCCCACATCTTATCATGTTTTGCTAAATTTCGTTATGCGTGAACTGGGACGCATCGTCCGCCTGCAGATCCAGCGCTCGTCGCTCAAGACCGGAGAAAAGCCCACCCGCGTATACGACCCCGGCCGCCTGCTGACCGTCGGTCATCTGGCGATCGGGCCGGACGGCGTTCTAGGGCAGGCCGGAGACGGCGCGTGGCTCGTCGACGTGCACCACCGGGCGCACCCTCAGACCAAGAACGAGGATGGGGCGCACGGTGTGTCGCTCGGGTTCACGTCTCATTATGCGGCGATGCGCGACCGGTTCGGCGACCGGATCACGCTCGGCTGCGCGGGTGAGAACATCGTGGTCGAGGCGGACCGTCGTTTCACGTTCGAGGACCTGGAGCGGGGCGTGGCGTTGCTCGGCGACAGCGGAAGTGAGGTCGCGCGGCTCGAGGTCCTTCAGGTCGCCCACCCCTGCCGGCCGTTCAGCGGCTGGGCACTCGGCGGGATGGTGGAGAGCGACGTGTTGAAAGAGACGCTGCAGTTCCTGGATGGCGGAATGCGGGGGTTTTATTGCCGGGGCGTACGATCGGGTATCGTGGCGGTGGGAGATCGGGTAGTGACGGTGTAGGGTCTTTAACTCATCTCATCCCACGCCAGCGTCGCAGCCTTTTTGCACCGCTCGCAGCTCAGCTCCTTGACATCCGATTCGAACGCCTGCCGATGGCGGCACGCGGGACACACGGCGTAGGTGAGCGGGAACAGTCGCCCGACGCGTTGAATCTCACGCGGCTCGCAGCGGACGATGCTCCAGCGCTCCGGCGGATGGTAGCGGATCTCGAGGAATCGCCGGTCGACCGGCACGTTGCGTCGGTTCACATCCAGCACGACGATGTGACTCGACGAGATCCGCACCACAGGGTACCACGCTCCGCGGCGCAGCAGGTGCGCGCCGGGCTTGCCAACGCGGGCCCAGCCCTTGGCCTGTAGCCTCGTGGGAGTCATCGGGCGGAAGGGTACGCTCACGCGTATAGAATAACACGTTCGCGGTGTGAGCGGTCGTGACAGCGGTCACAGGCTGGGACCGCGAGCGAACGGTGTCGGCCGTCACGTTTCCAGTGCGATCCGAAGCTTCTTCCGGAGGGTTTTCATGCGACGCGGATGGCTGGTGGCGGTCATAGCCGGGTGCTGGGGCGGCGCGCTGTCGGCGCAGCTGCCCACCATCACCGATTACACGAAGGCGTTCGAGAAGCGCGAGGGGTACCTCCCGCTCTACTGGGACGGAGCGCGCGGCCGGCTCCTGCTCGAGGTGCCGCACACGGGTGACGAATTCCTGTTTCTCCCCTCGCTCGCGACCGGGATTGGCGACGTCGACCTCGGCCTCGATCGTGGCACGATCGGCGACGCGCAGCTCGCCCGGTTCGAGCGCACGGGCCCGCGCGTGAGCCTGGTGCTCGAGAACCCCGCGTTCCGAGCCACCGGGAGCAACGAGGCGCTGGCGCGGTCGGTGCGGGAGTCGTTCGCGACGTCCACGCTGGGCGCCTGGGACGTGCTCGCACAGGAAGGCGACCGGGTGCTGGTTGACGCGACGCCCCTGGTCCTGAGCGACGTCATGGACGTGCGCGGTGCGCTCCGCGGCCAGGGGACGTTCCTGCTGGACCGCGACCGCGGGACGGTCTACCTGCCCCGCACCAAGGGCTTCCCGCGGAACACCGAGATCGAAGCGACGCTCACGTTCACGAGTGACAATCCGGGGCGGGCCGTGCGCGCGCACGCGCCCGAGGGCCGCGCGGTGACGCTGCGACAGCACCTGTCATTCGTGGAGCTTCCGGATCGCGGATACCGACCGCGCCGCTTCGATCCGCGCATCGGGCTGTTCGCGATCGCGTTCTGGGACTACGCCAAGCCGTTCGATCAGGATCCCGTCACCCGCTACATCATTCGCCACCGCCTCGAGAAGAAGGACCCTGCCGCGGCGTTGAGCGAGCCCGTGCGGCCCATCGTCTACTACCTCGATGCCGGCGTGCCGGAGCCGTACCGCAGCGCGTTCCGCGAGGGCGCCATGTGGTGGCGGACGGTGCTCGAGGCGGCGGGCTTCCAGAACGCCTTCCGCATCGAGGACATGCCGGTCGACATGGACCCGATGGATGCACGCTACAACGTTATTCAGTGGGTGCATCGGGACTCGCCCGGCTACTCCATCGGACCGAGCTTCGTGGATCCGCGGACCGGCGAGATCATCAAGGCGGCGGTGCGCATGGAGTCGGAGCGCTCGCTGTCGGATTACAACATCTACGCCGGGACGCTCCCGACGCGGGCCGAAGACGACTGGCAGGCGGGTCCCCTGGGCGACGCCGGGCTCGCGCGCTGGCTCACGGGCCTCGACACGTCGGCGAGCGCCGAGGGGTTCGTGATGGCGCGCCGACGGCAGCACGCCGCGCACGAGGTTGGGCACACGCTCGGCCTGGCGCATAACTTCATCGCCGCGGCGGATGGGCGCGCGTCGGTGATGGCCTACCCCGCCCCGCTCATCCGGCTGTCGAACGGCCGGCTCGACCTCTCACAGGCGTATCGGAACGGCCCCGGCGCCTACGACTCACTCGCGATCCGGTACGCTTACACGGTGTTCTCTCCGGATAAAGAAGCGGCGGGCCTCGACGCGATCGTGCAGGACGAGCTCAAGAGCGGCGTTCGATTCCTCACCAACCCCGACGAAGGGTCCGACAATTCCTATCCGGAGAACACGACGTGGGTGAACGGCAAGGATGCCGTCGAGGAGCTCGCCCGCATCACGCCGGTCCGACGCTTCCTGATCGACCACTTCGACGAGCGGGCGATCGCGCCGGGCGAGCCGCTGGCGCTCCTGGGCAAGCGCTTCGCAACCGTCTACCTGCACCATCGATTCACGCTCGATGCCGCGGTGAAAGCCGTCGGTGGCATGGAGTACGAGTACGCGGTGCGAGGCGACGTGCTGCCGCCCACGACCTTGATCCCGCCGGCTCGCCAGCGGCGCGCCCTCGAGCTCCTGCTCGACGCCGTGCAGCCGGGCGAGCTCGTGGTGCCCGAGCGGGTGCTGCGGTTGCTCGCACCGACGCCGTTCGGGTACGAGCACGATACGTGGGCGTTCACGTCGGCGGCCGCACCGGCGTTCGATCAGCTGGGCGCGGCGCGCGCGCTCGCGACGCAGGTGATCGGGGGGGTCCTGGCGCCGGCGCGCGCGGCGCGGGTCGCCGCGTTCCACGATCGGGATGCGCGCGAGCCGAGTCTCAGCGAAGTAGTGGGCCGGATCGTCGAGCGCACGTGGGGCGCGCGCGGCGCGGCCCGTACAGACCATCCGGCGCTCGGTCGCGTGGTGCAACGAGTCGTCGTGGATCAGCTGATCGCGCTCGCGAGCGATGATCGGGCCACTCCGGAAGCCCGTGCGGCCGCGGAATGGGGATTACGCCGCGTCGCGCGATTGGCGGCCGTCGCGACGACGGATCCAGACGCTCAGGCGCACCGCCAGTTGGTCACGGCTGACATCGAGCGGTTCATGGGACGCCGGGACGCCGGGACGTCACGTCGTCCCGGACCGGCGAGTCCTCCTGGAGCTCCGATCGGGTCGGGCGAGCGCCCTTAGCCGCACTCCGAAAAGCCGCACACGTGGCACTTGGCGCAGCCCTCGATGAACGCGAGCTGCGAGCCACAGTCGGGACAGGCCCCGATGAAATCCTGCGGCTGCCCCGCCCCCCCCTCGGCCACGGTCCCGTCGAGCATGGGCATGCTCGCCCGCACCGGCACCGGGGGAGCCGTACCGGCGAGGAGATCCTGCTGGATGCCTTGCTTGTCCTGCATCCACTTCTCGATCGCGATGCCGATGGCGTCAGGCACCGACAGCACCTTGTTCGGTCCCAGGCCCACCACGCGGTCGGACGAGATCCCGCGCAGCTGGCGATACACCTCCTGCATCGGCACGCCGGAGCGCAGGGCGAGTGAGATGAGCCGGCCGATGGCCTCGACGTCGGCCATCAAGGCGCCGCCCGCCTTGCCGAGCGAGATGAAGACCTCGAACGGCTGCCCCTTGTCGTCTTCCGTGATGTTCACGTACATCGTGCCCAGGGGCGTTTCGACCCGGCGGGTCGCGCCCTTGAGGAGGTCGGGACGTGACCGCTTGGCCCGCCGCTGCAGGTTTTCGGCCTCGGCGTCGTGCAGCTTGTCGCGAGTCCTCGCGAGCTCGGCGTCGAGCTCGGCGATCCGACCCATCGCCTCGGCCAGGGCGGCCGGCCCGGCCGGAGCCGACGTCCCCCCCGTCCCCCCCGAGGCCGTCGCCTGCTCTTGCACCCTCTTGGCGGTCGAGCCGGTCGAAAGCACCTGCATCTCGCGGGCACCGTCGCGGTACACCGTCACGCCCTTGCACCCCAGCTTGTACGCGTAGCGATAGATCTTCTCGACGTAGTCTTCGGTCGCGTCGTTCGCGAAGTTACACGTCTTCGAGATGGCGGAGTCGGTGAACTCCTGGAACGCGGCCTGCATCTGGATGTGCCACTCGGGCGTCACGTCGTGCGCCGTGACGAACACGCGCTGCCACTTCGCGGGGACGGCGTCGAAATGAATGTGCCCCGCCTCGGCGATCTGCTGCATCAGGCCGTCGGAGTACCAGCCCTCCTGCTTCGCGATCGCCACGAAGTCCTCGTTGACGTCGGGCATGAGCACGCCCGCCTGATTTCGCATGAACGCGACCGCGAACAGCGGCTCGATGCCCGACGAGCACCCCGCGATGATCGAGATCGTGCCGGTCGGCGCGACCGTGGTGAGGTTGCAGTTGCGCAGGCGGCGCATCGGGCGCACTCGCTCGCCCTTCGGTCCCCGCGCGCAGGTCGCATCCGGTCCCCAGATCGACTGCTCCCACTCGGCGAAGACGCCGCGCTGCTCCGCCAGCTTCTCGGACGCCGCCTTCGCCTCCTCGTCGACGAAGTCCATGACCTTGCGGCCCAGCGCCACGCCGTCGTCCGAGTCATAGGGAATACCGAGCCGGACCAATAGATCCGCCCAGCCCATGACCCCGAGTCCGATGCGGCGGATCCGCTTGGCGAGACCGTCGATCTCGGCGAGCGGATACTTGTTCGCATCGATCACGTTGTCGAGGAAATGCGTGCAGAGGTGCACCGCGGTCCGCAGACGGTCCCACTCCACACCGTCGTCCTTCACGAACAGGCCGAGATTGATGGAGCCGAGGTTGCAGACGTCGTACGGGAGGAGCGGCTGCTCGCCGCAGGGGTTGGTGGCCTCGTAGCTCCCCAGGCGTGGCACCGGATTGTAGTAATTCGCCCGGTCGATGAAGTACACCCCTGGCTCCCCGGTCTTCCAGGCGCCGTGCACGATCTTCCGGAAGACGGTGCGCGCGTCGAGCTGGCCGACGACGGCCCCCGTGCGCGGATGCACCAGGTCGTAGCTCGCGCCGTCCTCCACGGCCCTCATGAAGGCGTCGGTCACCGCGACGGAGATGTTGAAGTTCGTGACCTGGGTGAGATCGTCCTTGCAGCCGATGAACTCCAGGATGTCGGGGTGATCGACGCGGAGGATGCCCATGTTGGCGCCCCGGCGGGTGCCGCCCTGCTTCACCACGTCCGTCGACGCGTCGTACAGCTTCATGAACGACACGGGACCGGACGCTACCCCCATGGTGGACCGCACCACGTCGTTCTTGGGCCGGAGCCGGGAAAACGAAAAGCCGGTGCCCCCGCCCGACTGGTGCACCAGCGCCATCGCTCGCAGGGTGTCGTAGATCCCACTCTGGCCGTTCGAGAGCGCGTCGTCCACCGGGAGCACGAAGCACGCCGAAAGCTGGCCGAGCGGCCGACCGGCATTCATCAAGGTGGGGGAATTCGGCATCCACACGCGCGTGGCCATGAGCTCGAAGAACGTGTCCGCGAGGCCTTCCACCGCCTTGTCCGACGCGCCGTAGGCGCGATCCGGCTGGGCGATGGTGCGCGCCACCCGCCAGAACAGGTCCTCGGGTCGCTCGACGGGGCGCCCCTGGTCATCCTTGATGAGGTAGCGCCGCTCAAGGACGGTGAAGGCGTTGGGGCTCAGATCGAGCGTGCCGGTACGGGTGGAAGCAGTCATGCGGGCTCGTCCTCGCGGAGGTGAGCTTTGTCACCAAGTCGGTGATGTATGTGAAATTTAACAGCGCGCACCGCTGAAAAGCGCGGAAGGTCAAGGTAGATGTGTCAGCACGTCGGGGCAACACCTCGACAGAATCCCGGCGCGGCGCGACCTTCAGCAATTCACATCACAAACTTGTTCCCGCGAGCGGGAACGCACCATTCCGGTGCCGCTCCGCTTCCGCCACGTAGTGCCGCCAGGTGTCCTCGATCCGTTCGCGCAGGCCATCGTCGACCCGCCGCGTGACCCGCGCCGGGACGCCGACCACAAGTGACCCAGGGGGCACGTGCGTCCCCTCCGGTACGACGGCGCCCGCTGCCACGACACTGCCGGTGCCGATGCGGACTCCGTTGAGGAGCACGCTCCCCATGCCGATGAGGCAGTCGTCCTCGACGGTGCAGCCGTGCAGGATGGCGCGGTGGCCCACACCGACGCGCGCGCCGATGCGCGCCGGCAGGCCGCTATCCACATGCACGATCGTGCCGTCTTGCAGGTTGCTCGCCTCGCCCACCATGATCGCGTCGACGTCGGCACGGAGCACGGCCCCGTACCACACACTGGCGCGCGCACCCAGGGTCACATCTCCCAGCACGATCGCGCCCGGAGCGATGAACGCCGTCGGATCGATGTGGATTATTGCCTCACGGGCTGGAACGGCCACTGGACCCAGGCATCCACTGGCTCGCCGTTCTTCTGTGCGGGGTTCCACCGGAGGTTCTTCGCGACGTCGAGCGCCTGATCGTTGAATGTGTCCAGGTTGGATCGTGAGTACAGCCGGGCCTCGATGGTCTCGCCATCGCGAGAGACGTGCACCAGGAGGATGGCGGGGCGTGGGAACACGGTGGATCCCTGGGGAATGGGAATCAGGGTGGACGAGAGCGGCACTGGCCGCGCGTCCCAGCACATATGATCCTGATTGTAGGCGGGGCCGTACGTATCGCACGGCCCGCCCCCCTCCCCCGCGCCCGACGATTCCGAGGCATCGTCGGTGGACTCGAGGTCGAGCTTGATCGTGGACGCCGCGCCAGCCGTGATGACCACCTGCCGGTCATAGGGTGTGAACCCGGGCGCCCGCACGGCGAGCCGATACGTGCCCGGGGGCACGTCGCCTTGCGAGCCGCGAAACACCAGCCCGTTCAGGGTGACGCGCGCGCCTTTGGGCAGGCCCTGGAGGGTCAGGTGTCCGGGCGTCCCGGGAGTGACGGGGCGCCCGCGCGCCGTGTCCGGCCGCAAGGTGGCGACCTGCGTCCCGGTGTCCGTCGCTGCCGGCGATGAGCCGGTGTCGGCCAGGAGTCGCTGGGCCATGGTGTCGGTGCTCGACGGCTTGGTCGAGTCGGCCGGCGCGCCGTGCGCGAAGAACAGGAGCCCTTTCTTGTACGCATAGAGCCCCGGTGCGCCGAGCCCGATCGCCACGACCACCACCCAGAGTCCGATACCCGCCGCGACGGATCGTTTATGCACATCGGGCATGCGCGGCAGGGGGGTGGTCGCTGCGGAGGCCAACCCTGAAGCCAGGCGCGCTCCGGCGAGGGACGGGATTGCCTTCGTCGGCGCCGTGGCCAGGCCGACGGCCGCCATGCCTCCGCCGGCCTCGAGCGACTGCACGAGGTCGTCCGCGCTCTGGAACCGCTCGTCGGGCGATTTCGCCATCATCTTCTTGATGACTTCGAACAGCGTCCGCTGATCGTACGTCTCGAGCGGCGGCGTCGGGATCTCCTCCATGATGTGCTTGTAGCCGATGGAGAACGAGTCCTCACCGTCGAACGGGACGCGACCCGTGAGGCACTGGTACGCGACGACGCCGAGCGAATAGATGTCCGAGCGACCGTCGAGCGGCTGCGCGCGGGCCTGCTCGGGGCTCATGTAGTGCGGCGTCCCGATCGACATTCCGGTGCCGGTGAGCTTGCCGCCCGAGGCGGCCTTGGCGATCCCGAAATCAGTGACGACGGCGAGCCCGTGCTCGTCGAACATGATGTTGTCGGGCTTGATGTCGCGGTGCACGATGCCGCTCTTGTGCGCGTATGCGAGCGCGCGCGTGACCTGCACGAGCACCTGACGGATTTCCGCCGGCGGCAGGGTGCCGCGCGCCGCGAGCACGGACGACAGCGGCTTGCCGCGGAGGAATTTCATCACGAAGTAGATCACGCGTCCGGATTTGCCGACGCGGTAGATCGGGATGATGCTCGGGTGCTCGAGCTTGGCGGACGTGCGGGCTTCGCGCTGGAACCGCTCGACGAACTCCTTGTCGAACGCGAGGGAGAACGGGAGGACCTTGATCGCCACATCGCGATCGAGCTGACGCTCGCGCGCCTTGAAGACGATGGCCATCCCCCCGCGGCCCAGCTCTTCGAGGATCTCGTACTCGTCCTTCAGCTGCTCCCGCACGAGATCGACCTCCGTCACCTCGGGCTCGTGATCGCGCGCGGCGCTGACGGGCGTCGTGGCGGTCAGGTCGAGCCCGCAGGAGCGGCAGAACTTACTGGCGTCGTCGTTCTGGGTGCCGCAGCGGGAGCAATACATCAATTCTCCGAGGGGTCGCCAAAAGGTAGGGATGCGCCGGAGTCAGTGTCAACACGAGGACCCTCAGGGCGTGCTCAGAAGTCCGACGAGAATGCCGCGTACGCTTGCAGCCTTCGCGCGACGCCGGACGGCGGATCGGCGAGCGGCTCCGCGACGCCGAGCCGAACGGACAAGGGGAAGTCGTAGCCCAGGGTCACGCTGCCCGCGAGCTCCGCACCCGCGGACCAGAGACGCGTGAGCCGTGGCGACACCCCCGGCGCCCAGGCGTCTCCCGCGTCGCTGAACACGTTGCACCACAGTCGATCGATACCGATCGGCAGATGGCCGATCGCGTGACCCACGAGCGCCAACGGCAGTCGATACTCGACGCTGCCCGCCACGGCGCGCTCGCCCCGCACTTCGCCGTCCGCGTACCCGCGCAGCGGGAACGCCCGCGTCGCGGAGAGCGACGGGGCGAAAAAGATGTTCACGCCCTGGGGCGCCACACCACCCACACGGAACAGCGTGCCAAGCGGTCCGTTCGTAGCCCCGGCGAACACGCGCAGCGCGACGACGTGGTGGGCGAATCCGCCGACACCCGGCACGTGCGCATAGAGCGCGAGACGCGTGCGCAGCTCGTTCGACCAGCGCGTCGTGCCCTCCTCTTCCCGTCGCCGGTACGTGCCCGACCAGGCGAACCCATCCTCGGGCGAGATCGACAGCGCGCCCGATACGAAGCGGGAGAACGTAAGCGTCGCGGATCCGCCGTAGACGTCTTGCAGGACGCACGCCGGGCACACCGACGCGAGCGACGAATCCGGAATCGCCGCGAAGGTGGTCCGCTCGATTTCCGCCGCGACGCGCAGGCTCGTGAGCCCGCGCCATCGGAGCGAGACGAAGGACGCCCCGAGTGCCGCGAATTGGTCGAGCTCCGACAGGGTCACGTTCGGAACGCCGAGTGGTCCCAGATCATCCCATGCGCTCGACGCCGAAAGATCGAAGACCGGATTGCCGAACCGGGTCGCGACCAGCACGAAATCGGCGGCGAGACGCGATCGCTGCGGCGCGTAGAGCAGATCGGCGGCATAGGCGTAGCGCCCGACCGCGTCCGCGCCGGCGATGAGCGCGCCGCCGAAACGGCCCGTCGGCCCATCGTCCTCATACAGGGGCAGCCAGAAATGCGGGCGGAGCGACGGCCACGAGGAATACCCGGTCTCGCGCACCGTCACGGCTGGAGCCGAGTCGAATGGCAGCGGCTCGGCGAAGGACGGAGGTCCGCCTCGCGCGGCCGCCGCGAAGCGGCGCAGCTCCCATCCGTGCGCGGTCAGTCCGGCGTACAGCAACGCGCCGTCGCCGAGTGGCGCGGGGGCGCGCGCGCCGAGTCGCTCAGCCGTCAGCGGTTGGACGGCGGCCGAGTCGGTCCAGCGATACACCTGCGGGAGCCCGGTCGGATCCGCCACGAACCAAAGCTGTCCCTCCGATGTCCACACCACGTCGGCGATGCTGCCGCGTGTCTCGAGCAGTGTCACCGCGGCCGCCGGCGACGCGGCCGGCCACAGCAGCAGCGACCACCGACCGTCGGTGCACCTGATGCCCGCTGCCCAGCGACCATCCGGCGAGAGCGCCAGGTCCGTCCACACCCCCTTCCCCGAGTCGTCGGGGACGGGCACCGTGGGTCGCCCGGACGACGGTCCGAGCGTGATGGCCGCGAGTCGTCCCCCACCGCCGGTGGGCGCCACGAGCCGGGCGCCGTGCGTGGCCCGACGCCACGCCCCCGTCGCAGGCACCCACCGGTACAAGTCGCTCCGCAGGCGCCAGCGGGACGTGAAATCGAGCTGCGCCACGACCAGCGTGTCTCCGATCCAATCGTAGTCCACGCCACCGTTCACCTGGTGCGTAGCGACGATCTGCAACGTGGCGGCGTCGAGCACGCGGAGCTCGCTCGCGCCCTTGCCGTCGTCGCGCACATATGCTACACGACGGCCATCACGCGAGACACGCGGGACGGGCTCCGTGCGGAGCAAGGAATCGATCACGCGCGGGGGAGCCGCCGCGGGCTCGCTCCCGGGCGCGGGCTGCGTGCCGAGCGTCCACTCGGCCCCGAACGACCGTCCCGGCGCTACGCGAGACAGCTGACGACCGACGCGAAACGGAATCAACTGCGCCGACGTAGCTTCCACGAGCCGCGGCACCACGGAATCACCCGCGATGCCCGCCAGATAATGAAGGAAGCGGCTTCCGTAGGCGTAGGGGACGAGCCCGTCGGCCCAACGCGTGTACAACGTCGCGTCCCACGGTGAGCGTGACGTCCCGGCCACGTGGTCCGCCTCCAGGATTTGCGTGTGGAAGCTTCCCCGCACCCGCCCGCCGGTCGTGAACTTGGACTCGTAATAGGTCGCCAATCCTTCGATCACCCAGCTCGGTTGATACTCGTTCGGAAACAGTCCCGGAGCGCGGCCGAACACGGCCTGGAGCGGGCGCCAGATCCCTTTCGTACGATCGAGGTGAAAGACGTGGGTAAGCTCGTGAGTAGTGACGAGGCGCAGCCAGCTATCGAAGAACAGCAGGCCGTGATCGCCGGCCGGTGGCGCCGCGTAGATCGTGATGCGGCTCGAGGGCACGACGCTCGTGAACCCGTTCGAGGCGTCGATATCGTCGGCCAGCGTGATGTCGACCACGCCACGCGGCGGATGCAGCTCAGTCGCGAGCAGTCGGTACGCCCGCTCGGCTTCGCGTGCCTCGACCAGCGCCACGCCGCGATATGAAGGAAGGAAGTGGATGCGGAAGTGCGGCGTGTGGAGGGTGCGCCAGTTGGTCGACGGATCGACTTGAGCTTCGGCTCGGCAGGCGAGCACCAAGAGAAGGAGAATGCGGATTGCGGATTGCGGATTGCGGAATAGCAATGGAATGTCGATCGGGAGGCCCAAGATCGTCCTACCAATCCGCAATCCGAAATCCACAATCCGCAATATCACGGCTCCCTCGCCCGCTCTCGCAGAAAGTTCTCAATCCCGCGCACGACGCCGCGCGCATAGCGCCATTGGCCGTCTTCGCTCGCGAGCATGGCCTCCTGATCGGGAAGCATGATGAAGAGCCCTTCCGTGAGCGCCGCAGGCATCCACGTCGGGCGTACCAGGGCATAGTCCCCCCGCCCCATCCCCAGATCGCGCACGCCCAGCTCGGCCACCAGCGCGCGATCGAGTGCCCGCGCGAGCGGCGCGCTGCGCGGGTGGAAGTAGTACACGCTGGTCCCATTGTTGATGAACGGGTTCACTCCATCGGGCAGGGCGTTCGCGTGGATCGATACCAGCACGTCGGCGTCATGCAGTTCGGCGAAGTGGGTGCGGGGGTACAGATCGACCGGTGTCGTGTCCGTACGCGTCAGGAGAGCCGTCGCTCCCGCTGCTGCGAGCAGACCCTTCACCTTGAGGGCGACGGCCAGGGTGGCGACCGGCTCCCAGAGGCCGGTCGGGCCGGTGGCGCCGAGCGGTGGATGGCCAGGGTCGATCACGATGGTCCGGCCGCGCAGCGGATGGTCCGCCACGATGTCGGGCGGGCGGCGGATCTCGAGCAAGAGGTCGCGGCCGTCGTAGCGCGTGCGGTATCCCCACACCCGACGCGTCAGGTCGACCGTGATCGTCACTTCGTCGGAGGCCGGTTGGGCGTAGCTCAGACGCCGGATGAGGGGATCGGTGCCGCCGTACTGCATCCAGTTGATGTCCGAGGCGCCACCGTAGATCCGTAGCGAGAGCGCCCGATCGTGTTCCGTCACCTGAAAAGGAAGTCGCGCGGGGAGCGGGACACGGAGCGTCACGCATTTTGGCGCCAGCAGGAGTCGCACCGAGCCCACCACGCCCCCCGGCGGCGGCGTGCCGGCGGCGAGCGGCACCACGTCGGCCGCATTCACCCAGGCGACGGCGTCCCGGGAAAGCTGCAGCCGCGCTTGATCGTTCCAGCGCCCGGAGAGCATGGCCTCGGTCCCGGTGGGAAAGAACCAGTTGTATGTGCCGTGCGGCACGGCTCGTCCCTGCGTGAGGCTGTCGGTCGTTCCGGTGTGCGCGGTATCGTCGTTGAGGACGACGACCGTCGGAAACGTCGTGTCGAGTGTACTGATCGTGAGTGGCCAACGCGCCGACGCGCTGTCGCCGCCCACGGCGACGGTCAATGTCGCGCACGCCGCGCGTCCGTCCGCGCACAGGGTCGCGGCGGGCAGCCAGCCCACGTAGCGCCCTTCGCCCGGCGGCAGGTGGACCGCTTCCGTATCGGTCGCGAACGCGCGCACACCCCACGGCGGCGCGACGGGGAGGGAATCCGGAACGAGCGGAACGGTCGAGCCCCATGGCAGCACGAGGCGGACCGACGCGCCGGGAGTCGCGTGGACAGCCAGGAGAATGCCCTCGCCCGATGGCAACGCCAGGGTGCCGGTTGGCGCGAAGCTCGTGGTATCGATCCATGCCGCGCGGCCGACGGGCGGACGGTACTGCGGCGCGATGCGGGCCGTGAAAAGCATGACAGTGGAGTCCGGACCGGAGCGCGCGACGAAGCGGAAGGGGGCCAGTGTATCGGCGGGGAGCGGAAGCCATGCGATCCACGCGCCGTTCGGGCGGACCGGAACCGGTCGGCCGTCGATGGTGAGGGTCGCCGGGCCACTCGTGGCGCCCCGCACGGCGCCGAACACGAACGCCGAGTCGTGCGATTCGATGACGTCGGTGGCGGCGGGGTAGACGACCGTAGTATGCAGCGACTCACGCGCGGCCGCCGGGGCCGTCGCGGTCGTGGGGCGCGGGGTCGGTGCAGTACCGGCGCGCGGGGAGGGGGCCGCGCATCCGGTCACGATGCTCGCGAGCAGGACGCCGACCGATCGCACAGGACGCGCAAGGTAGCACGCGCCCTTCCGATGCGTCAATTTATTTGCCGAATCGATTGGCAAATCGTAGCTTGTGCCCCCTGTGGAGCATTTCAGCCTGTGACCGCCTGTCCTTATTGCGGCCGCGCCAACGACCCCGGCGCGCACTACTGCATGGACTGCGGGAAGCCCATGGCCAAGTCGAGCGGGCTCAAGGCGATGGCGGCTGAAGCCGCACCCGGCCAGAGCACATGGGTCGTCGCGCGCGCCCCAGTCGTGCCGAACCCCGGTGAAGCGGTGCCCTGCCCGTTCTGCGGCGCATCCGCCACAGCGTCCCAGCCGTTCTGCCCGCATTGCGGTCGCCGCCTCACCGCCCCCGGCTCGGGGCCGACGTGCGCGCGCTGCGGATCACCCGTGGGGCTCGCGAACAAGTTTTGCGCCACCTGCGGCGCGTCCGTGGCGGAAACAGGAACGTCGCGCCGAGTAGGCTCCGGCGCGGCACGCGGCGGCGGTGCGATTACGCTCGTCCTGCTCGACGACCTGGGCGCGCCAGTTCAGCGCTTCGAGCGAAAGTCCCCCGACACCACGATCGGCCGGCAGGACGGTGACATCCGGTTCCCCGAAGACGTGTTCCTCTC
>DASQIB010000259.1:0-3157 GCA_035631795.1 Gemmatimonadales bacterium | reverse complement strand
GCCTCGAGCCGCGCCGGATCGTGCTCGTGTCGCATGAAGTCGGTCGGGTTGCAGGCGTACACGTTGTCGTCCGAATAGCCGCCGGTGAGCCGCTTGATATCGTAGGTCCCCGATAATCCGATGATGCGGTTGACCCGCTCGGGGTGGCGCATCCCGAAGCAGACGGCGTGATACGCGCCGAAGCTCGCCCCCAGGGTGATCACGAACGGATTCGGATTACGCGATGCGGTGAAGGGGAGCACTTCGTCGACCAGGTAGCGGTCGTACTGGAGATGGCGCCACGCCCGAGCGCCGGGATGGAGATGCTCGCCGTACCAGCTCTCCTCGTGCACGTGATGCAGGCAGAACAGCTGGATCCAGCCACGCTCGAGGTGCTCGCCCAGCACCTCGGGGCGGTGCATGTGCCGATCGGTCCACTCGGCGCAGGAGCCGAGGCTCGTGGGAAAGACGAGCACCCGGGCGCCGGCGTGGCCCACCACCTGGAGCGGCATCTCGCGCCCGAGGGCCGGCGAGTGCCATTGGACTCGTTCGATGCTCATGTGTCGCGTACCAGGAACGGGAGGGCTTTCCGGAAGCGCCGGCCCCAATCGGCTTCGCGGTGCGCACCCTTTCTGTCTTCGACATAGCGCAACGTGCGTCGCGGCTCGAATCCTCGCTCGATCAGAAGGTCGCGCATGCGCCGAGCCAGCATCACGTGGCGTTCACCCTCGCGGAGGCCGATGTCGAGATAGATCCGCCCGGGCGGCTGCGGCGCCTGCGCCACCACCTCGAAGATCGCCTCCTTGCCGAACCAGAGCGACGGGCTCAAGGCGCCCGCGAAACCAAAGACAGACTGGAGCCGAAACAAGGCGTACAGACTGATGAGGCCGCCGAGGGACGAGCCGGCGAGGCCCGTCGAGGCCCGGTCGGGGAGGGTGCGGAATCGCTCGTCCACCAACGGCTTGACCGTGCGGGTCAGGAACTCGAGGTAGCGGTCGCCGGCGCCACCACCGGCACCGGGTTCGACGAACGGGCCGTACTCGTTGAAGCGGGTCTGCCCGGTGTTATACACGCCCACGACGATCGGCTCGATCCCGCGGCGGCTCGCCCACGCGAGGGCCGCGGAAAGCCTCCAATCGCCCGCGAAGCTCGTGCGCGCGTCGAACAGGTTCTGCCCGTCCTGCATGTACAACACGGGATAGCGCCGGTCGCCGGACGCGTACGAGGCGGGGGTGGATACGATGAGTGAGCGCCGGTTGCCGAGTTCGAGGCTCACGACGTCGGGGATCACCTGAAGCTCGCCCCGCCATGCGCGGGCGCGCGCGCGGGAGCGCCAGCGGACGGCGAGGCGAGAGAAGCCGAGCATTGGTAGAGGGACAATGTAAGGACACCCCAGCGGGGTTGTCACCGGCGCCCCGCTCGGGCATTTTCAGCGCCACTGTCAACGCAACGGAGCGTGCGGGTGAGCGCGAAGGGTGGTCTCAAGGTCGGTCTGGTCGTGGGCCGGGAATGGTCGTTCCCGCCGCGCTTCATCGAGGAGGTGAACCACCGCGATCGAGGGGTGACGGCCGAGTTCGCCCAGCTCGGCGGCGAGTCGATGGACGGCGCCAAAGCGTACGCGGTGCTGATCGATCGCATCTCGCACGAGGTGCCGTTCTACCGCTCGTACCTGAAGCACGCCGTGGTCCAGGGAGTGACGGTAGTCAACAATCCGTTCATGTGGAGCGCCGACGACAAGTTCTTCGGGGCCACGCTCGCGACCCGTCTCGGCGTCGCGAGCCCGAAGACGATCCTGATTCCGAACAAGGAGTACGTCCCGGGCATCGTGCACGCCGAAAGCCTGCGCAACTTGAGATTCCCGCTCGACTGGGACGCGATCGTCCAAGAGGTCGGGATGCCGTGCATCCTGAAGGACGCACATGGGGGCGGCTGGAAGGACGTGTTCGTGTGCCGCTCGAAGGAGGAGCTGCTGCACCACTACGATCAATCAGGATTGCACACGATGATCGTGCAGCAGTTCATCGAGTGGGACCAGTTCGTCCGCTGTCTCTGCCTTGGCCAGGAGCACGTGCTCCCCATCCACTACGATCCCAGGGCGCGCGCCTATATCGTCGATGACAACTACCTGACCGACGCGCTGCGCGAGCGTATCGTGCGCGACTCTCTCACGCTGGTGCGCGCCCTCGGGTACGACATGAACTCGATCGAATACGCCGTGAAGGACGGCGTCCCGTACGCGATCGACTTCATGAATCCCGCGCCCGACTTCGATGTCAATTCGCTCACCCCCACGTACTTCGACTGGGCGGTACGGCACATGGCGGACCTCGCGATCGAGCTGGCGACCACGGGAGCGAAGGCGGGAGAGTTCCATTGGAACGCGCTGTTCGCGGGGCGCGGGCAGGCGAAGGCGAGAGGAAGGGGCGCGCGCGCGAAGCAATGACGTCGGGCGTGCCGGAAGCCATCGCGCGTTACCATGAGCTGTTGACTCCCGAGGTCGCCGCCGAATCGCAGGCGATGCTCGACGCCGAGCAGCGCCGCCGCGGTGTGTATTTCGGCGACCGGCCGCTGTGCACGGCGCTGCGGCCCCGCTTCTTCTCCCCCGATCAGTATCGCTATGTGCGCGAGCGCGGCGCGCTGTTACTCGGGGCGATGGGCCGGCTGCTCTCCGCCGCGTTGCGGGACGCCGCCCTCCGGCGCCAGTTCCGGCTCACCGACTGGGAGGAGGACCTCCTCGCGCTCGATCCCGGCATTCCCGACCCCAGTCCCACCTCGCGCTTCGATTCGTTCTATTTTCCCGAGACCGGGGTGCTCTGGTGGACGGAGTACAACGCCGAAACGCCCACGGGGGCCGCCTACGGCGACACGCTGGCGGATATCTTCCTCGCGTTGCCGGTCATGCGGCAGTTCCTGCGGACCATGGACGTGCGACCGCTCCCCGGTCGGCACGGGATCCTGCACGCGCTCCTCGGCTCGTACGCCGCCTGGCGCGGAACCCGCGCGGGGCCGCCCCCCCGGATCGCGATCCTCGATTGGTGCGAGGTGCCGACGTTCAGCGAGTTCGTGCTGTTCCAGGAGTACTTCCGCTCCCACGGGCTCGACGCGGTGATCGTCGATCCTCGCGAGACCGAGCTCACGAACGGCCGGCTGATGGCCGGGGGCCGCCCGGTGGACCTGA
>DASQIB010000258.1:0-2128 GCA_035631795.1 Gemmatimonadales bacterium | reverse complement strand
CGGGCTCACGGGGCTCGCGACGTACCGGGTGTTGCGCGACCGCCTCGCCATGGAGGTGGCGCGGAGCGACCGCACAGGCGACCCGTTCGCCGTGCTGTTCGTGGACCTGGACAACTTCAAGCAGGTGAACGACCAGTTCGGCCACGAAGCGGGGAACGAGGTACTGCGCGGCGCGGCGCGCGAGTGCGGCGTGCACATCAGGACCACGGACCTGGCGGCGCGCTACGGCGGTGACGAGTTCGTGCTGGTGCTCGTGCGGACCGGCGTGGACGGCGCGCTCGGCGTGGCGGACAAGGTGCGGGGCAGCGTGGAAGCGATGGGGCAGCGCCTGGGCTATCCGCCGGGCCTGGTGACGGTGAGCATCGGCGTGGCGGAGTTTGCGCCGGGACGGGCGCCCGAATCGGAAGACGTACTGGTGGCGGCTGACCGCGCGCTGTACAGCGCCAAGGCCTCAGGCAGAAACCGCGTAGCGACGGGAGAGCGACTGACGTGACGACCTCGAATCCGCAGGAGACGGGCGGCAGCGATCGGGACATGCCTCCGCTCACGCCAGGAGCGTCGGGAGGCAGCCAGATCCCCGATCCCTGGGGCGTGAAGCGCGCCGAGAACCTGATCACGGGGCTCACGGGCATCCTGTCGGCCCGGGTCGTGGTCACGCCGCTGGGTGAGGTGAGCGAGATCCATGTGCTCACCACGAGCGACGTGCAGGCCAAGCAGGTGGTGCGGAACATCGAGTCCGCGCTGATGGCGCAGCTCGGCATGAAGATCGACCACCGTAAGATCAGCGTCGCGCAGACGGCGGACGTGCGCCCGATCGAGCAGCTGCAGGAGGACGCGGTGCGGTCGCGGGCCAAGCGGCGCGTCGTGATCTTCCAGGGCCTCGAGGTACGGCCCTCCGAGCGGCCGCAGCGCGTCATCGTGCGCGTCAAGCTCTCGTTCGAGGGGCGCGAGGCGGAGGCGGAGGAGCAGGGGACGGACACCACGCGGAATCGCGTGGAGGCCGCGGCGCGCGCCGCGTCGCTGTGTCTGGACGAGCTCTTGCCCGACAATTCGATCGCGCTCGAGGGCGCGACGATCATCGAGGCGTTCGATCGCAAGTTCGTGCTCGTGGCGGTTCACGGGTTGGGCGGGCGGGAGGCGCAGTTGCTCACGGGCACGTGCGAGATTCGTGAGAGCACGGAGCGCAGCGCGGTGCTCGCGGTGTTGGATGCAACCAACAGGTGGACCGACGCGCGGAGGTGATGAAATAGGGCGCTTCCCGACACTGATGTTGTAAGTAGCCGTGATTAAATCAGTTAGCTCAAACCTTCCGATTGTTGCGTCGACCCATCAAGGGTCTTGCGCACTTCTCATTTTGGCTGTATTTCCTGTTCCGTGAATTTGCCGACTTCAATGAAAACCAGACGGTATTGGGGCACGCAGCGCGTCGCGCGCGTCTGTCAGGTCTCTCCCGCGACGGTGGCGAACTGGATCGACCAGGGGCTGCTGAAGGGGCACAAGACACCGACGGGTCGGCGGCGTGTTGCCGCGGACGATCTCACGGCGTTTCTGCGCGCGCATGAGATGGCGGTGCCGCCGGAGCTCGAGGGTGGCAACGGGCACGACGTCGTGGTGGTGGTGGACGACGATCCCGGATACCTGAAGGCGCTGGTGCTGACGATCGAGCGATCGGATCTGGACGTGGACGTGGTGGAGGCGGCGACGGGCGTGGATGCGCTGCTCGAGATTGGGCGGGTGCAGCCATCGCTGATCGTGCTCGACTACAGCCTGCCCGATCTGAACGCGCCGCAGGTGATCCGGCGGCTGCTCGAGCCGGGCCGGCAGCTCGACGCCGAGGTGCTCGTGGTGACGGGGGGGATGCCGGAGGCGGCGGGGAAAGAGCTGCGGGAGATGGGCGTGAAGGTGATTCTGAACAAGGTGGAGGGGATGCCGGCGGTGGTGGAGGCGATGCGGCAGGCGCTGAAGCGGCGCAAGGCAGCGTAGCGGCTCGGACTCACGCAGTGCTTCGGTCGCGGCGGACGGTCTCGGATCCGCCGGGCCACATACGGACACTTGAAACAAAGGGGCCCCTGGTCACCGCCAGCCTAGAGCGGAGCTGAGCGGAAAGCATACGAGCGGAGCGTCGGGT
>DASQIB010000257.1:0-3855 GCA_035631795.1 Gemmatimonadales bacterium | reverse complement strand
CCGAATTCCGCGCGCTCGTGTCGCTGTTGAAAGACACCTCCGTGACGGTTCGCGTGGCCGGCGGCCGCATCGAGGTGAACGGCGTGCCGTGCGAAGGAGAGACGCTCACCGGACTGGTGCAGCGCCTCGATTTCCACGGGATCGGAGAGATCGCCCTCGCGCCGGACCCGCCCCCCGCACAGCTCTTCGAGCTGATGAGAGCCCTCGCCGAACAGCCCGGCGCGAGCGGGGACGATGTCGCGACCCGGCTGGCGGCCGCTGGCGCGAGTCGGATCAAGATCGTCCCGGCTGGGACGCCGCCCTCCTCCCCTCCGAGCTCTACTCCTCCCGGCTCCCGCCCGCCTGTAGCCTCACCGGGGGACTTCGAGTCGCGCGACCCGATCGTGCCGAAGCCGGGCGCTCCCGTGGACCGCAAGTCGCATCCCCTGGGCACCGAGGGCATTCTGCGGGGAGAGGCGTGGCAGGACATCAAGTCGGTGCCGCTCTCCGGCGTGCCGCTCGTGATGCACGATCCACCGCCGCCCTCGGCGGCGGACGCGCTGCCCGGGACCGCGGCTCCCGCGCGCCCACCAGAGGAGGAGGAGTCGGAGTTATCGCTTTCGGGCGAGCGGCCAACGCCGCAAGCTCCGGCGCCCCCCCCCAGCGCCCCCCCGCCGCCGCCACCGGCGCGCGCATCAGGGCCCCGGCGCGTCTCCGAGGCACCGCCCCCGCCCCCGCCCCCGTCGGCAGCCGCGCCGGCGCAGTCCGGCGCACGCCCCCCACTCCCGGCGGGCGCGGCCGATGTCATCGCGGAGCTCGAGCGGAGCCCGACGGCCCCGAATGTCGGCGATCTCTTGGCGGCCCTCGTCCGCAACGCGGAGACGGCCATCAAACAGTCGCGCTTCGAGCAGGTGCTGGGGGTCATCGCCGGCATCATACAGGTAGAGCAACGCGTCTCTGAGACGAGCGGCATGCGACGGCAATATGCGATCGCCGTTCGCCGCATCTACACGAAGCCGGTACTCCAGGCCCTGGCGCATCTGCTGGGGACGCCCAAGTATCGCGCCGACGCGGTGGCCGCGCTTCAGCGAGGAGGGGCGGCGGCCGTAGAAGTCTTGATGGACCTGCTCGTCGCCGCTCCCACCGTGAGCGAACGGCGCGCGGTGTTCGACGCGCTCAAGCAGATGACCGAGGGCACCGAGCAACTGATTCACATGCTGGACCACCACGAGTGGTTCGTGGTGCGCAACGTCGCGGAGTTGCTCGGAGAGCTCGGGATGGACGACGCGGTGCCCGCGCTGGCACGGCGGCTCGACTACGCGGACGAGCGCGTGCGAAAGGCAGTGGCGCTGGCGCTCGCCAAGATCGGCACGCGCAGCGCCGCCGAGCCGCTGCGCCGGGCCTTACGCGACAAATCGCTCGAGGTGCGCATGCAAGTCGCGCTCGGGATCGGCGGCCGCAAGTCGAGCGCGCTCGCGATGCCGCTCGTGGTCGCGATGGAAGAGGAAAAGGACGAAACGGTGGTGCGGGAGCTGATCCTGGCGCTCGGGCGCATCGGGAGTCCAGATGCCGTGCAGGCCTTGATCAAGTGGGCGCAGCCCGCGGGCCGTATCTTCGGCCGCAAGCCGTTGACGCTGCGCCTGGCGGCCGTGGATGCGCTCCGGTTGGCCGCGACGCCCGCCGCGCTGGGAACGCTCGAAGGGCTGGAGGACGACGGCGACCGCCAGATCCGCGAGGCCGCGAAGAGCGCGATCGCGGAGCTCAGACGGCCGCCCCGCCCTTAGGGCTGCTTCGGCCTTATCTGCAGCGCGAGGATTCCCGGACCCGTGAAGGCGAGGCTCAAGCAGGCGATCAAGAGCAGCAGCGTGTATTCGTAGCCCCGCTTCATCGGATCGCCGTAGTGAAAGACGTCGAAGCCGTTGGCCAGATGAACGGTGACGAGGGCGATGAAGAAGTAAACGGCCGTCAAGAGTCCCACCGGAGTGAGCCCGACACCGAACAGAAAGGCCAGCCCTCCCAGCGTCTCGATCAGCATGCCGACGTAGCCGAGCAGGGTCGGCAGGGGGTAATGGATCGACCCCAAGTAGCCGATGAAGCCCTGCATGCCTGGGCCCGGGAACGGCGGACCGACCAGCTTGCCGAGGCCGTGCATCAAGAGAATGAATCCCACCACCACGCGGAGCAGGAACAAGCCGAGACTTGGGTTGTTCAACCTCACGGCGTCCTCCTTGGTCAGGCAGGAATGAACGTCACCTTAGGGTCCAGCCGGCGCGCGAACACCGCCAGCAACCGGGCCGCCCGCTCGAGATCCTCCCGCGCCACCATCTCGTTGGGGCTGTGCATATACCGGTTGGGAACGCTGACGAGGCCCGTGGGGATCCCGCGCAGCGCGTTGTAGATCGCATCGGCATCGGTGCCCGTGTCGTGCGGAGCGGCCTGGATGCTGTAGGGAATCTTCTCCCGCTCGGCGCACTCCGCGAGCATCTCGAAGACGACGGGACTCACGGCGGAGCCGCGCGACAACACGGGGCCGCCGCCGAGCTTGTGCTCGCCCGCGCGCTTCTTTTCCGCGCCGGGCCAATCCGTCGCATGCGTGACGTCCACGACCAGGGCGACGTTGGGCTCGATGCCGACTGCGCTCGTGCGGGCTCCGCCTCCCGTCCAGGCGATTTCCTCGCGCGTCGTCGCCACGGCGAACACCGCCGCGTGCTTGGGCCGATCCTGCGCGAGCAGACGCAGGGCCTCCGCTACGACGTAGGCCCCGATCCGGTTGTCGATGCTGCGGGAGACGATGCGGCCGTTGGGGAACTCGGCCACCCGGGCGTCGAGGACCCCCGCATCGCCCACCCGCACGCGTTGGAGCGCCTCGGCCTTGTTCGTCGCGCCGATGTCGATCCAGAGGTCCGTGATCTTCGAAACCTTGTCCATATCCTCCCGCTTCATCAGGTGAACCGCCTGCTTTCCGATCACACCGGCTACGGGCCCCCCCGGTCCCGTGATCACGACGCGTTGGCCCACCAGCACTTGCGAGTCCCACCCGCCGATCCCGGCGAAGTACAGGTAGCCTTCATCGTCCACGTGCGTCACCTGGAGGCCGATTTCGTCGATGTGGCCCGCGAGCATGAGCCGGGGCGCGCCCTTCGCGTTGAGCGTCGCCACCGAGTTGCCGTGCACATCGGCGGTCACCTGCTCGGCGAAGCTCTTCACCTCGTCGCGCCACACGCGGGCGGGTGCCGTCTCGAAGCCCGAGGGCCCGGGAGTGTCGAGGAGTCGTTTCAGGAAGTCGAGGTTGTCTCTCGTCATGGCTCGCTGGACGTTGATGTCGAAAGAGGGACGTGCAACCGGCTCTGGATGCTATCGGCCGCGCCGCCGGTCGCGAGCGTCGGCTGGAAGCCGACACGCACGGGGATCGCCGTGATTCGGATGCGGTGGTCCGGCGTCACCACCACGCGCAAGATCGCGGAGAGACGCGTCCACGGATCGCTCTGCATGAACACGAAGTTGCCGAGGGATTGAACGATCGGCTTGTGCTTGTACCAGATCACCCGCTGCAGCACGTGAGGATGATGGGCGAGCACGAGATCGGCGCCCGCGTCCACCAGATTATAGAGCAGCTCCCGATGGTAGTCGGGCGCTGAGTCCGCGTACTCGCGACCCCCGTGCACGCTCACGACGACCAGATCGGCACGGCCGCTCGCCTTGATCGCGCGGATCGCCGGGGAGATCCACGTGTTATCGCCCCAGGCGATCCAATCGGCGCCCGCATGCTTGTAGAACGTGTACGGCGCGGGATTCCACGCCCGCGTGATCGCGAAGAACGCCACCCGCCAGCCGCGCCGCTCGAGGATCACCGGCTGCTCCGCCATGTCGCGCCCG
>DASQIB010000256.1:0-4282 GCA_035631795.1 Gemmatimonadales bacterium | reverse complement strand
ATCGCGAATGGCCAGTTCATCCTGACCACGCGGGCGGCGTACGAGATGGTGGGAACGCATGAGGCCGTGAGGAACAGTGTGGTGGATGACATGGCGCTGGCTCAAACATTTGTCCGACACCATCGCGACATATTCCTGGCACACGCAGAGGAATTCATGACTACGCGCATGTATCGGAGCCTCGCGGGCATCCTGGAAGGGTGGACCAAGAACCTCGCGACCGGCATACCGCTGGCCTTTCCCCCGATCCCCTGGCTCCGCAAGCTCGCGCCCTACGTCATGTCGCTGCCCGCGCTCGTGTGGATCGGCCCGCCGATCCTCTGGGCGCTGTCCGGGTGGGCGTGGGGCTGGGCCGCGTTGACGACCGCGATCTCACTCGTGATCTGGCTGATGGTATACCGGGTGGCGGGGGCACCGCTTCGCTACGCGTTGCTCTATCCACTAGGCGCGGCGACCGTGGCCTGCATCATGATACGCTCGGCCCTGAGGGGCTCGCGGCGGATCGAGTGGCGTGGCCGGACCTACCACTCCGTCTGAGTCGAGACGTTGCACGCCGCGAAGACCGGTGGATGGTCGCCTCGCTGCAGCAGGTCGTGTAGCATCTCGTGCTCGGCTAGCACGCGATTGTTCGTCTGATCTTGAGCCATGTAAATGGTGTGCGGGGGCTGCCACCATCCCTCGCAGCGCCCTTCGTAAGCCGGGCAGGGGTAACTCGAGCCGGGCACCTGGTACCAATCCACGCGATCGAAGTCCGCCCAGATCCCGGCGCAGTTTTCAATCTCGGCCCACCAGGTCCGATACACCTGGGGTGGGGACCACTCGACGGCGCCCGCTGGCGCGAAGGTGTCGAGACACCCGATCAACAGGAGGATGGGGATCCACCGCACAAGCGAGCGCATGGGGCTCAAAAATACAGCGTCGAAGTCTGAAGAGAGTCGCGATGCGGGGAGCAGAACAGGCCTGCCTTCCTGGTGTCCTACAACCTTTTAGCTCTATCCCCTATCGAAATCCGCACATGGAGCTCACCATCCCCCGGGTGGCGACACTGCGCAGAGATCCGGACCAGGCGGCGAAGGATGCGGAAACTGCAGACGCGGCGCTCGCTGCCTCGGGCGACGGGAGTGCCTTCGAGCGGCTGTACCGGACGCACGTGGCGTGGGTGCACAGTCTGGTGCGGCGCATGATCGGCCCGGAGCACGCCGACGACGTCGCGCAGGACGTGTTCATCCGGGCGTGGAACAAGCTCTCCACGTTCCGAGGCGATGCGGCGTTCGGGACGTGGCTGCACCGTCTGGCGGTGAATGTGATTCTCGCCCGGCGCTCTACGGTCGGCACTGAGCGGAGCCGGTACGACGATTCGGAGCACGCGTTGGACGCGGTGGCGGGCCGCCCGGCGTCTCTGGAGATGTCGATGGATTTCGAGGAAGCGATGGGGCAGCTGCCGGACGGGGCGCGACAGGTGTTCGTGCTGCATGACATCGAAGGCTACCGCCACGAGGAGATCGCGGACATGCTGGGAATCGTGCCCGGGACGTCGAAGTCGCAATTGCATCATGCGCGGATGGCGCTGCGCAGGCATTTGGAGCGATGAGACGGGTGTCGGGTGTCCGGTGTCCCGTGTCCCGTGACTGCAGTTGACTGAGGGGTGACGTATGAAGGACCTGTGGACGGATCGACTATCGGAATACGTGGACGGCGAGCTTACGCTGGGCGAGCGGACGGCGCTCGAAGCGCACCTGGCGGCGTGCGGCAAGTGCCGCCAGACGCTGGAGGAGCTGCGCCGCGTGGTGGCCCGGGCGCAAGCCCTGGACGACCGGCCGCCGGCGGCCGACCTGTGGCCCGGGATCGCGGAGCACATCGGCGTCGTGAGTCTCGCGGCGCGGCGCGGCCGGCGGCGTCTGTCGTTCACGGTGCCACAGCTCGCCGCAGCGGCGGTGGTGCTGACGTTCCTCTCTGTTGGCTCGGCCTGGCTCGCGCTTCGGAATCCCCGGACGGTGGAGCCGGTAGCGACAACGATGCCCCCTATGGCGCCCGTAGGTTGGACGCAGTTGGACCCACGCACCGCGGCCTCCGTGGCAGCGCTCGAGCAGACGCTCGCGCGCAACCGGGAACGGCTCGACACCGCTACCGTACGTGTGATCGAGAAGAACCTGGGGATCATCGACCGGGCGATTCGGGACGCGCAGAGCGCGCTCGCCGCCGACCCGGCGAACCCGTATCTGAACCAGCATCTCGCACAGGAAACACGGCGTAAACTTGAGCTCTTGCGCCAGGCGGCGACCCTCGCCAGCGCGCGGAGCTAGAGAGGAAAGAGAACCAGCATGCTCATGACCCTGGCGACGATCGCCGCCCTCGGGATCGCCCAACAGACCGACACGACCATCCCCGTGCGGGCAGGTGCTCGCCTCGAGGTCTCGAACTTCGGGGGCGAGATCGCCGTCAAGACGTGGAGCAAGAGCGCCGTGCGCGTTCAAGCGACCCATTCGGGCCGAGACCGAATCTCGATTGACGCCACGGACCAGTACGTACGCGTGAAGTCGGAGGGCCGGCGGGGACCATCGCAGCTGGTCGATTACGACATCACGGTTCCCGCCTCGATGGCGCTCGCGCTGTCGGGCGTCTACACCGACATATCCGTGGACGGCTCTCAGGGAGAAGTCACGGCCGAAACCGTGGAAGGATCGGTCAAGGTCTCCGGCGGGGCCGGCAACGTCTCCCTTAAGTCGGTGCAGGGCGAAGTGACACTCGAGAACGCCCGGGGCCGTATCTCTCTGAACAGCGTGAATGAAGCCATCACGGCGACCGGTATCTCCGGCGACCTATCGGCGGAGACCGTGAACGGCGACATCACAATGACCCAGATCGAGTCCGCCAACACCGACGCCACTACGGTCAACGGGGAGATCATCTACGACGGGACCATCAAGGACGGCGGGCGCTATCGCTTCTCGACCCACGACGGCGACCTGCGCGTGGCCGTGCCCGAGAAGGCGGGCGTCTCCGTCTCTGTAGCCACGTTCAACGGCGACTTCAGCTCCTGCTTCCCGGTGCAGCTCAGCCGGAAGACCAAGCATCGGTTCGATTTCACCATCGGCTCGGGCAGCGCGAGGATCGAGCTGGAATCGTTCAATGGCGACATCCGGCTGTGCCGTCCCGGGCAGGTGGCCAAAGGCAAGCACGAGGATCACGACGATCAGGAGGAGGAATGACCATGCGCGTCGTCACGCTGGCGCTCGCCACAATTGGACTCACCCTCGCCGCGTCGCGAGTCGCCGCGCAGGATGACTTCCACTGGAAGGGGAAAATCGCCGCCGGCAAGACCATTGAGATCAAAGGCATCAACGGTGACATCGACGCCGTGGCGGGGTCTGGCGACGTGGAGGTAACCGGCGTGAAGAGCGCGCACCGCAGCGACCCCGACGAGGTGAAGATCGAGGTCGTGCCGTCGGAGGACGGCGTCACGATTTGCGCGGTGTACCCGAGCGACGGTCGCCGGGAAAACAGCTGCGAGCCGGGGGAGCACGACCACACGAGCACGCGAAACAACGACGTGCGGGTCGATTTCACGGTGCGGGTGCCCGAGGGCGTGCGCTTCCGGGGCGCCACGGTGAACGGCAAAGTGGAGGCGGCGAACCTCTCGAGCGACGTCGATGCCAACACGGTGAACGGCAGCATCCGCATCTCGACCACGGGGTACGCCGAGGCGCGGACGGTGAACGGCTCGATCGTAGCGTCGATGGGGAAGGCGACATGGACCGACGCGCTCGACTTCGCCACCGTGAACGGTGGGATCACGCTGGACCTCCCTGCCAATCTTTCGACTGAGGTGAGGGCCACGACCGTGAACGGCGAGATCGACACGGACTTTCCCCTGACGGTCACCGGAAGGTTCGGCCCGCGACGCTTGAACGGGACGATCGGCAGTGGGGGACGGAGGTTGGATTTGTCGACGGTCAACGGATCCATCAAGCTCAGGAAGGCCGGTTGAAGAAACGGGAGCAGGGAGCAGGAGCAGGAGCAGGGAGCGGGATCCTCCGTGCGTCGGAAGGAACGGCTCCCCGCTCGCTGCTCCCTGCTCCCGCAGTAATTCAGCCCTCCCTGCAGAACTGCGGTACGTAATCCGAGCCATCAGCGCACCACCTTAGCCCCGACCGAACCAGGGGCGCCGTGGTGTTGCGGGACCTTCTCGCCCGCACCGAGCAGATCGATGATCTTCGCCACCTCTTTGGGGCGCTCGGGTTCCAGGCGGCGTGGGAGCACGTGCCACCCGGTCCCTGGCTCG
>DASQIB010000255.1:0-9227 GCA_035631795.1 Gemmatimonadales bacterium | reverse complement strand
ACGACGGTCCGCCCGGAAGGGCTATTCTTGGGCACATAACCGTCAGCGTAGGGCACTCGCGCGGATCTAGAAGCGCTCTTCGGAGGTAGGCAAACATGCCTTCCCACAAGGGTTGGGTCGGTTCTGGCGCCATTGCCGTTCTGGTCGGTTTCCTCGTTCAGATTACCACGCCGCTCCTGGGTCAAGGGACGCCGGGCCACGTGTATCATGTCAATTACTATCAGGTTCGACCGGGTCAAGAGAGCGCATACGATTCTGCCCTCGCGAAGGTCGTCTCGCCAGTGCTCGACGAAATGGTGAAGCGCAAAGCCGCGGTGTCCTACCTATTGCTACGAAAGGTCGCCGGCTCTGGCGAGAACACGCATCTCGTGATTGTCGAGGTTGCAACATCGTCTGCTGGAACGGGTGTATTTCAACAGCAACTCGAGGCAGCGTCGCAAGCTGCGTTGCACCGGTCTTGGGAAGATGCGACGGCGACGCTTCCTGAGCTGCGCCGTTTCGTCCACGCCGAGCAGTACACGACTGCTGGGCGAGGGCCCTGAGCGAAACTGGCCGGATTCTACACCGCGGCTTGGTCTCGTCGGCTTCCGACCGGCGCCTTTGGAGACACGAATCTGAGTCGGCACGCACACCGGGGCACCCACCTACCCGCCGAGCGATCCTGAGCCTCCTGGTCTCGTCACAACAGCCGGTTGGAGAAATCGAGCGTCGGCTTCGGATGCCGCGGCCGACCGTGTCAAAAACGCCACCTCGAACCGCATGGACCAGTCGACACCAATAAGAAAAAAGAGGAGAAGACACCGATGAACGTCCTGTTGTGGGTCCTCCAGGTCGCGCTGGCGTTCCTCTACGTCGCGGGAGGGTCGTATAAGACGTTCAAGTTCGACGCGCTCGCGAACCACATGCGCGCGCTCTCGCTCGGCGGATGGCGCACGCTCGGCGTGCTCGAGATGGTTGGCGCGGTGCTGCTGGTCGTCCCGGCCGCCGCGAAGTGGATGCCGGTGCTGACCCCAATCGCCGCCGCCGTGCTCGCGCTCGAAACCCTGGCCCTCGCCGCGCTGTACGCGCGGTACTCGCTCAAGCTGGCCGCTACCAATCCCATGGTCTGGGCCGTCGTGATGGGGCTGCTCGCGGCCTTCGTGGCCTACGGGCGGTTCGTGCTCAGGCCGCTGGTCTGACCAGCCCCGTTTGCTATTCGTCCGTGTTCAACGATAGTTGGGTTGTGAACGATGACCACCTCGGCGGCACGACTACATGGCAGTCGGTGCCAGCGTGCCCGAGCCAGACGCAGGGCGCGGATTTTTAGCGGATTTCTGGGGAGCGTCAATGGCCCGAGTCCTCATCATCGACGACGACGTCCCGTTTCGCCAGGCCCTCGCGAAACACTTCGAGATCGCGGGATACGACGTCAAGCAGGCCGCCGACGGCGACGCGGGCATCCGCGCCTGCGCCACGTCGCCAGCCGACGTCGTGCTCGTCGACATCTTCATGCCCGGTCAGGGCGGCCTGAAGACCATCGACCGGCTACGCCTCGAATGGCCTGGTGTGAAAATCATCGCGATCTCGGGTGTCACGAGCGCGGGATCGCTCGACGTGGAAGGCCACGCGCTCGCCCTCGGCGCGCATCGGTTCGTGAGCAAGCCGTTCGAGGGCGCGGCCATGATCTCTATGGTCAAACAGCTGCTCGCCGGCGCGTCCTTCGACTAACCCGCGGCACCCACGCGCCGAGGGTTCGCGGGCGCCTGCTTGGATTCGACGAACGCGGCGATCCGCCGCACCGTGCGGAAGCTGTCCATCTCGAGCTCCTCGACGGTCACCCGGACGCCGAATCGCTCCTCCAGCGCCGCCAAGAGTCGGACGAGCATCAGGGAGTCGATCACCCCGGTTGCGAACAGGTCCAGGTCGACCGAAGGCGCGTCGACCTGCAGCCGCTCGACCAACAGCTCGAGAATGGCTGATTCCAAGGGCTCTCTACCTTTCGGGTGACTAATCATCTCCAACCTCGCGGAGCTCATCCGGGAGCAAGTCGTACAGCAGGCGGTCGTAGGGCTGGCCGTCGATCCAGTGGCAGCGCCGCTGTCGCCCGATAAAGCGAAACCCGAGCCGCTCGAGCTGCGTGCGGGCCGCCACGTTGATCTCGACGGTCCAGGCTCCCACCGATTCGAGCCCCATCTCCTGAAAACCGAGCGTCAAGATCATCCACGCGGCGCGGCCCGCGTATCCGCCGTATCGCTTGCGACCCAACACCGCCCACAGCGACCCCGCCGTGCGGAACCGGCGATCCACGTTCGAGAGCCCCACCACGCCGATCGGCAGGTCGCTCCCCGGCGGCGTGTAGAGTCGCAGCACGTGGAGGTCGCGCTGCGTCATCACCTTCAGCATCACCGGCGTCAGGCTCTGCACGCCGTTCCCGAAGTCCAGCCACTTGTAATTCTCTTCCCGGTTCAGCCAGCCTGCCGCGAGCTCGATCCGCTCGGGGGAGTCCAATGGCAAGAGATTCATGGTACGACCCTGTGCCTGCAGAGTTCGGGCCACGCGAGCCCCCCAACTACGACGGGGTCGACCCGGGTTCGCCGAGCACCGCTTGTTGCCCGCTCGCAACAGAAGGCATCGGGGAATCCCCGTTCCGCCGGCGCGCGGTGACGAACGCCGCAATGGCCGCCAGCGAGCGGAAGTACTCGACCTCGAGGTCGTCCGTGTCGATGCGAATGCCAAACCGTTGCTCCAGCCGAAACAGCAGCTCCACCACGCCGAGCGAGTCGAGCCGACCGGTCTGCAAGAGATCCGTCTCGGGCGATGGTACCTCGACCCGGAGATGCTCGATAAAGAGGGCCTCGAGCTCGGGATAGAGGTCGGTGGGTGCCGAGGCGCTCACCGCGCGCTCACGGTCTCGGGCGCGCGAAGCTCCTTCACTTTGCGGCGGTCGATCTTCCCATTGCCGGTCTTCGGCAGCTCTTCGAACGGCCACCACCGGGACGGCAGCATGTACGGCGGCAAGATCCCCGCGAGCGCTTCGCGTAACGTCACCGGCGTCACCTGACTTCCCTCCACGGGGACGTACGCGCAGCAGATCACGACGCCGTCGAAGTCCTGGCTCGGGACGCTGACCACCGCGCACTCACGCACCATCCCGAGCGCGTGCAGTGCCGCCTCGACCTCGCCCAGCTCTACGCGATACCCTCGCGTCTTGATTTGGGTGTCCGCACGACCCAAGAATCGAATCAGACCATCTGCGCCGACGGTCGCGAGGTCTCCGGTGCGATAGATGCGCTCATCGGGACTCCCAGCCCCCGGCCGAGGAAGAAACGCTCCCCGCGTCTTTTCGGCGTCACGCCAGTAGCCGGGGCTCAAGCCCACGCCGCCGATGTAGAGGTCTCCCACTTCCCCCGGCGGCACCGGCTTCAGCGCTTCGTCCAGCACCAGGAGCTCCTCCCCGTCGCAGGCCTGTCCGATGGGGATCGCCTCATCCTCGTTCGTCGGGCAGGCCGGCACCGTGTAGTAGCTGCTCGCGATCGTCGCTTCGGTCGGTCCGTAGAGATTCGTGAACGTCACATGGGGCAGGCGTCGCATCCAGTGGATCAGCGCCGGGGTGGGGAACACTTCGCCGCACCACAGCACCCGGCGCAGGCTGGGGAAATCGTTCTGCTTCACCACGTCGAACTTCGCCATGTAGTTAAGCACCGAAGGCACGGAGAACCACTGGGTCAGCTCGGCGCGGCGAATCAGGTCGGCCAGGTGCTGGGGCAGCAGGTTGGCCTCGGGCGGAACGAGATGCAGCTCCGCGCCGGCCGCGAAGGTGCCGAACATGTCGAACGTCGAAAGATCGAAGTGGAGTGGCGGATGCCCGGAGATCCGGTCGGTGGGCGCGGTGCCGAAGTACCGCACCGCCCAGTCGACGAAGTGACTCACGTTCGAGTGCGTGATCAGGACGCCCTTGGGCATACCGGTCGAGCCCGAGGTGAACAGGATGTGGGCCGGGTCTTGCGGTGTAGTGGCACTCAAGGGCGGTGTGGCCGGATACGTGCTCGCGTCGCCGATCGTGAAGTCGGCGTGGACGCCGCGCGGCGGCGCGCCGGCGCCGAGCCAGCCCAGCGAATGGGTCTCGCCGAATCCGGAGTCGGCGAAGAGGGCCTGGAGCGTGGGGCCCACCGACCCGCTCGCGAGAATCCAGCGGTTGTCGCACGACGCGATCATTTTCCCGAGCCGCGGTGCCGGGCTCGCGGGGTCGAGCGGCACGTACACGGCGTCCGCCTTGAGGACGCCCAGGAGCGCGACGATCGCCGGCGGCGATTTGGGCATCAGGAGACACACGCGGTCGCCGCGCGCGCACCCCGCCTCTTTGAGTAAGTGCGCGAGCCGGTTACTCACTTCTTCGAGGGCGCCGTACGTCACGCGCTCGTCCTTGAAGACGAGCGCTCCCGCGTCCGGACGGCGATGGGCCTGCTCGGTGACCCAGTGCTGCAGGAGGCGGGGAGCGGTCACGGCGCCACGCGCGCCGCGGCCCGATCGCACACGATGCCGATGTGGTCGAGCTCTACGGGGCTCGCCGGCACGTCCAGAATGATCGTCCGATAGCCGACGCCCACGTAGCGGGCGAGCTCATCGGCCACGCGGTCGTAGCTCCCCACGAGATAGGGGCAGAACGTCTTGTAGTTCTCGAACGGCACCATCCAGTACGGCTGCTCTTCTGAGGCGGCGGTCTCGCCAAGCCGCGACAGCTGCTTGTGCCACTCGGAGTCGGAGACCTTCATGGCCAGCTGGTGGGTGAGTTGCCCGGTCCGATCTTCCGGGAAGCGCTTCCGCGCGACCGTCCACGCCTCGTCTGCCTCTTCGCGCGCGATGATCCCGATGCGAATGCCGAGGGCCGCCGCATCGGGTGCCGTCCCGCTCGCTTCGTACTCGGCGACGGGCTTGGGATACCGCACGGCGAGCGCGCCGAGCTGGCGCGCGGCGGTGAGCCCGGCGTCGGAGGAGCCCGAGACGAACACGCCGGGCAAGAGCGCGGGCGGGAGCGCGGGCGTCATCTTGACGTTCGTGATCCGGTAGTAACGGCCATCGACGGTGACGGGGCTCGCCCCTCCGCGCAGCAGATTCATGATGACGGTCGTGTACTCCACCAGGCGAGTGTACCGCTCGTCGTGCGGCGTGTGATCGTTCAGGGCCTCGAGGTCGTTCTTGAATCCCCCCGCCACCATGTTGAGATAGATGCGCCGCCCGTGCAGGAACGCGAGCGACGCCACGATCTTGGCGACCGCGTACGGATGCATGTACGCGGGCTGTACGGCGACGAGCGGGCAGAGACGCTCAGTGTGGGTGATCATCTCCTGCGCGATCAGCCACGGGTCCACGAGCCCGTTGTCGGTATAGATGAGGATCCCTTCGCACCCCCCGGCCTCGCTCCACAACGCGACGTCCAACACGTCCCGCAGGTACGCGCGCGGCGACGCGTTGTACGAAGGCGGGCAGGTAGCGAACACCTTCAGATCCGTCTCGCGTAGTCGACCAGTCATGCTGCCTCGTTCATCGGGCGGTGAAAACTGCAACGGACGGGGCGTGGTAGCTGCAAGAAGCGGGCTGCCTCAGTTCCGCCCGTTGCCCGCTTGCGTGTCGCGCGCACGCTACGCACGCACGCCGGATCCCCTGACTGGTGTTGCGTATGCTTCTTGCGAGTCCGCCCCACGATGAAAATTCTCGGCATCAGCGGGTTCGAGGGAGCCATCCCCTTCAAACGGGCCCGTTGGCCCAATCTGGATGAGCGGGAATACCGGATCTCGCAGGGACACGATTCCGCCGCGGCGTTGATCGTCGACGGCACCCTCGTCGCGGCGGTCGCCGAGGAGCGGATCAACCGGCGCAAGCACACGGGGGATTTCCCGCGCGGCGCCATCGGCTACTGTCTCGCGGAAGCGGGGCTCGAGGTCACCGACGTCGACGAGCTGGCGCATGGCTTCGACTACGCGCCGTACCGCGCGATCTACGGCGTCGACCCGATTTCGCGCGACCTGTATTGCCGGGTGCTCTCCCGCGATGCGGTGCTCGCGCTCGTGGCGCGCGACCTTCCCGAGCTTCCCCCCGAGCGCGTGCATCACGTGAGCCATCATCTGGCTCACGCCGCGAGCGCGTACTACACCTCCGGGTGGGACGAATGTCTGGTGGTAGTGATCGATGGAATGGGGGAGGCGCACAGTGCCACGGTCTACCACGCGCACGATGGGCGTTTGGACGTCCTCGCCCGCGTTTCAGCCCATGACTCGATCGGGGCGCTCTACTCCCTGGTGACTCTCCACCTGGGTTTCGACTTCAACGCCGATGAGTACAAGATCATGGGCCTCGCGCCCTACGGTGATGCGCGGCGGTTTCGATCGTTCTTTGCGGAGGCGATCACGCTCGGGCCGGACGGCGGCATCCGCATCCCGTTACTGCGAATGAACCGCACGCGCGAGGACCGCGAGCACTACCGCGCCAGTCGCGTCTGCCTTACCGAGCACCTCGGCCCGCCCCGGGATCCCCGCGAGGAGATCACCGACCTCCACCGCGACATCGCCGCGGCCCTCCAGGAGAGTCTCGATCGGACGCTGCTGCACCTGTGCGGGCACTTCGCGGCGCGGACGGGCCTCCGGCGGTTGGCCCTGGCCGGCGGTGTGGCCCTGAACTGCACCGCGAACGGGCGGCTGCTGTGCTCGGGCACGTTCGACGAGATCTACGTGCAGCCCGCCGCGGGCGACGACGGCAGCGCGCTGGGCGCCGCCCTCTACCGTGCCGCCCGCGCGGGCGAGGTCCGGAACGAGCGCCTCCCGGTGCCCTTTCTTGGTCCGGGGTACTCGGAACGGGCGATCGATGACGCGCTCGCCGTGCATCGCGATCGCGTCGCGGTGACGCGGTTCGAGACGCTGAACGAGGCATGTGACGAGGCGGCGCGCCTCATCGCGGACGGGCGTGTGGTGGCGTGGTACCGGGGCCGTATGGAGTTCGGCCCGCGCGCCCTAGGCCACCGGAGCATTCTCGCGGACCCGGGTCACCCCGACATGCGCGATCGAATCAACGCCATGGTGAAGATGCGGGAGGCGTTCCGCCCGTTCGCTCCGGCCGTATCGCTGGAGGAGGTCCACCGCTGGTTCGAGGTGTCGCCGGGCACCGAGCTGCCATTCATGATCATGACGGTGGACGTGCGGCAGGAATTCCGGCACGCGCTACCCGCCATCACGCATGTGAACGGCTCGGCGCGAGTCCAGACCGTATCGAAGCGGGACAACCCGGAGTTCCACGAGCTGCTGCGTGCCGTGGGCAGGACCACCGGGCGCGAGATGGTCCTGAACACGAGCTTCAACGTGAAGGGTCAACCCATCGTCAACACGCCCCGGGAAGCGCTCGACACGTTTCTCGGGACCGGAATAGAATTCCTGTTCCTCGAGAACCGACTGGTGCGTCGCCGCTAACCCGCCGCCGCTACGTTTGAAACTGGGGCTGGGACTGCGTGTGACACGATCACGCCGCCGCCCAGCGCCACACCCGGCACCGACATCGCGCCCTGCTCGCCGAAGTACGCCTCTTCGCCGTGCTCGCTCAAGTCGAGCCCGGTCAGCTGCTCGCGCACGCCGGCTTTGGCGCCGAGCGTTGCGTTCACCACTGTCATAATGATGGCCGTTCCGCTTCCCGCGAGCGCTACGGTCGCGACCACCGCCAATAGCTGCACCCCCATCTGCGCGAAGTTGCCGGCCAGCCAGCCGTCCCCGCCGGCCGGGTTGGCCAACTTCGTCGCGAACACACCGGTCAGCAACGCCCCAGCCACTCCTGCGAGTCCGTGGCAGGAGAACACGTCGAGCGAATCATCGAGTCGCGTCCGCGCGCGGATCTGAATAGCGGTATAGCTCACGAGCACCGCCAGCGCGCCGATCGCCAGCGATGCCGGCGCGGTAACGTAGCCCGCCGCCGGCGTGATGCCCACGAGCCCCACCACGAGGCCCGTCGCCGCGCCCACGGCCGTCGCCTTCCCCGTGCGGAACAAGTCGAGGCCGACCCACGTGAGCAGCGCGGTCGCCGCCGCGGTGTTGGTGTTGGTGAACGCCAGGGCGGCCAGGCCGTTGGCCGCCAGCGCGGAGCCGGCGTTGAAACCGAACCACCCGAACCAGAGCAGGCCCGCACCGAGCAGCACGAGCGGGACGTTGTGCGGCACGATCGGAACCCGCTTGAAGTCCTTCCGAGGTCCGAGCATCCGGGCGGCCACGAGCGCGGAAACGCCCGCGCTGATGTGGACAACGGTGCCGCCGGCGAAATCGAGGGCGCCGAGCTTCTGCAGCCAGCCACCGGCGCCCCACACCCAGTGCGCGAGTGGGTCGTACACGAAGGTGGCCCAGAGCAACAGGAACACGATGTAGGCGCGGAACCGCATGCGCTCGACGATCGCGCCGGAGATCAACGCCGGGGTGATGATCGCGAACATCGCCTGGAACATGGCGTGGGCCTGGAGCGGGATGGTGGCCGCGTATGCCGGATCCGGATCGAGGCCCACTCCCCTGAACGCCGCCCACGACAGGCCCCCCCACCACGGCGTGCCGTGCGCGAAGGCAATCGAGTACCCCACCAGCACCCACTGGACGCTCACCACGCCCAGGGCGACGACGCTCATCATCATCGTGTTGAGAGAGTTCTTGGGCCGCACCAGGCCCCCGTAGAAGAAGGCCAGGCCGACCGTCATCACCATGACGAGCGCCGTGGACGTGAGGACCCACGCGGTATCGCCCGCCGAGATCGCCGGGTTCATGCGTCCTCCTTCTCGGCAGCGACGCCGGCGTGGGCGTTCTCGAGCGCCGCACGCTGGACTTGATCGGCGTTGACGGCGGTCAGGGCGGCATTGTCCGCCTCTCCGGTGCGGATGCGAATCACCCGCTCGATCGGCTGGACGAAGATCTTGCCGTCCCCCACTTCACCCGTCCGTGCGGAGGCGAGGATCGCCTTGATGCACGGCTCGACGAACGGCTCGGAGCAGACCATCTCGATCTTGACCTTCTCGTGGAATTCCATCACGACGGTGGTCCCGCGGTACTGACTGACGATTTCCTGCTCTCCCCCGTGACCGCTCACGCGGCTGAGGGTGATGCCCGTGACGCCGGCCTGGAACAGCGCAGCCTTGACCTCAGGCAGGCGTTCCGGGCGGACGACTGTGGTGATGAGTTTCATAACGGACAAAGCTATCCCCGGGTCGGCGTGATGTCAAAGAAATCGTGCAT
>DASQIB010000254.1:0-8908 GCA_035631795.1 Gemmatimonadales bacterium | reverse complement strand
GTAATGCGTGCCATCTGCTGAAAACTCCTGACTTAATGGTGTTCGCGACGTCGTGCGGACTTCACCTTGCGGCGCGCCGCTGCCTTGTCTTTCCGTCGCCGTAGAGCGCCGGGACTCTCGTAGAAGCGCTTGCGCTTCATGTCCTGGAACAGTCCGGCTTTCGTGATCTGACGGCGGAACTTCTTCAGCACGTACTCCAGCCGATCGCCGTCACCTACGGTCACTTCCATCCGGGCTTCTCCAGTCTGAGTGTCCTGTCCCAGAAACAACGCGACCTGGGCGGTAGCCCAGGTCCTCGAAGCAAGTCTCTGGTTCGTTATCGCTCGGGAGGGATCATCGCCATGGGTACCCGGTTTGTCAACTCCCCTCGGGTGCGTGACCTGCGGCTCGCTTGACGGTGCCGCACGGGCGCCTCAGGTTTAGCCCCCGTTCCCAGCACGCCGTCGCTCCTACCCGGAGTCAGTGATGCATAGGCCGTTGCTCGCGACGCTGATGAAAAACGGGCGGCTGTATGAGGGGGAGACGCTGAACGAGGTGTGGCCGCGGAAAAAACAACTGCCCCGCATGTGGTGGTGGGATTCTGAACCCAAAACCGTCAAGTAAAAGCGTAAAGAAAAAACGTTGAGAGAGAGACGTGGAGGAGAGACGTAGACGACGGCTCTCCTCCACGCTTGCTCTTTACGTCTCACCTTGACGTATCTCCTTTACGTAGTTAGAGTTCTTTCGAACCGCGAGCTGGCATCCTTCCGTAGGACGGTCCCGCTCAGGAGCGGCACCGCGCTGTACACACGCCCGGTCTCATTCCCTAGGTTCAAAACGAAAGTGACGCTGAAGCTCGGTAGCGTGTGCTACCGGCGGCGTGCGTGTGTGTGTTGAAAGGAAAACTGTAGCAATGCCATTTACATCACTCGGGCTCGCGCCCGAGCTCGTGCGCGCCGTGGCCGAAGAGGGCTACGAGCAGCCCACCCCCATCCAGCTGGAGGCGATCCCGCTCGCCTTGGCCGGCCGCGACCTCATCGGCTCCGCGCAGACCGGCACCGGCAAGACTGCCGCCTTCATGCTGCCGATCCTGCAGCGACTGTCCCGTAACGGGGTCAAGCACGCCCTTCGGGCGCTCGTGCTCGTACCTACACGCGAGCTCGCCGAGCAGGTGCTGCAAAGCGCCCGGGCGTACGGTCGCCATCTCGACGTGAGCGCCGCGTCGGTCTATGGCGGCGTGGGTATGGAGCCACAGACCCGCGCGCTGAAGCACGGTGTCGACATCGTGATCGCGACGCCCGGTCGGCTGCTCGACCACATGGAGCGTGGGCACGTCGACTTCTCGAAGCTCGAGGTGCTCGTGCTCGACGAGGCCGACCGCATGCTCGACATGGGGTTCGCGCCGGACGTGCGCCGCATCCTTCGGGCGCTGCCCGAGAAGCGCCAGACCATGCTGTTCTCGGCGACGATTTCATTCGAGGTGGACGCTCTGGCGCGCGCCGCGCTCGATGGGCATGCCTCGGTCGAGATCGGCCGCCGCGCCACGCCCGCCGAGGGCATCGAGCACGTGGTGGTCGCGGTCGACAAGCTGCAAAAGCGCGGCGTGCTCGCCCGCATTCTTCAGGCGAAGCCCGCCGGCCAGACGCTCGTGTTCACCCGCACCAAGTACGGGGCGGACAAGCTCGTGACCTTCCTGCGGCGGGAAGGCGTGCCCGCGCACGCCATCCACGGCGACAAGGCCCAGAGTCACCGCACCCGGACGCTCGATGCGTTCCGGAGCGGCGAGTCGGACGTGCTGGTCGCGACCGACATCGCGGCGCGGGGCATCGACGTCGACGGCATCCGCATGGTGGTCAATTTCGACGTGCCGCAGGACCCGGAGATCTATGTCCACCGGGTGGGCCGGACGGCACGGGCGGGGGCGCGCGGCTTGGCCCTGACGCTGTTGTCGCCCGACGAGTGGCTCATGATGGGAGACATCGAAAAGCTGGTGGGCCAGACGTTCCCGCGGGAGGTGATCCCCGGGTTCGAGCCGTCGGTGGCGCCGCTCCAACCGAAACGAGCGCAGGCGGAGCAGCCTAAGCCGGCGCGGTCGGTGCGGATGCGGGCGGGGCGGAGAAGGCGCTAGCCGCGGTTTTCGATCGGCACGTAGTCGCGTTTGCCCGCCCCGGTGTAGATCTGCCGCGGGCGGGCAATGCGCTGCTCCTTGTCGAGCAACATCTCCTGCCACTGCGCCAGCCAGCCGGGCGTTCGCCCGATGGCGAAGAGCACGGGAAACATGTCTACCGGGAAGCGCATCGCCTCATAAATGATCCCGGAGTAGAAATCGACGTTCGGGTACAGTTTCCGCGTCACGAAGTAGTCATCCTGCAGGGCGATGCGCTCGAGCTCCACCGCGATGTCGATGAGCGGGTTTCGGCCCGTGACGTCGAAGACCTCGTCCGCCACGCGTTTGATGATGGTGGCGCGCGGATCGTAGTTCTTGTAGATCCGATGGCCGAAGCCCATCAAGCGAAACTCGCCGCGCTTCACGCGATCGATGTACGCCGGGATCTGATCCTTCGATCCGATCTCGCGCAGCATCCGTAACACCTCTTCGTTCGCCCCCCCGTGCAGCGGGCCGTACAGCGCGGCCGCGGCCGCCGCCATCGCCGAATATGGATCAGCGTGCGACGAGCCCACGGACCGCATCGCGCTGGCCGAGCAATTCTGCTCGTGGTCGGCGTGGAGAATGAAGAGGATGTCGAGCGCGTGCTCGAGCGTCTTGTTCGGCGTGTACTGCACCTCCGTCGCCTTGAACATCATGTTCAGAAAGTTGCCCGCGTACGACAGGTCGTTGTCCGGATACGCGTAGGGCATACCCACCGAGTGCCTGTGCGCAAAGGCCGCGAGCGTCGGCGCCTTGGCGATCAGGCGGAAGATCTGATTCTGGCGCGACCCCTCGTCCGCGATGTGCTTGGCTTCCGGATAGAACGTCGACAGCGCGGCCACGGTGCTGACGAACATGCCCATCGGATGGGCGTCGTGATGGAAGCCGTCGATGAACTTCTTGATGCTCTCGTGGACGATGGTGTGGTGCGTGATGTTGAACACCCAGGAATCGAGCTCGGCGGCGGACGGCAATTCGCCGTGCAGGAGCAAGTACGCGGTCTCGAGGAAGGTGCTCCGCTCCGCCAGCTGCTCGATCGGATAGCCACGGTAGCGCAGGATGCCCTTGTCACCGTCGATGAAGCTGATGGCGCTCCGGCAGGCGGCGGTGTTCACGAACCCGGGGTCGTACGTCTCGAGCCCCAGATCGCCGTCGCCGGACTTGATCTGCCGCAGGTCCACGGCGCGGATCGTGCCGTCCTGGATCGGAATCTCGTACTGCTTGCCGGTCCGGTTGTCGATGACCGTCAGGGTGCTCTTCGACACGCGCGGGTCCTGGGAGTTGGCCCGGGAAAGATAACAAGAGGCTGGACGGTAGAAGTCGGTAGAGGTTATAGAGGTCGGTAGGGGTCGGTAGAAGTAATGCGTCCTCTACGACCTCTACCGACCTCTACCGACCTCTACCGTCCTCCTTATCTTGTGAGTCCATGCCTTCAGCCCCGGCCTCCAAGCCCGCCGCCCTCTACCCGACTCGCTCGGCCGCTGGTGCGCTGCTCGGCCAGCAGCTGGCGGCCCGCGGCTACATCGGCTGCCTGCTCCTCGGCATTACGCCGGAGGGCGTGGAAATCGCGGCGAACGCGGCCAAGGCGATGGGCGCGCAGTTCGACGTCCTGGTCGCCGCGTTCATCAAGCTCGGCTCCAAACTGGCGCCGATCGGCGCGATCGCCGAATCGGCCCCCTCAGAGATGGATCCCGATTTCCAGCCAAGCGGGGCGCTCCTCGACAAACTCTCGAGCGCCATCGACGAGTCGCGCGCTCGGGTGAGCCAGGATTTGATCCTGTACCGGACGCAGCGGCCAGTGAAAAAGCTCGCGGGCCGGATCGCCGTCATCGTCGATGGGCAGGTGACTTATCCCTGGAAGGTGCTCGCGGCGGCCAAGGTGGCCGACCAGCAGGGCGCGAAACAGACGGTGATCGCGACGCCGGTCGCGACTCAGGCGGCCGCCGACCGGATTACCTCACGACGGTACGAGTTCGTGTGCCCCACGATCGTGATGGAAGCCCAGGGTCATCCGTCCCCGTACGGCGACATGGCGGGGGATACGCCCGAGAGATTGCGGTCGATCATGATCGCGCATCAGGCAGCGTGATCGACGGTTGGGCGGTTAGCCGGTTTGCTGTCGGAGCTCTGGTACTTTGCTTTGCTCGCGACGGATCTCGGCTTCTTGGCGGAAACTGATTGGACCGAGTTTCAGCGCCGTCATGACGAGACCGGAAGGACAACCATGGGTCTCTACAACGCTGTCGCCCGCGGGCTGACGCTCGACGGGCGACACTAACCGACTAACCGCCATACCGGCTAACCGTCTAACTCAACCATCCCCCTCTCCAACCACCTGTGCTCCCCCGCCAGCGTCTCCTGTGCCACCCGGTACGCCTTCGTGTCCGCATTGCGCCACAGCTCGTGGAATTTCCCGTTGACCCGCGCGCGCGCCTGGCGACAGAACAGATCGGCGAGCTCGACCGCGCGCCGGCCCGCGGCCGGGTCGGTCTTGGCGAGCCACTGTGCTCGGGAACATGCGGCCGCCATGGCGAAGAGCTCGGCGCCGACGTCCACCAGACGGAAGAGCACGGCCTGTCGGAACTCCAGCTTCGGTCCGAACCGCATCATGGCGTGGAACACGCTCCGCGCCAGCCGTCGGGCTCCGCGCTCGACGTAGCGGAGGTGCTGCGCGAGCGGCCCGAACGTGCCGTACTTGGGCCAGAAGCTCCAGCCGAGCCAGCGTGACGGGTACCACCAGCTGTAGAACAGCACCGCGCGCGCGAGACCCTGCAGCCGCGCGCTCAAGCTCTTGCCCGGCATGACCACGTCGCCGGCCACCTGCAGGTGCTTGTCCACCGCTTCACGGGCGATGAACAGGTGCATGATCTCGCTCGACCCTTCGAAGATCAAATTGATCCGGAAGTCACGCATGATACGCTCGACGGGGACCGGCTTCTCCCCCCGCGCGCGCAACGAATCGGCCGTCTCGTATCCCCGGCCACCGCGGATCTGCACCGTGTCGTCGATGATCCGCCAGCCGCCCTCGGAGTTGTACAGTTTCGCGATCGCGGCTTCCAGGCGGATGTCGTAGCTCCCCCGGTCGGCCATCGCCCCGCACAGCTCGGCCACGGCTTCCATGGCGAACGTATTCGCCGCCATGGCCCCGATCTTCTGCGCGACCGCGTCGTGCTGCCCGATCGGGCGGCCCCACTGCACCCGTTCGCTCGCCCACTGCCGGGAGATCTCGAGACAGCGCTTTCCCGCGGCGACCGACGAAATCGGAAGCGTGAGCCGCCCGGTGTTCAACGTCGTGAGCGCGAGCTTCAGCCCCTTGCCCTCGCCCCACAGGACGTTCTCCTTCGGGACGCGAACGTTCCTGAACGAGATCACGCCGTTGTAGATCGCCTTGAGCCCCATGAAGTGACAGCGGTGTTCGATCTTCACGCCGGGCCACGCGGTTTCCACGATGAACGCGGTGATCTGCCGCTTCTCCTTGCCATGCACGACCTTGGACGGCGTCCGGGCCATGACGACCATCAGCTCGGCTCTCGTGCCGTTGGTGCACCAGAGCTTTTCCCCGTTCAGGATCCACGCGTTTCCATCGTCGCTCGGAACGGCCAGGGTCTCCATGGCCGCGGGGTCGGACCCCACGCCCGGTTCGGTGAGCGCGAAGGCCGAGATGGCACCCTTCGCGAGCCGAGGGAAGTAGGTCTTCTTCTGCGCCTCGGAGCCGAACATCTTGAGCGGCTGGGGAACCCCAATCGACTGATGCGCGGATAGGAGGGCCGTGACGGAACCGTCGACCGACGAGACGAGCTCGATGGCCTTCATGTACGACAGCTGCGACAGGCCGAGTCCCCCGTACTCTCGCGGGATCTTGATTCCAAACGCGCCGAGCTCACGCAGACGCTGAATGATCGGTTCCGGGATCTCGCCCTCGCGGTCGATCCGGTCGGAGTCCACGTCGCGGAGCACGCGCTCCAGCTGCTCGAGGAACGGTTGCGCCCGCCGTACCTCTTCGGGGTCCTGCTCGGGATACGGATGTATCAGACCGAGACGGAACCGGCCGAGGAACAGTTCGCGCACGAAGCTGGGCGCGACCCACTCCTGCTCGCGCGCGGCCTCGGCGACCTCACGGGCCTCCTGGGCGCTGACCTTGCGTTCCGGCGGGGGAGCGGTGGCGGTGGTCGTCATAGCGTACCTCCTCCCCGGAATTTAAGCGGCTTGACACAACCGCGCTCATAGGGAGATTCGCCTCGCCCTCGCGAGGAGCGTCCATGCGTCCCCTGCTGACCTGCGCCGTCGTGCTCGGCCTCGGTGCCGTCCCGCGGTCGGACCTCACGCCCCAGGCGCCGCGCCCGACGGCGCCGCCCCTCATCCTCATTAAAGCCGGTCGCGTGATCGACGGGCGCGCCGATGCATCGCTGGTCGGTGCCGGGATCCTGATCGAGGGGGACAGGATCAAGGCGGTCGGCCCTGTGGCGCAGGTCCAGGCGCAGGCTCGGGGCGTGCGCCTGATCGATCTGTCGCAGATGACCGTCCTCCCGGGCTTCATCGACGCGCACACCCACCTCCTCCTGCAGGGCGATCCCACGGCGGCGTCCTACAACGAGCAGCTCCTCTCCGAGTCGACCGCATACCGCGCGATCCTCGCCGCGCGCAACGCCCGCATCGCGCTCGAGCACGGCTTCACGACCATTCGAGATCTCGAGACCGAGGGCGCGATGTATGCCGACGTGGACGTGAAGCGGGCCGTGGAACGCGGGGAGATCCCCGGCCCGCGCATCTTCGCCTCGACGCGTGCCATGGCGCCGACCGGCATGTATCCGATCGTATCCGACAACTGGGAGCTCGAGCTGCCGCACGGGGTGCAGCCGGTGGACGGGGTCGACGGCGCGCGCCTCGCGGTCCGCCAGCAGGTGGCCCACGGCGCCGATTGGATCAAGTACTACTCCGATCGGCGCTACTACTACACGCCCGATTCGGTGCTGCACAGCTGGGTGAACTTCACGGACGACGAAGCGCGGGCCATCGTGGATGAGGCGCACCGCCTGGGCCGGAAGGTGGCGGCCCACGCGATCGGCTCGGACGGGATCGCCGCGGCGCTCCGCGCCGGAGTGAACACGATCGAACACGGCGATGGGATGACCGACTCGTTGATCGATGTGCTGGTTGCCCGCGGGGTTTACTGGGTGCCCACGGTGACCGTGTCGGTGTACGTAGCCGGTCCGCGTGGCGGTCCTTGGGCGCCGATGGTGGCCCATCAGCGCCAGGCGTTCGCGCACGGCCTGAAAAAAGGTGTCAAGATCGTGTTAGGAACGGACGTCGGCGGGTTCCCGTGGACGGAGCTGAACGAAGCAAAGGAATTCGGTTACTACGTGCAGTACGGCATGTCACCGATGCAGGCGATCAAGTCCGGGACCTCGCTCGCCGCCGAGCTCCTGGGGGAGCCCGGCCTCGGCGTCGTGGCCCCGGGGGCGTACGCGGATCTCGTCGCCGTCGCGGGTGACCCGTTGAAGGACATCACGGAGCTCGAGCGCGTACGGTTCGTTATGAAAGGCGGAGTGACGTATCTTACCCAATAGTGCGGCGCGCTCTCAGGACTAGCCTCGTATTGCTGATCGGCGCCGCCGGTCCGGTGGTGGGCCAATTCTCCCCACCCGGAACCGGCGGCGTCGCGGCGTTGGCGGGCGCGTTGCAGCAGCTCGGTGCCACGAAGCGGGTGTTGATGATCGGCGCGCACCCCGACGACGAGTACTCGGACCTGGTGGCCTTGTTCGCTCGCGGGATGGGCGCTCAGGTGGCCTACCTGTCGCTCACGCGGGGCGAGGGCGGTCAGAACTTGATCGGCCCCGAGCTCGGTCCAGAGCTGGGGATCATCCGGTCGGAAGAGCTGCTCGCCGCGCGGCGCATCGATGGGGCGCGGCAGTTTTTCGCCCGCGCGTACGACTTCGGGTACTCGAAGTCGATCGACGAGGCGCTGCGCTTCTGGGCGCGGGACTCGTTGCTGCGCGACGTGCTCGACGTGGTGCGGCGCTTCCGTCCCCAGATCATCGTCTCGGTCTTCTCCGGAACACCCAAGGACGGGCACGGACAGCATCAGGTGGCCGGCGTACTCGCCCGGCAGGCGTTCGAGGCGCTGCGCGACTCGAGTTGGGGGCCGGTGAAGCTGTACCGCTCGCTCTATTTCGATACCGCGGCCGCCACGCTGCGGCTCGACGCGGGCATGCTCGACCCAGTGGAAGGCCGGTCCTACCACCAGATCGCGATGGCGGGCCGGAGCCAACACCGGTCGCAGGACGAGGGCCAGCTGGAGCGGCCGGGCTCGGCCGTCGCCCGGCTCGCATTCATCGAGTGGAAGGATCGGGCACGGACCGCCGACGCGAACGGATTCTTCGCGGGCGTCGACACGGTCGTGCCCGGACGGGCGCGCTACACCGCGTTGATCGATTCCGCCCGGGCGCAGCTCAATCCACTGCACCCGGGCGCCCTCGTGCCGCTCCTCGCCCGTGCCCTCCACGAGCTTGGCGACGCCGACTCGAGCCAGCAGGCGATTCTCACGCACGCGCTCTTGTCCGCCGCTGGTGTCGCCGTCGATGGCTTTGCGGATGATGGCATCGTCGTGCCGGGCGAGCGGGTGCAGCTGGAGGCGAACGTCTGGAACGCCGGCGACAGCGCGGTCGGGCTCGGGAGCATCGACATCGCGGCGCCCGACGGCTGGAGAGTCGAGCGCCTCGACGCGGCCGGAGCGATGCTCGCTCCCGGTGCGGTCGTCAGCCGCCACTTCGCGATCACCGT
>DASQIB010000253.1:0-1841 GCA_035631795.1 Gemmatimonadales bacterium | reverse complement strand
CGACAGGTCGAGGAGCGCGAGACTCGCGAGCCAGCCGGTGATGATCCCGGTCAGGATGGCGAGGGCGACGATGACCGGAAACATCAACGTGCCGGCGAGGACGCGCGGGAGCACGAGAAAGCTCTGGGGGTCGTATGCCAGCGTCTCGAGCGCGTCCACCTGCTCGGTGACCCGCATGGTGCCGAGCTCGGCGGCCATGCTCGCGCCGACGCGCCCCGCGAGGGCCAGTCCGGCCAGGACGGGGCCCAGCTCCAGCATCATCGTCTTGCCCACGAGCGTGCCGACGAAGTAGAGCGGCACGGTGTTCTTGAAGGTGTAGGATGCCTGGAGGGCGAGCACGACGCCTGTGAACGCCGCGATGAACAGCGCCACCGGCAGCGAGTCGACGCCCACGCGCCGGAGCTGCACGAGGGCCAGCCGTCCCCACACCGCGACGTCCGGGACGGCGCGCGCCAGGTCCCGCATGAAGTGACCGAAGCGGCCGACGGCTTTGACGGCGTCGACGGCTCTTCGGCCGATTCTTTCAATCACGGCTGAAAAGCTAGTGCGGACAGTGGACGGGGGCAAAGACGCACAGGGGAGAACAGCACGAGTGGCCAGAGGAGAGCCCCTGGCCACTGTCGACTGTTACCCGCTGTGCGTCTGCCGCGTCTGTGCGTCTAGCCTGTCATGCCGCGAAGCTCGCGAGCGCCTTCCCGACGTCGCCGTCACGGAGCCGCTTGAGCGCCCGATCCCGCAGCTGCCGTACCCGCTCGCGCGTGACGCCCAGCATGCCGCCGATCTCTTCGAGCGTGTGCTCGCGACCACCGTCGAGGCCGAAGTACAGGCGCAGCACCTTGGCATCGCGGCGCTGCAGTGTGGAGAGCGCCTGCTCGATTTCGTCGGACAGAAACCGGTCCATTGCCTGATCTTCGGTATCCGGCAGGTCCTCGGCGATGAAGCGCTCGATGAGCGAGCGGTCGCCGTCCGGATCGAGCGGCGCGTCGAGCCGCACGTCGCCCGTGTTCAGCGCGGCGAGCGACTGGACCACCTCGAGCGACAGCTTCGTCGCGTCGGAGATCTCCTCCGGCGTCGGCTCGCGTCGCAGCGTCTGGCGCAGGAACTCGGCGGTGCGCACGATGCGCGAGAGGTCGGCGGTGCGGTTCAGGGGCACGCGCACCGTCCGGCCCTGGCGGGCGAGGGCCGCGAGGATCGCCTGGCGGATCCACCACACGGCGTACGAGATGAACTTCACGCCCTGGTCCGGGTCGAACTTGCGGGCGGCCGTGAGCAGCCCGACGTTCCCCTCGCCGATGAGATCGGTGAGGGGCAGGCCCCGGTTCTGATACTTCTTGGCCACGGAGATCACGAAGCGCAGGTTGCGCTTGACGAGCTCCTGCATGGCGTCCTGATCCCCGGCCCGCACCTTCCGGGCGAGCGCGATCTCCTCCTTTTGCGTGAGGAGGGGGGTCTTGGACACCTCGTGGAGGTATTGATCGAGGATGTCCCGCTCGTGCTCGTGGGTCCCGAGGCCGGCGAGCAGACCCCGGCGCCGCCCGCGCTTCTTGGCGGGCTTCGCCTTCGCCACGGCCGGCGCGGACGCGACGGCTGTCGCGACCGAGCGGGCCACCGGGCGAGGCTTCGCCCGGGCGGGGGCGGCGGGCTTCTTGCATCGGACTTGCTTGGCCATGTTCGATGGTCTCGGGGAAAACACCCTGTGATACGCGGCACAGAGCGAAAAGTTCGTTTTTGAGCGCAAAATCGCTTGACAGCGCTATAACGTCCCGATAAGATGCCGTGTTCCCGCCGGAACGCGTTTTGCGGGGCCCAATATAAGGGGGGCGTAGCTCAGTTGGGAGAGC
>DASQIB010000252.1:0-24641 GCA_035631795.1 Gemmatimonadales bacterium | reverse complement strand
GGCCACGACGAGCGCCTCCCGGTCCACCGGCGCCTCCGCGACGATGGCGCCGAACGGATCCGCGAGGAACGACGAGCCCCAAAACTCGATTCCGTCTCCGTCCCCGGCGGCCGGTGGCTCGTGGCCGACCCGGTTCACCGCTGCCACGTAGCAACCGTTCGCGATCGCGTGACTCCGCTGAATGGTGCGCCACGCGTCGAGCTGCCCGGCCCCGTGCGTGGCCTTCTCCGCGGGGTGCCACCCGATGGCCGTCGGGTAGAACAGGATGTTCGCGCCTTGGAGCGCGGTGAGCCTCGCTCCTTCGGGATACCATTGATCCCAACACACGAGGGTCCCGATCCGTCCCACGCTCGTGTCGACCGCGCGGAACCCGAGGTCGCCGGGCGCGAAATAGTACTTCTCGTAGTAGGCCGGGTCGTCGGGGATGTGCATCTTGCGGTACACACCGGCCACGCGTCCGTCGACGTCGATCGTCGCCGCGCTGTTGTGGTAGAGACCGGGCGCGCGGCGCTCGAACACGGGCGCGATGACCACGACCCCCGCCTGCTTCGCCGCTTTCCCGAGCGCCTCCGTGCTCGGTCCCGGGATCGGCTCCGCCAGGTCGAAGACGCGCGCGTCCTCCGTCTGGGCGAAGTAGCGCGATCGGAACAGCTCCGGCAGGCAGACGACCTTGGCGCGCGCCGCGGCCGCTTCGCCGATCTTCGCGACGGCTTGCTGCAGGTTGGCCTCGGGATCGGCGGACATCTTCATCTGCACGAGCCCAACGACGAATTTTCCGGGCGGCGACGAGGCGGTCATGGGGGGGAACAGTACAAGCCCCCGCTCCCCGGCGACAGGCCTCGACTCAGTCCTGATGCATCGTCCAGCGATGCGGATCGAACAACGAGTCGGGGAGCGCCGTCCCCGTCTTGATGTCCACGTACTGCTCGAGCCAGCGCTCCTTGCCGTCGACGAGGAACGCCACTTCCGCGGAGATCCACGCGGGTCCGGAAGGACGATAGTCGTTGAAGCGAATGTCGCTCGTGCGGGTCGAGTCTCGCTGACCGGGCTCGAGCATGCGCACGAACACCAATCGCTCTTTGTCCACCCAGAACTGCCGCCGGCGCAGGTCGCCGGACCGCGCGCCCACGACGTACACCGGCCGTTCTTGCCACGTGTCCTCGTGCACCGTCGCCAGATCGAACCCGAGCTGCTCCAGACGCTTCGCGGTCCGTTCCGCGGCGTCGAAGTACACGTCGAAGCCCAGGACCATGAGCGGGTGCACGAACGCCGTGGCGTTCGTGAGCTGGCCTCCCTTGAACACGAACTGGGAGTCGCGCACATACAGCGCGCCGGCCGCCGAGTCCGCCGGCTGGAATTCGATTCGCAGCCGCCCGGGCAACGCGGCGTATTCCAGCCACGTCGAGTGCTGCTTCGCTCCGTCCGGAGCGGTTGCGGTGTTGTGTTGCACGAACGTGAGCGTGCGATACCACGTCCCGGCGTACCGGTCGTGCATCGCGGCGATGATGGCCCGGCCCGTGGGAGGAGTCGCCTGGCAGAGCGCGAAGAACGTGCAGACGAAGGTGAGCATTGGGGGAGCTCCAGATCAGGGTGCCTCGACGACCAATTCCGTTTCGGCCGTATAGTCGGCGATCCCGCACAGCGTCGCGCGAGCGGTATACCGCCCGGGCTTCGGTGCCGCGTCCGCGGGGAGCGGGATGTACTGGCGGTAGACTCCTCCCAGCCGAACGGTGATCCGCTCCTGATTGCGGGTCGGGGCCGGGAGGGTGATCTGCCACGGCTCGCCGCCGTTCTGCGGCCGAACGTCCACGCACACGACGTCGTTCGTCCGGAAGAGGAAATCGAGCTCCGACTGCCCGTGATTCAGGATGCCGTACACCAGCAGTGGCTGCACGCCACTCGACCGGCCGTCCGGCAGCCGCCACGCGAATCGATTGGGGATCGCGGACAGCGTGATGATCGCGCTCTGGTTGAACGAGGGGTGGATCTCGGAGCGACCGGTACCGTCCGGCTGTACCTCCTCCACGTGCGCGACCTCGAACGCCGCCTCGTCAGGTGCGAGCCGCACCCGACCGATGGCCTTCACGTACCGGTCCTGCAATCGGGCATACGGCCCGACGTTACCGCGCGCCGTGAGCAGGTTCACGCGGCGGCCGCCGAGCGTCAGCGGCTGAGGCAGCATGATCCCCCAGACGCCCGACTCGGTTCGCTCGACGAAACCCTCGGCGGTGATGTTCGTGTCGACAGGGGCCTGGCCGGCCGATGGGGTCGCGCCGGTCGCGGAAAGCCAGAGGAGGAGCCAGCCGACCCGCGCCCTGGCGCTCACTTCTCGAGGCGGTAGCCGGCCTTGCGGACGGTGAGGATGTGCTTCGGGGCCGCCGGGTCCGATTCGAGCTTCCGGCGCAGCTCGGCGACGTGCGTGTCCACCGTGCGGCTCAGGACCGCCGCACTGTAGCCCCAGACTTCGGTGAGGAGCTCCATGCGCGTCGCCACCGCGCCCTCCCGGTGGAGCAGGGCGAGCAGCAGGTCGAATTCCTTCGGCGTGAGGGGCACGGGCTTGCCGCTCTTGAGCACCGATCGCGACGCGGGGATCACCTCGATCGCCCCGAAGCACTCGGGCGGGCCCGCGCCATCGCCGGGCGGGGCCGTGCGACGGAGCAGCGCTTCGACGCGAGCCAGCAGCTCGAGCACGCCGAACGGTTTCGTCACGTAGTCATCGGCGCCGAGTCGCAGGCCGCGGACCTTGTCCGCCTCCTCCCCGCGCGCCGTGAGAATGAGGATCGGCATGCGGCGCCCCTCGTCCCGTAGGGCCCGAAGCACGCGGTAGCCGTCCATGCCGGGAAGCATGAGATCGAGGATGATCAAGTCGGGCCCGCCGACGCGCGCGCGCGCGAGCCCCTGCGTCCCATCCTCCACGACGTCCACGTCGTAGCCTTCGATCTCGAGGTTGTTGCGCAGGCCGTAGGCCAGGTCCGGATTGTCTTCGACGACCAGTATCCGCTTCACGCGGTGACTCCGGCGTCGGCCCCCGCTCCCTCGCGCTCCGGCGCGTCCTCGGGCGCTTGTTCCGCCTCGGGCATGAGCGGAAGCTCGATCACGAAACGCGCCCCGCGTTCCGGTGCGTCCTCCGCCCACGCCCGGCCGCCGTGCAGCCCCGCGAGCTCCCGAACGACGGAGAGACCGATCCCGGTGCCGGCCACCGCCGAGCCGCGATCTCGCTCCAGGCGCCAGAACCGATCCCAGATGCGCTCGCGGTCCGCCGCCGGAATGCCGGGCCCCTGATCATCCACCCAAATGCGCGCCCGCCTCCCTCCCTCGCTCGCACGCAGCCCCACCGTGAGGGTCTGCTCCTCCGGCCCGTATTTCACCGCGTTGTCGAGCAAGTTGAGAAGCATCTGGCGGAGTGCGTCCGCATCTACGGGAGCGACGAGCCCGTCGTGGAGCTCCGTCGCGAGAATGACGCCGCGCGTCGCGGCGAGCGGAGTGAACGCTTCGACCGTCTGTCGCACCAGCGGGGCGAGCGCCGTCGGGGAAGGGGAGAGCCGTGTGACCAGGCGTTCCGAGCGCGAGAAATGCAGCAGGTTCTCGACCAGGTGAGTGAGGCGGCGGGCCTCCTGGTCGATGATTTCGAGCGAGCGCATCTGTTCGCGCTCCGAGCGCACCCGACCCAGCAGCAGCGTCTCGGAGAACATCCGGATCTGGGCGAGCGGGGTGCGCAGCTCGTGCGACACGCCCGACACGAAGTCCACGCGCAGACGCGAGAGCTCGTTCTCGCGGTGCAGCTGCAGTAGCGCCATCACGACCAGGCCCGCGGTCAGCGCAAGCAAGGAGAGCAGCATCGGCAAGTTCGAGCGGGGCATGCCGCCGATCACGAGCTTCGGCGCCAGGTCGGGCCGGAGCGCCACCTGGACCCGCAACGCGCCCATCATCGCGTCCTCGAACGAATCGCGCGCCGAAAACGTGGGCGCATACTGGACTGGGGAGCGGTACAACTCCCGTCCGTCTGCCTCCGCGACGATGACCGAGCCGAGCGAGTCATATGCCTCGCCGCCTGTCAGGGGTCGCGGCAACAGCGGTACGCGATCCTCGTCCGCCGTGTAGAGGGGCTCGAGGCCGCGAGCGTCCTCCTCGATCCCCACGAGGGTCCGTGGCGTGCCCGTCTTGTCGTTCACGACTGTGTAGATGACGGCACGTGACACCCCGTCTACGGTTCGCACGATCGCGCCAAGGTGCTCCTTCGGATCGTAGATGGTACGGCTGTGCGCGGGGAGGGTGTCTCGCAGCCATTTCCGAACCGTGAGCGATGGCGCGGCGCCTGCCGTTTCCAAGCGCCCGCTCTTCATGTCGTAGCGAAAGGTGTAGCGGGCCAGCTTACGGAAGTCTTCGGCATGGGGCTCGGTGGTCGCCGGAAGGTGACTTGGTTCCGGGAGGGGCATGTCCGGGACGCCGGCTTTGGCACGCATGAGTGCATCCGTCGCCGGCGAGAAGTTCTTGTAATAAAAGTTCATCTCGGTCCGGTTCGCAAACCGGGCGGCGGCGAGCCGGGCATAGTCGTGCAGCACGCGCTCGGCGGTGGCTTTGTGACCGAGGAAATTGCGATACGCCTGCAGCGCGATCGCGCCCGCGAGCACGAGGGTGAGCAGCAGCAAGGCGGCGATGAAGACGCCGCGCGGGCGCGGTGGACGAGGGGCGGGGCTCATAGACGCCTCGAACAGAGATGCATCGAATTCGCTGGAGTTTCAAGCTACTCGCAGGGGGCCGAGAGGGCCCCCGCTCTGACGGTTCTCTGACACCCTCCGCACTGCGGGTCCACCCATGCTCCCGTGCGTTACCGTAGCTTCACCCCCGTCGGGTCGCGGTCGAAGTGTCGACGGCCCACTTCACCCGACCAGTCAACCCGGGGAGCAGTTCGAGCCCCGGGTTTGGCTTTGGGGTATGATTGCATGTGCGTTCAGCGGTCGCCGCGAGTTTGTGTGCCTGCGTCCTTCTCCTGGGGAGAGGGGAGAAGGGAGAGGTACGCTCCGGGGCGCTCCGCGATTTCGGCTTGCATCGACGTGTACCTCTCCCCTCTCCCTTCTCCCCTTCCTTTCAGGTCGTCGTCCTACCTGCCGATCTCCGGGGTCTCATGGGCGCGCTGTGGGTCTCCAACAACCGGCACTGGGACGAGCTCGCCGGGCAGAACACGCTCACCCAGCTTCTCGGCACCGCCACCCCGACGCAGCGCGAGTATCTCGGCTGCCTGGTCGGGGACGTGGTGGGCGACACGCTGTTCGTGCGGCGGCTTCTCGAGGCTTCCGATCTGAAGCAATTGCAGTTCGCGGTGGCCGGCAACTGCGACCACGTGGACCGGCTCGTCGGCACCTTCCATACGCACCCCTACCGCGCCGACTCCGCGGGACACCCCCTCAAGGAGCGCGGCCTCTCGATCATGGACCTCCGAACGTTCGCGGCCGCGACGGATCTCGTCACGATGGTGATGTGGGATCTGGATTCGCTCGACGTCGCGATCAAAGCGGCGGACGGCAGCGTGCGCCACCCGGCGCCGCTCACCGTCCGGTAGTCGGCTCCCGCACCTGCGCGTCGAAGGTCCCGGTCAGGATCCGACCCGCGCGCTTGACCTGCACCCAGAGCCGATAGTGTCCCGGTTGGGGGAAGGCGTAGGGAAAGGAGAGGGAGCGGGGAGCGGGGAGCGGTTCCCTGCCATGTGCACCGGGCATCCCTGACCGACCGCCACGTCCAGCTCTCTGCTCCCCGCTCCCCTTTTCGATCGCCGTCATCCTGGCCCCCAGCCGCCCGCGGATCGTGTCGCCCAGCTCGCGCAGCGCAAAGGTCTCGGCCGCCGCCAGGGAGACCGTACCGGCCGGGTGGAGGTGGACGAACACCGCGCCGTCGTCGCGGGCCAGCATGAGATGGCCCGCCATTCCCATGAAGGGCTCGAGGGCGGCGGGCCGGCCGGCGGGATCGGTCACCGTGAACCGGAGCGGTGCCTCCTGGTCCACGACGATCGGCGCGCGCCCACGATCCCAGGTCATGGTCGACCCGTCGCCCAACCGGCGGACGTCGCCGGAGCCCTCGAACCCTTCGCTCCACGCGTCGTCCGGATCCGAGGGCCGCCACGCCCCGCCGGCGCTCGGCACGGCGACGCTGGAGACGAGCGTCTGCGCAAAGCCGCTCTCGTGGACGATGTCGGCATACACGCGATAGCGACCGGGTCTGAGCGGCGGCAGGTCCGTCTCAAACGTGATCGAGTCGAGCGGGAGCGGGTGGAGATGCGCGAACGGGTCGAGCGTCGAGTCACCCACGAGAAACAAGTGCATCAGGTGCCCGTGATCCGGTACGAGCGGCGTCGACTGCCGCTTGGAGTCGGCCCACGAGGTGTCGTCGATCGCGAGGCGCAGTACGCGCGCGCTGCCGGCCGTCCGCACCGTGGTTGTCGCATGGAGCGGCTGGTACAGACCGGTGCGGTACGCGGCGTCGACGCGGTTCCACCACGCCCGGCCGCCCAAGAGGGCGAGGGCGAGTACGACGGCCGCGACGCCCATGGCCACGCGGGCGCGGAGGGTCCGCCGCGGATCGGGCGCGGCGCCCGGCTCGAGGCCGCTCTCCCGCACAGCGGCACCGATCAAGGTGACGGCGCCGGCAAAGAGGAACACGCCGAGCGCGAGGAGCACGGCGCCGAGCGGTTTGTCGAGCGCGAGACGGCGCGTGGCCACCGCCATGACCGGAACGAGCGCCGTGCCTGACCCCGCCGCGCCCTCGACCGTGACCTGCACGCCGTACGATCCCCCGGTCATGAGCCACAATGCGGCGCTGTACAGCGTCGAGTCTCCCGGTACCCGTTGGGCGACATCCGGCGGCGGCGGCGCTGCGGTCCGTGGGTCCCAGTACACCGGGAGCACGAGCACGCGCCGAGCGCCCTGCGGGGCCAGGAGCCGGACGGTGATTTGGGCGAGCCCCGGCACCACGCCCGGGCTCCGGACGATGACCCGAACAGGATAGGGCCCGGCCGCGCCCTCGAAGTAGGTATCCGGGCTGCCGACGTGCGCGAACGCGACGAGCGCGATGAGGGCGCCGAGGGCCTTCATCGCCGGAGCCTGGCCATCCAGTTCCCCCACCACAGCCCGATCCGCGCGGACGCGACCGCGATCAGCGCCGCGATGGCCAACGCGGTCGGCGTCACGGGATTGCTCTGGGCGCGCCAGAAGCTGTAGCGCCACGGCCCGAGGCGGCTCGAATAGTCCCACTGGTCCACGCCGAAGAAATAGTTGCGCGCGTGGGGACCGAGCAGGAACTCGGCGAAGAACCACTGCACGACGGCGAACGAAACGAGGAACGCGACGCCGAGCAGCAGGGAGAGCCGCCAATCGTGATTCCGGCCGCCGCGCTGCATCGCGAGATCGAGCGCCAGCGCGGGAATAATCAAGACCAACGGAAACGGGGGCGGAATCAGATGCGTCACCGGGTTGAAGACCGGAGCCAGCTTGGGGGTGGCGGGGGCGAGCTGGAGGATCCAGATCATCACCAGCGAGAAAGCCATGTAGCAGGCGGCGGCGGTGGTCGCCGGCCAGCGGAGGCGAATGCCCCGGCCCGCCGCCACGAGGAGCAGCGGGACGCCGCCCGCGGCCACCTGATAGTAGAGCGCGTTGTGCGCGAGGTTGGCGAAGCCGATCTGCTCGATCCCGATCGTGGACACGTTCTGAAGCAGAATCGCGATCGTGTACGCGGCGAGTACGCTTTCGATGCGCGAGGTCTCGTCGGGCGAGCGCCGGTTCTGGACCGAGAGCACCAGGAACAGCGCGCCGAGCTGGATCGCCCAGATGCCGAGCGCGAGGACCACGTGGGGTGGGGAGAGGACCTTCACGTCGAGCCCGTACGCGTTGTGCCACCAGTTGTCGAACGGCGCGGAGCTGATCATCGCGAGGGCGCCCCAGATGCACACCCAGGCGCCGAGTGGGCCGCGAAATCCCCAGAACCCGACGGTGGCGGTCCGCTCCTCGTGGTCGCCCGCGAAGGTGGTGCGCAGCACGAGCCAGCCGCACGCCAGCCCGGCGAGCACGCCGCCCAGGTAGATGGCCATATGGGCCGGCGTCCAGAACGTGTCGCGACCGATCGAGCGATGCCACGAGATGTCCCAGATGACGCCGACCTTCGCGCTCGTCGCGGCGACCAGCGCGGCGGCGACGAACCACGTGAGAGTAACCGCGCGGGTGTGAATCGCAGCGTCGGCACGCGTCGTGGCGGTGGCGGAGGTCATCTGCGGCTCCTTGCGGGGGCTTGCGTCGGGGTCCATACTCTCGGGGCCGTCCGACGTTGCTCCTAAGCTACACCCCATTCCAGACGAGGGTCACGGCATGGCGGGACTCCTGTCCAGGGAACGCATCATCGCGGGGTCTGGCTTCAACCGCTGGCTCGTGCCTCCAGCGGCCCTAGCGATTCATCTCTCGATCGGCCAGGTGTACGCCTTCAGCGTATTCAAGATTCCGCTCAGCCGGGCGATCGGTATCACGCAATCCACCGCCGGCGATTGGAAGTTCACCCAATTGCAGTGGATCTTCACGCTGGCGATCGTCTGGCTGGGGTTGTCGGCGGCAATCGCCGGGCGCTGGCTCGAACGGGCGGGGCCTCGCAAGGGAGGCGTCGTGGCGGCCTGCTGCTGGGGCGGTGGGTTCGTGATCTCCGCACTCGGGGTGCGCCTGCATCAACTCTGGCTCATCTACGTGGGATACGGCTTCATCGGCGGGTGGGGGCTCGGCCTCGGATACATCTCACCCGTGTCGACGCTGATCAAGTGGTTTCCGGACCGCCGGGGGATGGCGACCGGCATGGCGATCATGGGCTTCGGTGGCGGAGCCCTCATCGCCGCGCCATTGTCCGACGCGTTGATGAAACATTTCGCGACGGCGACATCCGTGGGCGTGTCGGAGACGTTCCTGACGATGGGAATCATCTACTTTGTCGCGATGATGTGCGGCGCTTTCGGCTACCGCCTGCCGCCGACCGACTGGAAACCGGCGGGCTGGTCGCCACCCGCGCAGCAGCGGGTCCTCGTCACCACGAAACATGTCCACGTCGATCGCGCCTGGCGGACACCGCAGTTTTGGCTTATCTGGATCGTGCTGTGCATGAACGTGAGCGCCGGTATCGGAATTCTCGAGCAGGCGTCGCCCATGATCCAGGAAATCTTCAAAGGCGCTGTCACGGCATCGGCCGCCGCGGGCTTCGTCGGGTTGCTCAGCCTCTTCAACATCGGCGGTCGGATTTTCTGGGCCTCCTTGTCCGACCTGATTCGACGCAAGCCAACGTACTTCATCTTCTTCACACTCGGCGCGGTCCTGTACGCGAGCATTCCGTTCGCCGGCAAGATCGGAAGCGTGCCGCTGTTCGTCGCCTGCTGTCTGGTCATCCTCACCATGTACGGCGGCGGGTTTGCCACCATTCCCGCATACATCGCGGACATCTTCGGCACGCAATTCGTCGGGGCGATCCATGGCCGGATTCTCACTGCCTGGTCCGCCGCCGGCGTGCTCGGCCCGTTCCTGGTGAACTACATTCGCGAATACCAGATCGACCACGGGGTACCCAAGGCGGACGCGTACAACCTCACCATGTACGTGATGGTCGGGCTGCTCGTGGTCGGATTCTTCGCCAATCTGGCGATCCGGCCCGTCGCCGAAGAGCACTACATGACGGATGCGCAACTCGCCACCGAGCGACGTCTCATCCACGAGCCGAATGCCGGGAAGACCTGAGGCCGAGAGGACGTGAGGCCGATGACACAGACACAGCCAACGCAGGACGAAGAGCAGCCGCGCCCGGGCCGTTGGGGGCTCGTCGCGGTCACGTGGACCCTCGTGGGCATTCCCCTGCTTTGGGGGGTTTACAACACGCTGCGCAAGGCGTTGGCCTTGTTCGAGTAATAGACACGACGAGCGCGCCCGCTTCGGGCGCGCTCGCGTGTTCTGCATCGAACGCTCGGCTCAGGCTTTTTTCGCGATCATCCCCGCGCCCATCTCCGAGACATACCCGAGGACCGCGCCCGCGATGAGCGCGACTGCCACCATGAGATAGCCCTTCAAGTCCGTCGGTCCCGCCCATGCCGTGACCGCCGCGCCGCAGAAGGCGCCTGGTATGAACGAAAGGGCAGGCAGCTTCGACTGCAGGACCAGGATGAACGCGACCACCCCGATGAGCACCCAGGCCCAGCTGGCCATGCTCATCATCCCAACGAGCGTCATGGCGAGCCAGACCCAAAACACGCCCGACACGTTCGCGGCGATCGTCTTCTGGAGACCTTGCATCTTGCCGCCCGCGGCGAAGAAACACGCCCACGCCACGATTCCAGCCGGTACCGCGAACGCCGCGATCGCGCCACCGAATTTCACCCAAAGGGCGATCAGGACCCCGATGCTTACCGCCAGCGCCGTCAGCATGTCCATACGCTCAAGCCTCCTCGATATGAAGACAAACGCGAAAACGGCTCGCGCGCCCACTCCTCGAGTGTGGCGTCCGAGCCGTTCCAGCGCCCTGCGCGGACCAGCCTGTGAGATGGCATCCAGCCTCTTCCCGAAGACAACACGGGTCAAGCGAGAAGACACCGGTGCACCGCTGAAGCCGGCCCCACGGTACGGGCGGCCTCCAAGCCTGTCAAGCAGTTGTGCTTATGTGAATTATTTCACAACCAAGCGCGCTTCAACGCTTGTGGGCGTACTTGAGCGCTGCCTCCGTGCGGTTCTTGACGCCCAGCTTCGAGAACAGATGCTGCACATGGAACTTCACCGTGTTGTCTGAGAGGCCGAGACGCTCAGCGATCTGCGGGTTGGTGAGTCCGTTCGCGACCAGCGCCCACACCTCCCGCTCCCGCGGCGTGAGCTCACCCGGCGCTCCCCCCCTCCCGCCAGAGCGACCGTCGATCCACCGTCGCGCCGCCTGCGGGAAGACCAGCTGACCCGCGTGCACCTGCCGGATCGCCGTGAGCGTCTGCTGCGGCGACTCGGTCTTCAACGCGAGCCCCTCGGCGCCGGCGTCGAGCGCCGAGCGCAACGTTTCGCCGTCGTTGTAGGCGGTGAGCACCAGCACTTTCGGTGAGGCGGCGCGGTCGCGCAATGCGGCGATCACTTCGGTGCCCTTGATGCTCGTGAGCTCGAGGTCCAGCACCACGACATCCGGCTTGTGTTGCTCGACGAGCTTCACGACCTCGGTCCCGTCGGTGGTCCAGGCAGCCACCTTGATGTCCGTTTCGCCGTCGAGCAGCGCGCGCAGACCCTCGAGCACGATGGCGTGGTCGTCCGCGAGGAGCACGCGAATCATGGGCCCGCCTTACTCGGCCGGCAGCGTGACGGTGAGCGAGGTGCCGCGGCCCGGCGCGCTGTCGAGCGCGAATGTGCCGCCCAGCATCGACACGCGGTCCTGGATGCCGCGCAGGCCGAAGTGCCCGCCCTCGACGCCCACGTCCTCCTCGCTGGCGAGCACGCGCTTCGGGTCGAAGCCCCGTCCGTCGTCGGACACCGTGAGCGCGATAGCGCCGCCGCGGCGCTCGACCGTGACGCGCTGGCGGGTCGCGCCCGAGTGGCGGTGCCCGTTCGCGAGGCCTTCCTGTAGAATCCGGTAGATCGCGATTTTCGTGGGGAGCGCGCAGTCCCCCAGATCGGGCGGTAGCTCGAATTCGACCGCCTGATTGGTGAGCGTTTCGTGCTGGACCGCCAGCCCCTCGATGATCTCGCCCAGCGCGCGGCGCTCGAAGCCGGGCGGCCGGAACGCGCCGATGAAATTACGGATCTCGCCGAGCGCCCGCTCGAGCAGGCGCATCGCCTGTCGCACGCGCTGTTCGGCGGCGGCGTCCGCCGCGAGCGCCCGCTCGAGCACCTGCAGCTGCGACAGCGCGGCGAAGAGATCCTGCACGGGACCGTCGTGCATGTCCAGCACGATCCGCTGCAGCTCGCGCTCGCTCGTCGCCAGCAGGCGCCGCGACGCGGCGCGCGCCTCAGCTTCCTGGCGTGCCATCGGGATTCACCACGTACGCTTCCATCGCGAAGTACTCCGGCAATCCCAGCCGGTCGGCGTGGGCGGCGGTCTCGAGGTTTCGCGCCTCCACGCGCTGCCAGAACTCGCGGTCGTCGTGCCCACCGGGGAACGGGGCCGTGTCCTTCTGCGATTGATGCTTGAAGATCGCGAGGATCTTGGCGCGCAGCTCGTCCTGTGAGAGTGGCACCAGCACGTCGGCTTCCGTGAGGGACCATTCCTGCCAGGCGCCACGATACAGCCAGACTTCGGGGGCCGCCGCGTCGTACTGCTCGAGCGCGCGCGTGATGGCCGCCCGGCACATTCGGTGGGTGCCGTGCGGGTCCGAGAGATCGCCGGCGACGAAGACGAGATCGGGGTGCGCCTCGGTGAGGAGCGCCCGCACGATGGCCACGTCCTCCTCCCCGATCGGCCGCTTGCGGACTTCCCCCGTCCGGTAGAATGGCAGATTGAGGAACCGGGCCGCGCCGCGCGGCAGACCCACCGACTCGAGCGCCGCGATCGCTTCGGACTCGCGGATCACCCGCTTGAGATCCTGGACGGCCGGGAGGTCGACGTCCCCCGGCGCCTTGCGCTCGAAGCTCGCCTCGACCTCGGCCCGCACCCGATGGGCGGCCGCCGCGTCGAGGCCGAGCGTGGTCGCCGCCCGCTCGACAAAATCGAGATGCCGACGCACATCGTGATCGAAGACCGCGATGTTGCCGCTCGTCATGTACGCCACGACGATCGCGTTCTCGTTCTCCCACAATTTGCGGAGCAACCCGCCCATGGAGATCACGTCGTCGTCCGGGTGGGGCGAGAAGACCACGACCGACCGCCGGCTCGGCAGGCGCCGGCGTCCCCGGATTTTTTCGCGCAACCGGTTGAACACCGCGCCGTTGATCGGCCCCGCCGCCCCGTGCTTCGCGAGCAACGGGCTGAGGTGGTGCTCGGTATAGTCGCGCGCCGTGAGCTTCAGGATCCCCTTGCCTGTCTGCTCGGCCAGCCAGACCACCGCCCGCTCGGTCATGGGCGCGGTCCAGTCCACCCGTCCGAGCACCCAGGGTGTGCGCATACGGGTCAGCTGGGCCGCGGCGGCCGTGTCGAGGTACGCGGTGGCGTTTGGGTGACGCTGTAGGAACGTGGCGGCCACATCCTGCGATACCTCGCCTTCCACGGCGCGCGCCACGATCTCGGCCTTGTGCTCGCCGGTCGCGATCAAGGCGATCTCACGAGCATCGAGAATCGTGGCGACCCCCATCGTGATCGCTTCGCGCGGCACGTTGTCCTCGCCGAAGAAATCCGCGGCCGCGTCCTTGCGCGTCATCGTGTCGAGCGTCACGAGACGCGTGCGCTCGTCCGGCGCGGAGCCGGGCTCGTTGAACCCGATATGCCCGCTCTTCCCGATTCCCAACATCTGGAAGTCGATGCCCCCGACGTCCGCGATCTCGCGCTCGTAGGCGGCGCAGGACGCGGCGAGGTCCTCGCGCGGCGCGCTCCCATCCGGGATGTGCACGCACTCGGGTCGGATGTTGACGTGTGCGAAGAGATTCTCCCACATGTAGCGGCGATAGCTGTGGGGGCTATCGGCGGGCATCGGGTAGTACTCGTCCAGGTTGAACGCGACCACCCCTGCGAAGTCCACCTCACCCGCTTGGTGTCGCCGGATCAGCTCGCGGTAGATCCCGAGGGGCGTACTGCCGGTGGCGAGTCCGAGCACGCAGCGACCTTTAGCGGCGGTCGCTTGCGCGATCACCTGGACGATCCGGTCGGCGAGGCGGAGCGCGAGGCCGTCGTGGTCTGGAACCACGACCGTGGGGATGTGCTCCCGCTCGCGCGGTCCCTCGATGGAGGCCCGCGACGGCTCCGCCTCCTTGATCATACCGAAGAATAATGCGTCGGTTACACTTTGACTTCGATGGTCGCCCCGCGCTTGTAGCGGATGTACAGCCATGCCATCGGCACCACCATCATGCCCGCCGCGAGGATGGTGAGCGCGAGCAGCACGGCCGCGAGCAGGACGCCACGCTGCGCCGTCGCGGCGGCATCGAACAATGCGGCATCCTGGCGCGCCAGGAGCACCACCATTGCCTGCCGGGCCTGAGTGGCGGCCGCGGGGTCGAGGCTCGACAACCCGGCTTGGACGGTATAGGCGAGCTCCCGATCCTCGGGCTTCTGCATCGTGTTGCCCAGCGTCGCCAGTTGCTCGCGCAGCGCATTGCGAATCGAGTCCCGTTGCGCCACCGCCTCAGGTCGCTTGTACGCGGGATCGGTACTGGTCATCATCTGGCGCCAGACCTCGAGCCCCGCGTTGTAGCGATGCAGCGTCTGGGTGGTCCGCGCCCCGTGTTGCACGGTCGTGGCCGCGCGCTTGAGCGAGCCGATCAGGTCCAGCCCGAAAAAGAGCGCGACGACCAGCGTGATCGCGCTGATGGTCACCGCGATGCCCGGTCGAATCAACGTGTAGTCTTTCATGGCAATGGCGAACGAAGAACGGGGCATCGAGAGGCGTGGCTCTGGCGGTGTCATGGCGCGGGCGTTCCGGGAGGAGTGAGCGGAGACGGTATCCGTTGGCGGAAGGGGTGTCAAGCAACTGACCGCCGTTGCTTGACGACGTGTTCAGTTTGACGCATATGATGGCGTTCGTAGGGGGGAGCCTCGGTGACGGACCCGGAGACTTTCGTCGACGGCAGGCGCGAAATCCTGCGGCAGGCGAGCATAGCCCTCGGCGGTCGTCCCGTGACCGTTTGGGAGGTCTCCGCGCGCGCCGAGCTCGAGCCGCAGAGCTCAAGCGACGCCGCTCCCGCCCATCACGCCACCAAACTCGATGTCGATGCCACGTTGCGGCGCTGGAACATCCCCATCGTCCAGGGAAGCCGCTGGGTGGGGTGTCGCAGCTCAGGCGAGGGGGTGTGGGTGATCGCCCCCGTGCGCACGCGCCCCCCGGCGCCGCCGCCCGAAGGGCGCGAACGGCGCAGCCGTGAGCGCCTCACCCTCGAGCTCGCCGGGTTATGTCTGGGGCTGTTGGACCGCCGGGAGCCTGCGCCGGGCCAACCCGGCCCCGCGCGGGCCGATCCCTTCCAAGATCTCAGCACGCTGCCGGGCATCATCGCCCACGAGCTGTCCAATCCGCTCACCGGTGCGCGCGCTGGCCTTCAGCTCGCCATGGAGTCGCTCGGTCGCTGGACCGAGGTGGCGGCCGATCGCCGCCTCGACCTCCTCGACGGGCTGGGACAGATCGTCGAGGATATCGATCGGTCCGTCAGCTTCCTCCGAGCGGTCAAGGATCGCGCCCGCGGCGCGCTCGCGCGCTCCGAGCGGTTCGACGCGGTCCGCGTCGTCCGCTCCTGTTGCACCCTCGAGAGCCGTATCCTGAAGGAAAAAACGATCCCGCTCGAATTCGACTCGACACTCGAGACGGTGTACTTGAAGGGGGACCCCAACGCGTTTTATGACCTTCTGGTGAACCTGATCCGCAACGCTGCGGATGCTACGGCCGCGCGCCCCGCGCCGATCCGGGTGGGTCTGTCCCAGGTGGGTAGCGGTCTCCGTCTCGCCGTGCGGGACCAGGGGAGCGGTATCCGGCAAGCCGACCTGGATCGGATCTTCGAGCCCGGCTTTACCACCAAGGAGTTCGGAGAAGGAAGCGGCATGGGTCTCGCCGTGGTGCAGAGCGTCGTCCGCAACATGTTCGCTGGCAGCATCGCCGTGGATTCCACGGTGGGCAAGGGGACGACGATCACCGTGACGATCCCGATTCCCCAACAACGCTCCGTCGATGCGCTACCCGAAGGGCGTCCGTAGGCGAACCGTTTCCCGGAGAATGCACATGAGACCTCGGTGTCTGCTGGTAGCCCTGGCCGTCGCCGCGTCGGCTCCGCGGTCGCTTTCCGCTCAGGACCAGACGGTCGACACGGCGGGTGCGGGCGCGCTCATCGATCAAGCGTTGAACCATTCCCAAGTGATGGAGAATCTGCAGTACCTGACGGACATGATCGGTCCGCGGCTCACCGGGTCGCCGGCGGTACGCCGGGCGAACGACTGGACATTGGAGCGCTTCAAGGTTTACGGGCTCGAAGGACACCTCGAGGCGTGGAAGTTCGGCGGCACCTGGACCCGCGGGCCGGCTCGCGTCCGGATGACGGCCCCCCGCGCGCAAGACGTGACGGCCGCGAGCTGGGCCTGGGCGCCCGGCACGGGCGGCTCGGTGCGAACCGGACCCGTGGTCCGGATCGACGCGACCACACCGGACAGCTTCGCGTTGTATCGCGGCACGGTGAAGGGCGCCTGGGTCATGACGCGCGCGCCGGCGCCCGTGTGGAACGGCGACGGGCCGGCCATGACCGCCGCCGACTCGCAGCGCCAGCGCGAGTTCTTCCGCAATGTCTTCACGCCGTTCCGGGACGCCGACTCGCTCACGCGGGCACGCATGCAGCAGTTCGCCAACGACGTCCCGTTCCTGCTGCAGCGCGCCGGCGCGCTCGGCATCGTGCTGGACGCGGGCAAGGAGCACACCCTCCTCAACATGAGCGGCTCGCCGAATCGCGTCCTCCCGCTGCCCCAGATCGTCGTGGCGCACGAGGACTACGCGATGTTCGATCGCCTGCTCCGGGCGGGTACGACGCCGCGGCTCGCCGTGAGCGTCACGAACGAGCTGACGCGCGACTCGGTCCCCCAGTGGAACACGATCGCCGAGATTCGGGGGAGCGAGCGCCCGGGAGAGGTCGTGATTGTCGGTGCACACCTCGACTCGTGGGACCTGGGCACGGGCGCCACGGACAACGGCACGGGAGCCATGTGTGTCCTCGAGGCCGCTCGCGCCCTCGCGCAGTCCGGCCTGAAGCCGAGGCGGACGATCCGCTTCGTACTCTTCACGGGCGAGGAGCAGGGGCTCATCGGCTCGCGCAAGTACGCGGAGGCCCACGCGGCGGAAGCCGACTCCATCCAGGCCGTCATCGTCCTCGACAACGGCACCGGCGCGATCACGGGGCAGGCGCTGCAGGGACGGGCGGACTTGGAAGGACTATGGCGCGCGCTGCTGGCGCCGGTGAAGAGCCTCGGCGTGGATTCGGTCGTGAACCGGAACAAGGGCGGCACCGACCATTTGTCGTTCCTGCCCTACGGAGTGCCGGGCTTCAACTTCAACCAGCTCGAGCGGGGCTACAACCACACGCACCACTCCCAGTCGGACACCTACGACATGGCGCTCCGCGCGGACCTGTCGCAGGCATCGGCCGTGATGGCCGTGTCGGCGTACGAGCTCGCAAACCTCTCGGAGCTCATCCCGCGAGGTGAGCGCACCGCGCCGACGCCGGTCGAGGCGGTGAAGGTGAGCGACAGCCTGCTCGTCAAAGGGAAGCGGTAAGGACAGAAAAAATGGGAGAGGGGAGTGGGGAGAGGTTCGTAACGGTGCAGCGGAACGTACCTCTCCCTTCTCCCCTCTCCCATTCTACTCGGTCTCCGACAGCAGCTTCTCCAGATCCAGTGGCCGCGTGAACATCGCGAGCCTCCCATCGGGACCCTTCGGCCACTCGCTCTCCCGCCGATCGCGGTACAGCTCGACCCCGTTGCCGTCGGGATCCCGCAGATAGATCGCTTCGCTCACGCCATGGTCCGATGCGCCTTCGAGCCTGACGCCGGCGTCCAGCACGCGACGTACCGCCGCTGCGAGGGACTTTCGGTCCGGGAACAGAATGGCGAAGTGGTACAACCCGGTGGTGCCCGGCGCGGGTGCCGGCGCGCCCCGGCCCGCCCAGGTATTGAGGCCGATGTGATGATGGTAACCGCCGGCCGACAGGAACACGGCGTCCCGGCCGTAGGTGGTCGTGACCTCGAAGCCGAGCACGTCGCGGTAGAAGGCGAGCGCCCGGTCGAGATCGGACACGGTCAGGTGGACGTGGCCGATGCGGGTGTGTGGGTGCATAGCCATTAATGGATGAACGCTTCAGAGTTCCGGGACGCCAGGACGCGACGTTGTCAGTGGTTCCGGCGCACACGTACAACGTGGCGTCGTCGCGTCTTACGACGGTTACATTTCCTTGCATGAACTCGACTCCGCGGATCCCAACTCCCATCAACGAGCCCGTCCTGGGCTACACCCCCGGCGCCCCTGAGCGCGCCGAGCTGAAGCGGACCCTCAAGGACCTCTCGAGTCGGCAGCTTGAGATCCCGCTGATCATCGGGGGCCGGGAAGTGCGCACCGGGACCACCACCGACGTCGTCATGCCCCACTGCCATCATCACGTCCTCGCCAAAGTGCACCAGGCCCGTCCCGGGGAAGTGGAGGCGGCGATCGCTGCCGCACGTGACGCGTGGCGGGAGTGGTCGGCGTGGGGGTTCGAGCGCCGCGCCGCGATCTTTCTCAAGGCCGCGGATCTCCTAGCCACGAGGCATCGGGCCATCGTCAACGCGGCCACCATGCTCGGCCAGTCGAAGACGGCGTATCAGGCAGAGATCGATGCGGCATGCGAGCTGATCGACTTCTACCGCTTCAATGTCCACTACGCGGAGCGGATTTACGCCGAGCAGCCGCTCTCGGTGACAGGCGTGTGGAACTACCTCGACTTTCGCCCGCTCGAAGGGTTCGTGTACGCCATCACGCCGTTCAACTTCACGTCCATCGGGGGCAATCTCCCCACAGCGCCGGCGATCATGGGGAACACCGTCGTCTGGAAGCCGGCGGCGACGGCGGTCTTGTCGAACTACTTCATCATGCGGCTGCTCGAGGACGCGGGGCTCCCCCCGGGCGTGATCAACTTCGTCCCCGGGCCGTCCGCCCAAGTGTCCGAGCGCCTGCTCGCCGATCGGGCCTTTGCCGGCATCCATTTTACCGGCTCGACGGAGGTGTTCCAGACGTTGTGGAAGCAGGCCGCCGCCAACCTGACGTCGTATGCGGCGTATCCACGCCTGGTGGGGGAGACCGGGGGCAAGGATTTCATCCTGGCGCACGCGAGCGCCGATGTGGACGCGCTCGCGACCGGGCTGGTGCGAGGCGCATTCGAGTATCAAGGACAGAAATGCAGTGCGGCGTCCCGCGCGTACGTTCCGGACGCGATTTGGCCCCAGGTCAAAGAGCGGATGCTGGCGATGCTCGCGGAAATCAAGGTCGGCGACCCGGCGGATTTTCGCAATTTCATGGGCGCGGTGATCGATCGGAAGGCGTTCGACAAGATCAAGAGCTACGTCGACGGCGCGAAGCGCGCGCCCGGCGTGAAGATCCTGTTCGGCGGCGGCGCCAACGATGCGGACGGTTACTTCATCGAGCCCACCGTGATCGAGAGCCAGGATCCCGCCTATCGGACGATGTGCGAGGAGATCTTCGGGCCGGTGCTCACGGTCCACGTGTACCCGGCTGCGCGCTGGTCCGAGACGCTCCGCCTGGTGGACGAAACGTCGCCGTACGCGCTCACCGGCGCGATCTTCGCGCAGGATCGGCGCGCGGTCGACAATGCCCAGCAGGCGCTCCGGTATGCCGCCGGCAACTTCTACATCAACGACAAGCCGACCGGGGCAGTGGTGGGCCAGCAGCCGTTCGGCGGGGCGCGCGCGAGCGGCACGAACGACAAGGCGGGTAGCCTGCTCAACCTCATTCGGTGGGTGAGCCCGCGCGCCGTGAAGGAGAACTTCATTCCGCCGCGGAGCTTTACCTACCCGTTCATGGCCGAGTCGTGAGCGCGGGGAGTCGCCGGCCGCCCATCCTCGTGCTGGCGATGGGCGGCGCCTTCGTGCTCTTCATTGCGTCGCTCCTGATCGGCTCGCTCACGCGACCCGAGTTCCCACCCTTCAGCCTCACGCCGCCGCACCCCACCCCCGTCGGTGATTCCTTGGTGGGCCCGGTCACGTACACCGTGGACGCCTCCGCTACCGAGCGCTGGCGCACCTTCGACTTCGGTCGCAACGCCGCCGTAGACTCGGGGCCGTGGGACATCGCGTTTCGGCGATTTCATCTGATCACGGCGCCGGGAGGGGGCATCGTCGACCTGGGCGAAGTGCCGTTCGACTCCGTGCGCGACCTGCCGGCGACGGGTTACGTCCCCAACACGAGCGGCCCCGACACGACGAATCCCGGCGTAGGCAAATGGTATTCCTACAGCATGCTCAGCCACCTGCTCACCACCAAGCACCACGTCTACGGAGTCCGGACGGCGGGTGCGAAGTACGCCAAGCTCGAGCTGCTGGCGTACTATTGCCGGGACGCGGGCACCGCCTGCATCACGTTCCGCTACTCCTACCAGGGCGACGGGAGTCGACGGGTCGCGCCGTAAGACAAGAACCCCCGGCCTCGCTCGGCCGGGGGCTCGCGGTGTCGTGTATTGGTTGGCGGCCTACTTCGGCGGCAGGATCTTGAACATCCCCGTACCGCAGACCGGGCACACGCCTTTCAGCGCGGGACGGCCATTGGCCATCTTCACCTGCTGGGGGTTCGAAATCTTGCGCTTCGCCTTGCACTTCACGCAGTAGCCCTCATCCGCTGCCATCGGGGCTTTTCCACCCTTCGCCATTGCGCGTTCCTCCGTTCGGGGGCATGGGCAGGGGGGTGTGCATCACTCGCTGGCAGGGGTGGCTCCCCCGGTTCACCCCCGCCCCGGACGGTGACAACATAATACCCCCTGCTTAAGTCGTGGGAGCGGGGCCTGCGGGAGGGGCGTCCGAGAAGCCGTTGCGCTTGTGAGTTCCGTCACAAAAGGGTTTCGTTGCAGACCCGCCACAACGGCACAGGACAACGACTTCCGCCGGTCGGCCGTCCTTCCTGGGTGGCACCGGGAGCTCCCGGCCGTCGGGGGTGACGATCCGGACCGGACCCTCGACGATCAAGGGCCCATTCGGCTTCGGGGTGATTCGCGTGACGTCGGTCATGCCGAACTATAACGGGCCCGTCGGCCCATCCCAATTGGTTTCGAAGCTTAGTCGTTCGTTCCGGGAACGGGCGCGCGATGGACAGGGTATCTTCCACCCGCGCTCATGAGAACCGTTGGGTTGCTCCGCCTCGCCCCGCCTCTGCCGCTCCTCGCGCTCGCGTGCGTTTCCGAGCATGGCCCCCTGACCAATCGGATGGCGCAGTCGGCCACGCCGTACCTCGCTCGCGCCGCGAAGCAGCCGGTGAGCTGGCAGCCCTGGAGCCGGGACGCGTTTGCCCTCGCCGCTCGTCTCGACCGTCCCATCCTCCTTTATATAGGCGCCGACGACTGCCGCTGGTGCGGCATCATGGACCGCGAGGTTTATGGGGACCCGCTCCTCGGAGCCATGATCGACTCGCTCTTCGTTCCGGTGCGCGTGGATCGCGACGAGCGCCCCGACGTGGCACAGCGCTATGCGACCGCGGTGCAGCTCCTGGCGGGCTTGCGTGGGTACCCCATCACAGTGTTCCTCGCCCCCGACGGTGCCGCGTTCTTCGGCGGCACGTACTTCCCGCTCGACGACCCGGTTACCGGGCGGGGTCTCAAGCAACTCCTGCCGGACGTCGCAAAGAGCTATCGCGAGCAGAAGCCATCGGTGTTACGGCGCGCCGAGCTGATTCGGCAACTCACGCTCGGACGTCCCGCGGCAGCCCGGGAGCCCAGGACGGCGCGCGTTCAGATCCAGACTGCGGGCGTGCGGGACGCCGTCGTGGCCGCCGCCCAGGCCGGGGCAGACCTCGCGACGTTGCGGTACATCCGAGCGGCCGATTTGCTGCTGGCGACGTACGCCCGGACCACCGACTCGAGCTATCTAAGGCCGGCGCAGGCGGTCCTCGACTATATCGCGGACTCGGGGGACGGAGGGCCGGTGGCGGCGGGCGCGCGGGGGGGGGCGAGGAGCGAAAGCGCGCGGGACGATCCGCCCGAGATTCAACGGGCCGGCTGGCTTCGCGATCTCACGGCGGCCTGGGCCGTGACCGCCGACGCGCGATATCGGGACGCGTCGCGCGCGGTGGCCCGGCGCTTGGCGAGCCAAGTGGCGTCCACGGTGGACCGCACCGTCTTTGCCGATCGGGACGCGTACGTGATCGGTGCGGTCTTGGACGCCGCGGCCGCGGTCGGGGACTCGGTGACCGTGGCGCGCGCGCGCGCCACTCTCGACACGCTCCTGCGACGGGTGTACGGGCGGGGGCGACCCGTACGGCATATCGCGAGCGCTGGCTCTCCGGGCCGCGCATTGCTGGACGATCAGGTGCAGGTCGCATGGGCGTGCCTCGCGGCGCTGGACGCGACGGGGGCACCACGCTACCTCGACATCGCGCAGGATCTGGTGAGCGTGCTGGAGCGGGACTTCGCGGACTCCACGTCGGCGGGCTACTTCGAGGCGGCGGCCACGGACCCGGCGGCGCCCGCGCTCACCGAGCGCGCCAAGCCCGTGCTCGACGATCTGCTGCCGGCCGGTAACGCGTCGGCCGGGCGCGTGCTTCTCCGGCTTGCGGACGCCACCGGAGACGTGCGCTACCGTCGACGCGCGGAGGCCGTCGTCGAAGCGCTCGCGGGCGCCGCAACCGGCGGGGGGTTGCGCGCGTCGAGCTACCTCGCAGTGGCACAGGACCTCCTGCGCAGCCGTTGAGCTGGTTTCTGTCCGCAACACCTCCCTCGCTTCCAACTCACTGGTGCGCCGCACGCTACGCGTGCGGGCGTGACGCCCCCATCTCCTTGCAGGTCCTATGGATGTAATCGGCGCGCCCTCCGACGCAGAGATTGTCGCCCGCGTCCTCGGCGGAGATGTGGAAGCCTTTGGCTTCGTGATCCGCCGCTACGAGGCCGGGCTTCTGCGGTTCGCGACCCGGATGCTGGGGAGCCGGGACGCCGCCGCGGATGCGGTCGCCGAGGGGCTGGTGCGTGCCTACCGCCACCTCGCGAGCTGCCGCGAGCCGGACAGGCTACGGACCTGGCTCTACCGTATCGTGACGAACCGATGCAAGAGCCACTTGGCCCGCCGGTCCGTGGGCGACGTCCCGCTCGACGAGGCGCCGCCCGTCGCGGATCCGGCGGACGGCGAGGCGGAGCTGGAGCGAGCCGAGCAGCTCGCGCTGGTACAACGGGCCCTCACCGGCCTGTCGCCGGACAAGCGCGAGGCATTTGTGTTGAAGCACGTGGAAGGGCTGAGCTACGAGGAGATGGCCGCGATCACCGGCGAGCGCATTCCGACGCTCAAGATGCGGGTGCATCGGGCCCGAGAGGCGCTGTTGAAGGTGCTGGAGGATCATACATGAACACGATCGACCCAAGGATTCACCAGGTGTTGGACGGCGAGCTCCCGGCGGATGCTCTGCCGGCCGAGCTGCGTGACGCCACCGAGACCCTCCGGGCGGCAGCCGACCTGCTGGCCGCGCCGGTACCGGTCCGGAGCCTCGAGTCGCGTGTCATGGCCGAGATCCATCGCCCGGCACCGTCGCTCGCCAGGCGCATGACAGCCTGGCTCGCGACACCCCACGCGATCACGTTCCGGGTCCGCCCGGTCTGGAGTCTGGCGTTCGCGGCGGCGGCGGCGGTCTTCACGCTTTTCTACGCCCGTGACGTTGGTCCGCAGCTCGGCGAGCACGAAGGGATCGCGCAGTTCGTCGGCCGGTTCCCCGACGCGAGGTCCGTGCACGTCGTCGGCACGTTCAATGACTGGCGCCCCGGCACGATCGCGCTCCAGGACCTGGACCACGACGGGGTCTGGACCGCCACGGTCGTCCTACCGACTGGCACATACGAATACATGTTCGTGGTCGACGGCGAGCGGTGGGTCCCCGATCATCTGGCGGACCGTCTGGTGGCCGACGATTTCGGCCGGGAGAACTCCGTCGTCATCGTGCGACCAGTCCATCGATGAGACTCTGGGCCGTGCTGGCGCTGCTCGGGATGCCGCTCATGGCGCAATCCGTGCAGAGCCGCCTCGCGGGTCGAATCCCGAGCGATGCCGTGCCCGTGGTGGACTCACTCGTCCAGGTCGCGCTCCACGAGGGATTGCCTTCGGAGCCGCTCGTACAGAAGGCCCTCGAGGGAGGCGCGAAGCAGGTGCCCAGCCCCCGCATCGTGGCGGCCGTGCAGGCGAGCCTCGGACAGCTGCGCGACGCCCACGAGCTGCTGGTCCGGGCGGGCGACCAGCCGCCGATCCGCGCGGGGGAAGTCACGACGGTCGCCTGGGCGCTGCGCCGAAAGGTGCCCCCCTCCACTGTGGAGCAGGTCGTCGCCGAGCTGCCGCATCCGCCCCGGGCTGCCGCGATCCACGCGATCGCCGACCTGGTCGCGCATGGATTCGATCCGGACTCCTCCGCGGGCCTGATCATCGCCGCCGTTCACGACGGTCTCCAGCGCGACCGCCTGCTCGACGTGTCGACCGCCGCTTTGCACGAGGTACAGCGCGGGCGCACGCGGGACGAGGCGATCGCGGTCGTACGACAACAGCTGCCGAACGTCCCCGGACCTCCCAAGCCGGAGCGCGGCACGATCACGCGGGCGCACCGCCCCGATACGCCGAGTCCACCGTAAGTATCGGTGTTACAGCGGTTAACGTCGTCCCCGGGCGCGGCAGGCGGGTGCCGCGTGACGCGTGGGGAGGGGCGTGGGTCTCAACGGTGAAGCGGGCCAGGGTGGTCCGCGCTCCCTCTGGAGGTTCTAAGACATGATGCGTCGCACACTCCTCGCATTGGCGCTGCTCGCCGCTCCCGCGATCGTGATCGCGCAGCAGCCGTC
>DASQIB010000251.1:0-9172 GCA_035631795.1 Gemmatimonadales bacterium | reverse complement strand
CGACGACACGCTCAGCTTCGCGAGCCGCCTCCACCAGGAGGACTTCCGCGTCGTGGCCATCCCGAAGACGATGGACAACGACGTGTTCGGGACCGATTACTGCATCGGCTTCTCGACGGCGGTGACGCGGTCGGTCGACGCGATCACGAACTTCCGCACGTCGGTCGGCTCGCACGAGCGCATCGGCGTCGTCGAGCTGTTCGGCCGGAACTCGGGCGAGACCTCGCTCTACGCGGCGTACCTGGCCGACGTCGATCGGGCCGTGATTTCGGAAGTGCCGTTCGACCTGGACCGGCTCGCGACGTTCCTGGTGGAGGACCGCGAGCGGAATCCGTCCAATTACGCGATGCTGACGATCTCCGAAGGGGCGCATCCGGTGGGCGGGCAAATCGTGGAAAAGGGCGAGGAAGACGCCTACGGGCATCGCAAGCTGGGCGGCATCGGCGACCAGATCGGAACAGCGCTCAAGGACGCGTCTGCGAAGTACAACAAGGGCCGCCGCATCGACGTCGTGAACCAGCGGCTCGGGTATCTCGTCCGCTCCGGCGATCCCGATGCGCTCGACTCGATCGTCCCGATGGTCTTCGGCAACCTCGCGCTCGGCCTAGTGGGGAAGAAACAGTACGGTCGCCTAGTCAGCATCCACCGAGGGTTCTACGACACGGTGCCGATTTCCAGCGTGACGTCGGAGAAAAAGTTCGTGGACATCAAGAAGTACTACAATACGGAGCGGCTGCGGCCCATCTACCAATTCGATGGTGCGCCGCTGTTCATCGTGACGAGCGACTGACATGGACCGACACATGCTGATAGCGACCGCGCTGATCTTCGGGGCGGGCGCGAGCTGCCGGGAGCGGCCTCCCCACGAAGGGGCCGAGCACCAGCAGGCCGCAACACCGCCGACCGCGGTGCCGGCCGACATCTCCCACGGCGAGGCGCCGGTCGGTTCGGCGGCGGAACCCCCGCCCATCGATCCCGTGGCGCCGTCTCGCTCCACGACCCGACTGCATCGTGTCCGAATCGAGATCCGGCACGCCAAGGTCTCGATTGCGGACGGCGTGACGTACGACGCGTGGACGTTCAACGGACAGGTGCCGGGGCCCGTGCTGCGCGTGACGCAGGGTGATACGGTGGACTTTACCCTCGTCAACCAGGCGCCGATGCCGCACAGCCTGGATTTCCACGCCGCCGAGATCGCGCCCAGCCGGGCCTACGTGAACCTGCTCCCGCACGATTCGTTGCACTACCGGTTCGTGGCGCGGGTGGCCGGAGCGTTCATGTATCATTGCGGCACGGCGCCGGTCGCGCTCCACATCGCGAATGGCATGTATGGCGCGTTCATCGTGGATCCGGCCGCCGGGCGGCAACCCGCGCGGGAGTTTGTGTTCGTGCAGAGCGAGTTCTACACGCAGCCGTTGCCCGACTCGACGCGCGCCATCAACTGGGCCAAGCTCCTCGATCTGGCGCCCGATTACGTCGTGTTCGACGGACGGGCCGCGGAGTACGCGAAGCACCCCATCAAGGTGAAGGTCGGGGAGCCGTTGCGGATGTACGTCGTGAACGCCGGACCGAATCGCTGGTCCGCATTTCACGTGGTCGGCGCGATCTTCGACCGGGTCTACCTCGACGGCTCGCTGGCACACCCGTTGGAGGGTGTGCAGACGATGAGCGCGCCGGTCGGCGGAAGCGCGATCTTCGAGGCGCGCCTGGTCGAGCCGGGGACGTATCCCTTCGTGAGCCATGCATTCGCGGACGCAACGAAGGGGGCCGTGGGAATGTTCGAAGCACACTAGCGAAGGCGCATTCCCGAACTGCGCTGCCGGTCTTACAGGCGATAGCCGACGAGCGTCCCCGGCGCCGTCCGCAGGAACAGCATCCCGGCGACGTCGTCCACCGCGTAGACCGGCTCGCGCTCCTTGCCGAGGTCGACGCGCGAGCGCGCCTGCGCGCTCTCCTTGTCGATCTGCAGCAGGACGTTGCCGTTTCCCTCGGGTGCCTTGGTCAACATGAACACCGAGCCCGGCACGGCGAGCGAGGCCTTGAAGCGCTTGGTGGCGAGCGCCGCCGACTGGCGTGAGTAACCCGTGAGCTGCGCCCCACCCTGAGTGTACGCGGTCGCGAGCTGCCCGGTGATCCGCTTGGCCGTCGTATCCGTCGCGTTGCGGGACGCCTGGGCGAACGCGTCGCCGTACGCGGAGGCCGCCGCGCCGTACAGGCCGGCGCGTACCGCGTTGAGGGTGTGCAAAGCCCGCAACAGTCCTGGCAGCTGAGGCGCCGGATAGTAGACCTGCTGCTTGACCTGCCCGTCCCGCCCCACGACCACGAGATTCTGCGACGAGGTGAGCACGATCCCCGCGGGCCGGACCTCGAGTCCCGTCACGTCTTCCCCACCCTGCAGCTTGATCTCTCCACTCAGCGGCTTGAACGTGCCGGCATCGCGATCCACGGCGTAGAGTTTGTGATCCTTGTTCGCGAACGCGTACAGCGTGCGACCGTCGACCGCATTATACAGGTAGGCGCGATGGTCTCCCTGAATGGCGTCCTTGAACCGCAAGTCGCCGCTGCCAAGGTCGACGACGTTCACCTCGGCGTCCGTGCCCGCGTCCGGGCGCGACACATACAGCAGGCCCGCCGGCGTCAGCTCGGCATACGCAAGCTGCCCTTTGATCTTCACGTCCTTCTTGAGGCGCAGGGTGGCCGTGCCCACGTCCAGCACGTTCACGAACGTCTTCGACTCCGCATCGGTCGTCAGCACCGCGGCGTCGCCCACGATGAGGGCGTCGGTCACGTTGCCGCGCATGTGGACCGGCTTCTGGGCGATCGTCGTCCCATCGTCGTACCGGGCCACGTTGAGTCCGGTCTGCACCACGCCGTTGATCACCACCCGGCGATTGCTGGTCCCCTCACCCTCGGGCGCCCCTTCGGGGAGCATGATGATCCCGGCGGGATGCTGCACGATGTCGCGAACCCGCCCGTCCACGGTCGCGGGCTGGGCCCACAGCGCCTTCCCATCGGCCAGGCGATAGGCCATGAGGCGGTCGTCGAAGCTCACGTAGATCCGATCGGAGGTCGCGAGCGATGGGTAGAGCTGCACGTGGTGCGGCAGGCTGCCCGAGCGCGCGGTGGGCAATATCGCACTCCAGCGTACGGCCCCCGTCTTCGCATCCATGGCGCGCAGGCCGCTGAGCGTGTGCACCACGATCATGTCGGGCCCCGCCTGAAGCACGTCGAGCGCGGTCGCCTCCGACGCGGCGCGCACCAGGTTCTGCATCAGGCCGCCCAGGCCCTTCTTTTGGGGCTCGGTCTGCTCGAAGAGCGTCTCATTGGCCCAACGCTGCTCGCCGGTGGCGAGATCGTACAGCGCCACCACCGGCGGCCCTTGGGCCCGACGGCCGTGCACCAGCAGCGTGCCGCTCTGTGGCAGCACGCGCTTCGTGACGACCTGGGCGAGGGACAGACGCCGCGAGTCGAACACGACCCCGCCCGTCACCGGGTCGAAGATCACGAGGAGATTGGGGCGCGCGGCCTCCATGAGGAGCGATCCCTCGACGATGCGCACGCTGTCCACCGGAAGCCCCCCCAGCTCGGCTTTCTCCCAGGTGATCTGACCGGTCTCGATGTCCACCCCGGCGAGCGCGGCGTCAGTCGAGACGAGCAGCGCGCCCGCGGGCGTGACCTGCTGCCAGCGAATGTCCCCTTTCATCCGGGCGGTCCACGCGGCCGTTGCTCCGGCCGGGGCCGAGGCCGGGGCACGCGTGGCGGTCTGGGCGGCTGCAGGCGAACCAACGACGAGCGGCGCGAAGCACAGAAGCGCGCAACGAGCGGACGCGACGGTCATGGCGATCCTCTCCCTCCCCCCTCCAAGGCGGTGGAACAGCGGGCCCCCATATCCCCCCAGTGCGGGCTGAAACGCAAGGGGGGGAGGCGGAAGTGAGGCTGGTTTAGGGTCGCGGTGACGCCGCTCGGGGTGGATAGGGTCCCAGGTAGCGCAGCGTACGGACGGGTCGCTCGAACAGCTCCCTGCCTCGCGACAAATCCTCTACGACGACGCGCTCGGGGACAAAGAACACGAGCCTGTCCTTCCACAACACCCAGGTGCCTGGAAACGCGTCGCTGACGACGTGTCCCACGCGCTCGCCCGTCACGGTGGAATGCACCACGAGATCGTACTGGTAGCGCGCGGTTCTACTCTGGTAGCGCTGTTGGCAGGCCCCGACGACGTTCCGTCGGTCGGCTGATACGCTCACGCCCGCGCTGTTCCAGGGCACGCGGCACAGCTCGACGTCGGGGAGGACCGTTGTTCCGCGGGTGCGCCGCAACACGATCCGCATCGTCTGCGGGTCGTCGCGCAGTACGGCGGCTCGCACCGTCAGCCCTTCGATCTCGAACGGCCCGAGCGTGTAGCCCGCCTGGCGGTCAGTCTGCACCGCGAGGTCGGCGTTCGGGAGGTCCTCGTTGACGGGAACGAGCGTACCGCGAGCGAGGTCGACCCGCGCCGCTCCGGTCTTGGTGTAGCCTGGTCGCGGATGGGGAGTGAGAACGGGAGAGAAGGGCGTGATGACGGCTCGCCAGACGACATAATCCCAACCGCCGCGCGAAACGCTCCACATCGTCGTCATCGAACCCAGACCGCCTCCCACGACTCCGACTCCACTTCCCTGCCCCCACACCGGAAGCTTCGTCAGGACTCTCCCCGAGCGTGCACTCAAAATGGCCAGCCGCCAGCCGTCTTTTCCCGGCGGTACGGGCATGAGTGTCAGGAGGCGGTCCTCGAGTACCATGATGGGAAAAGATGCTTGCCTCGTGCGCCACAGCAGGCGGCCGGAGCGAAGATCCAGCGCTTCCAGACCCGAGTCCGGGCGCGCGAGGTAGAGTCGCGGGGAGTCCCCGACCTGGACGAGGGCGCTCTGCGAGATGGCGTAGGACTCGGACGTGGGCTCGGCCGCGCCCGAGAGCAACCCGATGGCCGCGACGGCATTCGCGAGGTTCCGCATGGCGGCCAATCTATGGGGCTGCGTCGGGCCCGGGGTTGACGCAGGCTACAGCAGGCTATATATAACCATATGGTTATGCAAGCAAGTCTCGACGCGACCTTTGCCGCCCTGGCCGATCCCACGCGCCGCGCCATCCTCACCCGGCTCGCGTCGGGTGAGGCATCGGTGGCGGAGCTCGCCCGCCCGTTCGCCATGAGCCAGCCCGCGATCTCGAAGCACCTGAAGGTGCTCGAGCGCGCCGGGTTGATCCGCCGGGGCCGCGACGCGCAGCGCCGCCCGCGGCGGCTCGAGCCGAAGCGACTCGCGGAAGCCATCGAATGGCTGGAGCGCTACCGCCGGCTGTGGGAGGGGAATTACCAGCGCCTCGATGCGTTGCTCGAGGAGCTGAAAACCAAGGAGCCAAAATGGGACAGCTGAAAGTCACGATGCCGTCGGATCGCGAGATCGCCATGACCCGCGTGTTCGATGCGCCGCGCACACTCGTGTTCGACGCCCACACCAAGCCCGAGCTCGTCAAGCGGTGGCTGCTGGGACCGCCGGGCTGGACGATGCCGGTATGTGAGATCGACCTGAGGGTAGGTGGCAAGTACCGCTGGGTGTGGCGCAGCGACAATGACGGAAGCACGATGGGGATCGGCGGCGTGTACCGCGAGATCGTAGCGCCCGAGCGGCTCGTCACCACCGAGCGGTTCGACGAGGCGTGGTATGCGGGCGAAGGACTCAACACCCTCGTCCTCGTCGAGAAGGGTGGCCGGACCACGCTCACGCAGACGATGCGCTACGAATCGAAGGAGGCGCGCGACGCGGTCCTCAAGTCGGGCATGGAGAAGGGCGTGGAAGCGAGCTACGATCGACTCGTCGAGCTGCTGGCGTCGATGCCCGCGGCACGATGACATAACCTCAACGGTGAGAGAGGCTCTATGCAGAAGATCGTCCCGTTCCTGTGGTTCGACGGCAACGCCGAAGAGGCGATGAACTTCTATGTATCGATTTTCAAGAGCTCGAAGGTCGTTCGCGTAACCCGCTACGGAGGCGCGGGACCCGGCCCGAAGGGATCGGTCATGTCCTGCACTTTCCAGCTCGAGGGCCAGGAGTTCCATGCCTTGAACGGCGGGCCGCAGTTCAAGTTCACGCCGGCCATTTCCCTGTTCGTGAACTGTGAGACCCAGCAGGAAGTGGACGAGCTTTGGAAAAGGCTGTCCGCCGGCGGAAGAGAGGACCAATGCGGGTGGCTGCAGGACAAGTACGGCCTCTCGTGGCAGATCATTCCCACCGCCCTCGGGAAGATGCTGGGCGACAAGGATCCGAAGAAGGCGAACCGGGCCATGCAGGCCATGCTCAAGATGAAGAAGATCGACATCAAGGGCCTGCAGGCGGCATACGACGGGCGGTGAAGGCCTCGACCTACCCCACCGCTCGCCATGCTCAACTGGGCCAGGGCCGCGCGGATGTTGGGGTCCTGCTCGTACTGGAGCGCATGGCTCGTCCCGATATCGAGCGGCACCGGCAGCGAATGGTTCCCGACGTTGGGCGAGTCCGTGGCAGGTTGTGCACGTGCCGTTGATCACCGGCACGTTGAGGGCGTCGTTCAGTCCCCGGACGCTCGTGATCGAGAGCGGATGCGTATTGAAGGAATCGGGCACAGGGGCGCTGTCACGGATCTGGAAGCTCCTGACCTTCAGCGTGACGCCCCCTGGTGCAGCTGCAACGCTGGCCACCTGGCTCGATCCCCACGAGGTGAACTGGTCGATCTTGCTCACCGGGTTGCTCACGCTCGGGATTGCCCTGGTCTTCGCGATCCGCCTGCCTCGACTCCAGCCCGCGGGGTGGCCGACCTTCAGACCGCGCGCGGGGGCCGGAGGACCGAGCGGGCTCGGCGGCTGGTTAGTCGTGATGGCCATCGGCGTCATCGTCCTGCCGTTGCGCGTGCTGTTGTACCTGGTGCGCGTTGCGCCCACCTACACCGCCTCGTCGTGGGCGCGTTTGACGACGCCGAGCGGAGCGGCATACCATCCGCTCTGGGCGCCCAGCTTGCTCTTCGAGCTCGTGTGTAATCTGGCCATCCTGGTATTCTCCGGCCTGCAGCTGTGGCTGTTCTTTCGCCGCAACCGGTTGTTCCCCTCGGTATTCATCGTGTTCGGCGTCGCGCGCGTGATCATTCAGCTCTTGGACGCCGTTGCCGTGAGCTCGCTGCCCCCTCTGCAGAGCAGGGCCACCAATGAATGGAGCGCGCTCGCGAGCACGTCGCTGGGAACCGCGCTCTGGGTCGCGTATACGCTTCGATCGCGGCGTGTGCGGAACACCTTCGTCATCTAGGGCTCCATCACGGCAGCGAGACCATCTCGTGCGCCGACCGAACCACCTCAACCGCGCTATCTTTCCCGGGCTCTCGGGAGCAATCGCATGGCCCAGACCTGCACGCATCTCGACCAGGTGAAGGACGTGAAGCCGCGCACGCCGGACGGCTGCGAGGAGTGCCTGAAGATGGGCAGCTGGTGGGTCCACCTGCGGCTGTGCCTCGCCTGCGGGCACGTCGGCTGCTGCGACCAGTCACCCAACAAGCACGCCACCAAACACTACCACGGCTCGCATCACGCGCTCATCCGGAGCTTGGAGCCGGGCGAGGACTGGGGGTGGTGCTATGTGGACGAGCTGATGATGGAGCCCGCCCCGACGCCGACGCGTCGATGAGGGGCGACGTCTGGCCGGCACTGCCACTGGACGCGTGGCGGGACACATACGCCACGCTCCACATGTGGACGCAGATCGTCGGAAAAACGCGTCTCGGGCTCGCGCCGACGCAAAACCACTGGTGGCAGGTGGCGCTGTACGTCACGCCGCGCGGCTTGACCACGTCGGCGATGCCCTGCGGCACGCGCACCCTGGGGGTGGATTTCGACTTCCTCGACCACCAGCTGAAGGTGCGAACGAGCGACGGCGCAACCCGCTCTATTCCTCTGGTCACCCAGTCAGTGGCCGATTTCTACGCGGCGTACCGGGCGACGCTCCATTCGCTCAAGGTGGACGTGCGCATCATGCCGCACCCCGTCGAGGTGGTGACCGCGATTCCGTTCCCGAAGGACCGCGAGCACGCCGCGTATGACGCCGATGCGGCGCAGCGGTGCTGGCGGATCCTGGTCCAGGCCGATCGGGTGCTCAAGGAATTCCGAGGTCGCTTCATCGGCAAGTCGAGTCCGGTGCATTTCTTCTGGGGCGGATTCGATCTCGCCGCGACGCGCTTCTCGGGGCGGCGGGCCCCGGCGCATGCGGGCGGCGTCCCGAACTGCCCCAACTACGTCATGGTCGAGGCGTATTCGCACGAGTGCGCGAGCTGCGGGTTCTGGCCGGGGAGCCTGCTGGGGCCGGGCCCGTTTCACGAGCCCGCGTTCTACGCCTATGCCTATCCCCAACCCGAGGGATTCGCGGATCGCCCCGTCCGGCCGGACGGCGCGTATTACCATCGGGACCTAGGCGAGTTCATCCTGCCATACGACGTGGTGCGCCACGCCCCATCCCCCGACGAGGCCGTACTCACCTTCGTGCAGTCGGCGTACGAGGCCGCCGCGGATCTCGCCCATTGGGACCGCGCCGCGCTCGAGCGGCCCAGGTAACCGATCGTGCTCACCCCCCCGGTCGGCCGCGGCGATCATGCGTTCGGACCCCCGGACGCTCCCGTGACGCTCGTCGAATACGGCGATTTCGAGTGCCCGTTCTGCGGCCGGGCCTATCCGGAGCTCAAGCGGGTTCTGAAAGAGCTCGGTCCCAAGGTTCGGTTCGTGTTCCGGCATTTCCCCCTGGTCGAGGAGCACCCGCACGCCCAGCACGCGGCCGAGGTCGCCGAAGCGGCCGCCGCGCAGGGCAAGTTCTGGGAGATGCACGATCTCTTGTATCAGCGCCAGCACGCGCTCGAGGACGACGACCTGTTGAAGTACGCGGGGGAGCTCGGGCTGGACGTGCCGCGCGTGCAGCGCGAGCTCACGGCCCACACGCACGCGGCGCGCGTGGAGCGCGACGTCGTGAGCGGGGCGCAGAGCGGCGTGAGCGGCACGCCCAGGTTCTTCATCAACGGCCGGTCCCACAAGGAGCCGGGAGACGCTCGGACTCTCGCCGCGGCCCTGAAGCGCTCGCTCTAGCGTGGCACGCCGTAGCCGCGCGCCATCCCCGTGGCCGCGAGCACC
>DASQIB010000250.1:0-47521 GCA_035631795.1 Gemmatimonadales bacterium | reverse complement strand
CTCGTGCATGAGACCGTACGCCGCGCCGAGCACGGCGAGCGAGGCGACCGCGAAGAGCCCCGCGACTCTCACGGGATGCGACCGCTCCGCGGCGGCGAGCGAGGCCGCCGTGTACGCCGCGCTGCCCCCGCTCGGAGTCGTCATCGGCTCGAGCTGCTCCAGGATTTCGTTGGCGGACTGGAATCGATCCGCCGGGCGCTTCTCGAGGCACCGCATGATCAGCGCATCCAGCGCCGGCGGCGTGTTCGGCCGGTACCTCGTGACGGGATCGGGCCGCGTGCTCACGTGCTGGGCGAGCACCGACGACGGGCTGGGGCCGATGAACGGCGGCCGGCTCGCGACCATCTCGTAGGCCAGGGCGCCGACCGCGTAGATGTCGGCGCGCTGGTCGGTGCCGGGGTCGGCGGCGGCCTGCTCGGGCGCCATGTAGGCGGGCGTACCCAGGGCCACACCGAGCGAGGTAAGGGGCGAGTTGTCCGTGCTCTGGGCGACCGCTTTGGCCACGCCGAAGTCCGTCACCAGCGCGTGCTTGCCCGAGAGCAGCACATTGTCCGGCTTCACGTCGCGGTGCACGATGCCGTGCCCGTGCGCGTAGGCGAGCGCATCGCACACGTCGCGCAGGATCCGCACCGCCTCGCCGATCGGTAGCTCGTGCTGCTGCACGAGCCGGGCGCGGAGCGACTCGCCCTCCACGCGCGGCATGATGTAATAGAGGAGATCGCCGTTCGCGCCGGCTGTCAGCAATGGCACGATGTGGGGATGCTGCAGCTTGGCGGCGAGCTGGATCTCTCGCTCGAACCGCTCCGCGCTCACGCCGGCCGCCCACTCGGGCGGCAGCACTTTCACGACGACCTGACGGCCGAGCCGCACTTCTTCGGCGAGGAACACGCGGGACATACCGCCGCCGCCAAGCTCGGAATCGAGCTTGTACGAGTCTCCGAGAGCGGCCTGCAGTCGGTCCTGTAAGGACATGCCTCTATGATAGACCCGTAAAGCGCGGAAAGGCAAAAAAGCGCGGCAATGCAAAAGCTAGACGCACAGACGCACCGCGGAAAACAGTTACGAGTGAACGGGACAAACTGTTTCCTGAAACTGTCACCGCTGTGCGTCTACGCGTCTAGCTTTTGCCTGTTCTACATACCGGTCTTACTGGGCACTCCGGACATTTGGGCTTTCTGGCTACGCAGATGAGCGCTCCCAGTTCCATCACCGCCTGATTGAATCGCCATGCCCGCTTGCCGTTTCGGGGCGTAAGCACGCGCGCGAGCTCCCAGATTGTAGCGGACCGTACCACTCCCCTCTCCCCACTCCCGAAGAACACCCTCCGGTAGACTCTCGAGACATTGGTGTCGACTGCCGGCACCGGCTTCTCGTACGCAAAGGTCGCCACCGCGCCGGCGGTATATGGCCCGATACCGGGCAGCTTGACCAGCTCCTCCGGTTTGTCAGGCAACGTAGCGTCGTAGCGTCGTACGACGCCTTTCGCCAGTGAATGGAGGTTCCGCGCGCGCGCATAATACCCCAGCCCATCCCACGCTTCTCTCACCGCGCGCGCGGGCGCTGAGGCCAGCGCCTGTAGATCCGGGAATCGCTCTAGAAATCTCGGATAGTACTCCTCCACGCGACTCACCTGCGTCTGCTGCAGCATGAACTCGGAGACGAGCACGCGGTACGGATCGCGGGTTTGGCGCCAGGGAAGATCGCGCGCGGCGCGCGACCACCAGCGGAGAAGTTTGCGGGTAAATGCTTGCGCGTTCGCAGGAGTACGGGCTCGGGGGGTAGACGAACGGGCCATGGCTCCCCAAGATACAGCACATGGCAAACGGGGCGGAGCTAACGCTGAGCCCGCTACGGCTGGTCGCGCGCTCGAGCCTCCGCTCGTTCGACCACGTCGGCCGCTTCAGCATCCTCGTCGCCGACATGTTCCGCGGCCTCGCGGAATGGCGCATCTGGATCCCCCGCACGCTCGAGCAGGCCACCGCCATCGGCTACGGCTCGCTCTTCATCGTCCTGCTCGTGGCGGGCTTCGCGGGCGCCGTGACGAGCCTGCAGACCGGCTACCAGTTCACCGGCACCCTGCCGCTCTATTACGCCGGCGCCGTGATCTCCGAATCCATGATCTTGGAGCTCGGCCCCGTGCTCACGGCGCTCATCCTGGCGGGCCGGATCGGCGCCCGCTACGCCGCCGAGCTCGGGACCATGCGCGTCACGGAACAGATCGACGCGCTCGAGAGCCTGGGCCGGTCGCCCGTGTCCCACCTGCTCGTTCCGCGGGTGGTGGCCGGGCTCCTCGTGGTGCCGGCGCTCACGATGTTCGCGAACGCTACCGGGATCGTGATCGGCTATTTCACCGCCAAGGGCTCGCTCGGCCTCACCTACGCCGATTTCTCGTACGGGGCGCGCTATTTCTTCCGACCGCTCGACCTGTGGTACTCGCTCATCAAGAGCTACTGCTTCGCGGTGGCGGTGACCACGATCCCCTGCTATCTCGGTTTCAACACGCAACAGGGCGCCGAGGGCGTGGGCCGGTCCACGACGGCCGCGGTGGTGGCGGCGTCGGTCGCGATCCTCATGCTCGACGCGCTCACCACGAAGCTCCTCCTGGGGGTGAAGTGATCGAGCTGCTCGACATCCACAAGCGGTTCGTGGACAACGTCGTGCTCGACGGCGTCTCGCTCGAGGTGAAGGACGGCGAGACGGTCGCCCTGCTCGGCCCTTCGGGGGTGGGCAAGAGCGTCACCCTGAAGATGATCAACGGCCTGCTCCGGCCCGACGTAGGCGACGTGATCGTGGACGGGCTGCACGTGCCGAGGCTCAAGCGCAAGGAGCTCGCCGAGCTGCGCGCCAAGATCGGCTACGTGTTCCAGTACGGCGCGCTGTTCGACTCGATGAGCGTCGCCGAGAACATCCGGCTCGGGATCACGGACGAGGCGTGCTATAGCGACGACGCGTTCTGCGCCAACCGCGTGCTCGAATGCCTGCGGCTCGTGAATCTCGCGGCCGATGTGGCCGAGAAGTATCCCGCCGAGCTGTCGGGGGGCATGAAGAAGCGGGTCGGCATCGCGCGCGCGATCGCGGGCAAGCCCAAGTATCTCCTGTACGACGAGCCGACGTCGGGGTTGGACCCGGTCAATGCCGACGTGATTGATGGTTTAGTGGAGCGTCTGCGAGACGAACTCGGTGTGACGAGCGTGGTCGTGTCGCACGACGTGCGGGGCTCGTTCCGCGTGGCGGACCGGGTGGCGCTCCTGTGGCAGGCGAAGATTCGAGCGATCGGGAAGCCGGAGGATATCCTCGCGTCGAGGGATCCCGCGGTGCAGCAGTTCCTGGAGCGGGACCTCGAGATGGCTCTGGTTCAGGGAGGAGGGGGGGCGCGTGGACCCGACGTATAAGCAGGAAGTCACGGTCGGCGCGCTCGTGGTTGTGGGCTTCCTGGTATTCACCGGCTTCATGTTCTGGCTCACCGGCCGCTCGATCGTTTCCAAGGCCGTGGGGGTCGCCGTGGTGTTCAAGGATGTGAGCGGCCTGAAAGAAGGCGACCCGGTGCGCGTCTCGGGCGTGAGGAAGGGGCGGGTGGGGCAGGTGCGGCTGATCCGGATGGGTCAGGTCTCCGTGACGTTGAACCTCGATCCCGAAGTCCGCCCCCACAAGGACGCGCGCGCCAGCGTCGCCTCGGCCGACTTCCTCGGCGCCAAATTCGTCGACTACGACCCCGGCATCAGCGACACCATCCTTCCCAAGAATACGCCGATTCAGGGCGTGACCGAGGAGCAATTCGCCGACGTGGCCCAGGGCGCGGCGAAGAGCGCGCAGGAGCTGATCGCGAATCTCAACAAGGGCCTGAACCCGGGCCAGCTCGCGGACGACATCCATAACACGCTGCTCGCCACCCAGCGCGGCATGAACGCGCTCACGCAGGCGACGAACGGGCCGGCGATCCAGCAGACCCAGGCCACGCTCAAGTCGCTCGAGCGCGTGATGTCGCACCTCGACACCCTGCTTGGCTCCGCCAATCCATCCGCGACCGGCAAACGGCTCGACACGCTCAGCACCAATCTCACCCAGCTCACCGGCCGCCTCGCCGACGCGACGGGGTCGCTCAAGACCCTGCTCGACAAGATGGACAAGGGGGAGGGAACGCTGGGCAAGCTGGCGACGGATACGGTCTTGTATAACAATCTGAACGCGACGCTCAAGTCCCTGACGGAGCTCCTAACGGATCTGAAAGAACGGCCCGGAAGGTATCTAACCGTCAAGGTCTTTTGACCGGGAGCGGGGAGCGGGGAGCGGTACTTTCCGATGCAGGGAGGGAACCGCTCCCTGCTCCCTGCTCCCTGCTCCCGATAACGTTCCCCCCATGCGTATTCGTCACCCCGTAATTCTGGCCGCCGTTTGTCTCGGCTACTTCATGGCCGTGCTCGACTCGACCGTCGTCAATGTCGCGTTGCCCGACATGGCGCGGTCGCTCGGCACGGGGATCGCCGGCATGCAGTGGGTGGTGGACGGGTACGCGCTGTTGTTCGCGAGCCTCATGCTCATGGCGGGGACGCTGGGCGATCGGTGGGGCAACAAGGAGACATTCGCCGCGGGCTTGGGGCTCTTCACGCTCGCATCGGGTCTGTGCGGCGTCGCGCCCAATCTGGGCACGCTGATCGCGTTTCGCGCGTTGCAGGGTGTGGGAGCGGCGGTGCAGGTCCCCGCCTCGCTCGCGCTGTTGCGGCATCACTACCACGACGCGCGGGAGCGGGCCGTGGCGATCGGTATCTGGGCGGCGGCGACGGGTGTGGCGGTGGCGGCGGGTCCCGTGGTGGGCGGGCTCCTGACGCACGTGTGGAGCTGGCGCGCCGTGTTTCTCGTGAACATCCCCGTGGGGATCGTCGGGATTTTTCTGACGCTGCGATACGTGCCCGCGGTGCCGCGGGTCGCCCATGGGGACCTGGATCTCGTGGCGCAGGCGCTCGCGTTCCTGACGCTGGCGGCGCTCACGTTCGCGCTGATTCAAGGGGGCGTGTGGGGATGGACTTCGGGACCGGTGCTCGTCGCCGCGGTCGGGGCAGCGCTCGCAGCCTTTTACTGGTATGAGGGCGAGCGCCGAGCGACGCATCCGATGTTGCCGCTCGAGCTGTTTCGCGATTCGACCTTCTCGGCGGCGACCGCGGTGGGAGCGATACTCAGCTTCGGCTTCTACGGCGAGCTGTTCCTGATGAGCCTGTTCTTCCAGCAGGTCCAGCATCGCACCGCGCTGGCGGCCGGTCTGGCGTTGTTGCCGCAAACGGCAGTGGTGAGCCTCGGCAACGTCGTGTCGGGCCAGCTGACCGCGCGCTACGGCTCGCGGCCCCCGATGGTGGTGGGGCTTGCGATCGGCGGCCTCGGGTTGGGAGGCCTCGCGCTGATCACCGCCCGTGCGTCGCTCGCGGCGACGGTCGGCCCGATGGTCGCCGTGGGGTTCGGGGCGGCGCTCGCCATGCCCGCGATGACGGCGGCGGTGATCGAGCACACGCCGAAGGACCGCGCGGGGATCGGCTCGGCGGTGCTCAATGCCAGTCGCCAGGTGGGCGGAGTCGTAGGGATCGCGTTGCTGGGGGCGATGGTCGGAGGGCACTTTATCGTCGGATTGCATCGAGGAATGGTGATTGCCGGGGCGCTGTTTCTCATCGGGAGCTGGTTGAGCTCCGTTGCGGTGGCCCGGGAGCAGGGAGCGGGGAGCGGTACCCGCCGCTGAACACGGGCGGCCGATCTGCATCGGAGGGAACCGCTCCCTGCTCCCCGCTCCCTTATATTCGCCCCCATGCTTTCCGTGACTTTCTTAGGCACGAGCGCCGCGCGCCCCACCGTCGAGCGCAACGTCTCCGGAGTTGCCGTCGTCCGGGAGGGGGAGACTCTCCTCTTCGAGTGCGGCGAAGGCACCCAGCGCCAGATGATGCGCTACGGGGTGAGCTTTGCCTTGTCCGAGATCTTCTTCACGCACTTTCACGCGGACCACTTCCTCGGCGTGATCGGGTTGGTGCGCACGTTGGGGTTACAAGCGCGCGCCGAGCCGATGCGGCTGTACGGACCGAAGGGGGCGAAGAAGCTGCTCACGCAGGCGCTTGGGCTAGGGGTGGAAAGGGTTCCATTCGACGTCGACATCGTTGAGGTCAAGCCGGAGCAAGTTGTCGACGTGCGGGGCGGCGCTAGCCGGGATGGATACGAGATTTGGACCTTCGCCACCGAGCATGGGGGAGGATCGGTCGGTTATGCCCTGCGGGAGCATCAACGACCGGGGCGGTTCGATCCGGAGAAGGCCCGCGCTGCGGGAGTTCCGGAAGGGCCGTTATGGGGGAAGTTACAGCGCGGCGAGACGGTGGAGCTTCCCGACGGCCGGAGCGTTCCGGCGGCGGGAATCGTCGGCCCCAATCGTCCGGGCCGCTTGGTCGTCTTCACCGGCGACACGCGCCCCTGTGCGTCGGTCGTCGACGCCGCGCAGGGGGCCGATCTATTGATTCACGAGGCGACGTTCGGGGAGGAGGAGAAGGAGCGGGCGAAGGAGACGGGGCATTCGACGGCGCGCGAGGCGGCGCAGATTGCGCTGGCCGCCAAGGCTCGGCGCCTGGTGCTGTCGCACGTGTCGGCGCGTTACTCGATCAGCGCCGAAGAGCTGGTGAAAGAAGCTCGAGAGGTCTTCAAGGAAACGGCGGTCGCAAAGGACGGAATGACGGTCGAGGTACCCTTCGCGGATTGAGCCGGTCTCGTCGGGGGCTCCCTCCGCGACAAAAATACGCAGTCGCTTCGGGAGCCCCCGACGTCCACCGTACTTGCCGCCTTGCCGCCGCCTATCGTCCCAGAGCTTTCCTCAGGTTCTGCAGGAGTCCATCGAACATGCGATGCGCGTTCCGCCGTCTATAGAACTGCCCCAGCAGCCACGCCCGCCAGCTCGCCGGCGTCCACACGTACTTCATCGTGATCCGCGTCGAGCCCCCCTGGAAGTCGAGCTTGAAGTAGGTCTTCGAGCCGCGGCGGTGGATGATCTCGACCCAGCCGTAGCTCGTGGGGGGAACGAACTCGATGACCTCGATGACCGCGTCGGCCTTGCGGCCGTTGCGCTCGAAGTGCAGCCGATGGCGGTCGCCCTTGCCCTTGCCCTGCGGCCCCGGGACCACGGAGACGCAGTTCGGCAGCCACTCAGCCATGCGGGTGGGGTCGGTGAGCAGCTGGAAGACCGCCTCGATCGAGACGCCGACGTGGCCGGAGAACGTGAGAGAGACGGCGCGCATGGGAAGAAGATAAGGTTAGGGGAGGTTTGGGAGGTTGGGGAAGGTTAGGGGAGGTTGCTCCGTGCTCCGATCAACCTCCTCTAACCTCCCCTAGCCTCCCGAACCTCCCCAACCTTCCGCGCCGCCCGTCGGCGGCGGGTATTAGATTTGCGAGGGTTGCTCGTTTGGGGGGCCGGATTTACGTTCCGCCTCCGCGCGGGGCTGTAGCTCAGCTGGGAGAGCGCCTGGATCGCACCCAGGAGGTCAGGGGTTCGAGCCCCCTCAGCTCCACTGTTTCCCGCCCTTCAGTCGACCAGCAGCAGATTCTCGAGCAGGTGGCCCGGCGGGTAGAGGTTCGGCGCCGGGCCCCAGCGGTGAAACTCGTGCCAGAAGCGGTCCCATTTGTCGTCTCCCAGCTCGGCATACGTCCGGCTGCCCCGGAGGAGATGGTCGTGCATCGCCGCACGGGTGAAGGCGCGGAGCCCGGGCGTGGCGTCGAGGGTGCGGATGAAGCGTTGGTGCTCGGCGAACTCGGGCGCCTTGTGCAGGTCGAGGGCGATGGTGGTGACCTGCGTGAGGCAACGCCGATACCAGGCGCAGTCGGCCTGGCCGGCGCGCTCCTTGGCGGGATAGTCGACCGGCCTGGCGGCGGGGAAGCGCGCGGCCACGTGCCGGGCCACGAGCGCGGTGATCCGCGGGCGCTGCTGCGGCCCACTCGCCATGAACAGCCGCACCTCGTCGCACTTCTCGAGCAGGATGGTGCTCGAGAGGCGCGGAGCGTTGCTCGAGTATTTCCGGGCGTAGATGCAGTCCGCCACGGCGCGGACGGCGGCGTCGTTGAAGATGGGCACCACGACCTCGTTGACGATCGTGTGCCGGGAGAGATCTCCATCGCCTTTGCCGGCACTGAGGCGCCAGTAATAGAAAGCCAGTGAAGAGTGCTGCGCCTCCACGCCCGAGTCCCCATGTGAGTGGTAGTAGCCATTGTAGAACCGCGTCGAGCGCGCCTGCAAGGTCGGGGCCGGGGTCGGCGTCGGTGTGTAGCGACCGGTCAACAGGGAAGGGAAGCTGCTACCGCCGGCGGCGGGATGCGACTAGTTTTGGCGGTACTCTGCCCCTTGGTGTAACTGGCAACACGCCTGACTCTGGATCAGGAGAGTCCTGGTTCGAGCCCAGGAGGGGCAACTCGAGGCGCGATGCGACGATGAGTCGTGTCGCGCTTCTGGTGTTTTTGGGGCCTACAAGCGTTTTACAAGCGTTCACGCCGCTGCCCCTCCTGGAATCTCTTCGGATTACTTAGTGCTGACCTTCCTGTCCCGGAGCTTCACGGGCGTGCTCATGACCTCGAGCATCCCGTCCGTCGTCGCCAGCTGGTAGCAACTGTGCAACGTCTGCGCGTCGCGCCACCCGCCGGCCGCCATCACGTCCACGAGCGACATGTTCTTTCGCTCTGTCGCCCACTTCCGTCTGAACGGATGGAAGCGACCGCCTTTCAGATGCGCCAGACCCGCGTGATGTTCGACGCGGTCGTACAGCTCGCCGAAGATCTCCCGGGGCCAGTGATCATCCTTGTCGGCGCACGGGAACAGCCACCCGTCACCAACCGCCGCGAACTTCACCTTGAAGCCTCGCAGCTCCTCAGCTAGCGCTTCGGGGATGGGAACCACTCGATCGCGGCCCCGTTTGTCGAACTCCGCCCTGAACTTGATCTCAGGCGGGTCGAAGCTGATGTCTGACCAACGGAGGCCACTGATCGCCCCGATGCGCGCCCCGGTCGCTTCCGCCAGCACGAGCGCCATTTCCCACCGCTTCCAGCGGTCACGCCCGCGCTGTTGCGGCGCCATGGCCGCCATCTCCTGGGCGGCTTCCCTGAGCTTCAGGAACCGGTCATACGTCGCGACCGGCCGGCGCGGGTCCTCTTCCTTCGGCACCTTCACGCCGCGAAGCGGGTTGCTCTCGAGCAGCCAAGAGCCATCCGGCAACCGCTCGTTCATGGCCCAGTAGATCATCTGGCGCAGCTGCTTGACCTCGCCTTGGATCGTCCGGGCACGCACCGGCGTGGTCTCGCGACCATCCGGCCACCCTCCTCCTGTACGACGCATCGCGACGTAGCGCTCCACGTCGTTCTTGGTCAGGTGATCCACCCGCTTCTTGGCACCGAGGCCGGCGATCAACAGCCGGACATCGGTCTGCTTCTGCTTCCGCGTCCGTTCGAGATTTCCGCGGTAGCTCGAGGCCTCCTGCTGGTAGCGGTCCCATAGTCTTTCGAGCGTCAGCGGCTCGGCCAGGTTGACTTTCTTGCCCTTCTCGAGATCGCGAATGAAGTCGATCGCGAGCCGGCGCGCTTCGTGGCGATCCGTGGTCCCAAGCGAAGCGTACGTCACGCGTCGACCCGGTACCCGATACACCCGCTGAAACGTGCCGCCCGGCTTGTGCTGCTGGACCCGAACTTTCAGCCCCCTGACGCCGAGCGAGAGGGACCAGCGGCCGCTCTTGCTCTGGTGCCAGGGGCGTTCCGGAATTGGGAGTCGCCGTTCAGCCATGTGAACCTCCTAGTCTGGCCGGGTGGCGACCCGCCGAGCATCGGCATGGGGATCGTACGCCCGGAGGGGTCGGACGTCAACGACGTTTGGTTTCTTAGGCAGGTCTCCAGCGCGGAAGAACAGCTGCCGACCGTCGCGGCGTGCGGCAAGCTTGCCGAGGCGATGCAGACGACGGAGATGGTCGCTCGAGTATCCGGAGCGGGCCGCCGCGTCCTGGAGGCCGAGGAGCGCCTCATCCTCGAAGGTGATGACCGCATCGAAGTCGGCGAGCACCTCGTCGCAGAGCTTCGCCCCGTTCACCTGGGCGCCGAGCCGAGCAAGCTCGTCGCGGCGGGCGCGCCAGCGCGTGGTGAAATCGTCGCGCGTCACGGCCGCAGTCGCATGGTGGGATCGAAAGTGGAGACGGGAAGCGTCATAAACCTGGTTTACGAGGCGGGGAATCTCGAGACTCTCGTCCAGCTTTCCTAGGTTTCCAGCCGAGGTTTCCGAGAATTACCGATCCAGCTCGTCGTCCTCCTCGCTGTCGATGTCCTCCTCGTAATCGTCGTCCGAGGCTTCCTCGTCGTCTTGGTCCTCTCCCTCGTCGTCTTCCCACCTGGCCAGCACCTGGTCCACCAGATCCTTGACGTCGTCGTCGGTCCAGTCAGCCCTGACCTTGGCCTTCAGCACCCTCGCGACCTCCCGCCGCGCCCGGTCCGACTCGGATAGGTCCCAGCCTGTGATCGTTTGCCACTTCGCGTGGTCATTGCCGCGAACGATCAGCGCATCCAGCCGCTGCTTCTCCGTCTCTTGCTGTTGGCGCTGCGCCTCGGCATCGCGACACTGCTTTAGGATGAGGTCCACCCGCGCCTCCACGATTCGCTGCGCCTCCCATTGGGAAAGCGACGGCGGGAGCCGCTTGCCTGTCACGAAGTCCTCGAGGTCCTCCACGACCCGAGCCCGCCATTCCGTCGGTACGAACATGCAGGAGGGCAGGTCGCGTCCGTATTTCTTCCAGCCCTCGAGCCGTTTTCGTTCCACCTCAGCGGCGGCCGCACGGGCCGCATCCGCCGCGGCAGCGCGCTCCTTGGCCGCTTCACGCTCGATTTCGGCCTTGAAGTCATCAAAGCTGCCCTGGTCCTCCTCGATGTAGCGCTGGCGATTCGGCTCAACAAGCCGTGGTGTCCGCGTAGCATGGGCTGCCGGACGCCGCTCGCTGGCGAGGGAACGGCTGACCCGTTGCTTGGTTCGTGTCGCCCGCTGTGTCGTCCGGCGGCGCTCGACGTCATCGTCGCGGATCCGGCGGTGACCACCGCCAGTACGGATGCCCCTCAGTTCGCCACTCTCCACCAGCGACCTGACCACGTCTACTGAAACGCCAAGACGTTTGGCCGCTTCGCCCACCGGCAGATATTTCATATGCGCTCCTTTACCCGATCACCACTAGACGGGAGCCGAGCTTCAGCTTCCGTTTTCGCTCGGTCGCCATTCGGAGCACTTCTCGAACAGGAATTACCGCGAAACCTCTCTTTCTCGAGCTCTTCAACACCTTTCGTTTCACCCAGCGGGTGAGCGTCATGATGGGTAGGTCGAGGAGCTGTGCGGCTTCGCGAACGGATACGAAGTCATCGAGACCGACCTCTCGCTCGTACCGGAACCCGATGCGATCACGAACTGCTATCACGGCCGCGGCGATCGGGCGCTGTGGTGCGGCCGTAACCGAGTGTTTGTGGTATGAGCGAGTCACGTGGCGAGGGGCCGCACTCGCGAGCGCTTCGGCCGTGGGTGCCTTCTGGTCAGGGTAGCCGCTTAGACCGACCCAATCGGGGTCGAGCCAGAAGCATTCGACAAAATCCGTGCGCCAGGGCATGTGTGATCCTAAGGATAACGCGTTGAAGAATTCTAGCTGGCAGGCCCGCCTGGCTCAAGAGGAGCATGGCGGGCTAGCTGGAACCTGCGTGAGGCTGCACTCTTGACGCGATCAGCAGACTTCCTAATGTTCGGTTTCTATTCGGTACCACAATTTCTACGTAGGGAGCGGCGGGCGTTGAGCGCTAGGTACCTGGGGAACAAGACGCGTCTTGCCAAGAGCATCGTGACCGCGATCCGACTGCTGAATCCTGGTCGGGTGATCGACTTGTTCTCCGGTACTGGAGCGGCGGCTTCTGCGCTTACGCGAGCGGGCATCGAAGTGCTCACCAATGACAACCTTGTTTGTGCAGGTGTGATGACTGAGGCGGCGTGCACCTCTCAGCAGGCTGTGGAGTTCCGTTCCTTCCCAGGCCGCCACGCTGTGGAACGGTACCATAGCGCCGTGCGCCAGCTGAATGACGCCCGCCAGGTTGAAGGCTTCATCTGGAAGGAATACTCACCAAGCGGGTGCGCCCGATCTGGGCACGCACGGTACTACTTCACCTGTGAGAACGCGGCGAGCATAGATGGGATTCGCGACACGATCGGCAAATGGCGCGCTGATGGGACCCTAAGCCAGAGGGAGAGTGCCCTGCTGCTCGGTGATCTGTTGCATGCCGTAAACAAGGTCGCGAACATTGCCGGCACATACGGTTGTTTCATGAAACCGTGGTTGGCAGCCGCTCTTCGGCCGTTGACCGTTGCGCCGCGCCCCCTGCCGCGACGGCTCGCGCCGGTTCGTGTCGTTACGGGCGACTACTGGGCGGTGCCGGTTTCAGCCGATGATGTGGTCTATCTAGATCCGCCCTACACCAAGCGCCAATACGCGGCTTACTACCACCTGCTTGAGACGATCGCCGTCGGAGACCAACCCCTAGTCGATGGCGTCACTGGTCTTCGTCCTTGGCACGCGCTTGCCTCGCCGTACTGTTATTCGAGGAAGGCCCCTCACGAGCTCCGGAGGTTTGTGGAGGCGTGTCCCGCCCGAGCGCTAGTGCTCAGTTACAGCAACAAGGGACACATCCCACATGAGACTCTTCTCGAGATTCTTCGGACGCGCGGCAACGTGACCTTCTCGGAGCATTTGATTGGGAAGTACTCGTCGAACCTCCCCAGAGGGACGAACGAACGAATTGTGGAGCGGATCTATGTCTGCGGATCGATAGACGGATACGTGGCGACGGGAGAGACCGAACAGCTAGTCCTAATCGGAGGTGAAGACTAAAGAAGGGCCACAGTAACTACGCAATCCTTGTTCACCACGGGGGCGACGAGTTATGGCGTGCTTAGCCTCTCTAGAAGAAACGCTCCTCTCGAAGATAGCAGCCCGTCTCTCACAGGGCCTTGACGATCTTCCTCCAACGTTGAGAGTCGAGGCGCGGCTTCGGACGCTGGAACAAGTTGCTGCTCGGCTCGGAGGCTTCAACTTCTCGTGGTACGTGTCTCTTCATCGAGGCAACCACGGTTGGGTTGATATGCCCCTCGATGACCTGGTGGCGGATATCCTGAAGGCGCTCGCGGGGCTACCGCTTCATCCGGGCCTGGCCCTGGCAAGTCTGGCGCGGCCGGAGCTAGATCATACTCAACGACGCTCAGCTGGGTCGTACTACACAGACTTTCGACTCGCCAGATACCTCGCTGAGACGCTCAGCCTCCGTGGGGACCGCAGTGTAAGAGTTGTGGACCCGGCAGCAGGCACTGGAACGCTGCTGGTCGCAGCAGCTCTGCTGCTCGGATGCGGCGATCGTCGGCGCCTGGCTCACGCGATAGCCGAATCCATTCACGGAGCTGATTTGTCCAGCTCTGCCTTGCGTGGGGCGGCGCTTGCCCTCGCGTCGCTGACTAGTGATCGGGGGGCGATTACCTCACTTCTCAGCCACCTCCGTGTCGGTGACAGCCTTCTAAGCGGTCGCAATCTCTGGACTGACCTGGCTCCTCGGGGCTTTGATGCTGTGATCGCGAATCCGCCGTGGGAGCGTGTTAAGCTCTCCCGTCATGAGTACCTGCAGTCTCGCGGAATCGCTAGGCACTACGGAGCTGAGTACGGGAAGGACGTCGGACTCTCGGAATTGACGAGCCGGCGGGCTAACCTCCGACAGTATCTCTCCACCGTTGCCCAGGGATTCGAGTCGCAAGGCTCTGGAGAGGCTGATCTCTACAAACTCTTCTGCGAGCTGGCCGTTCAGATCACGCGTCCTGGTGGGCGGATCGCTTTGATCTTACCAGGGGGTTTGATTCGATCTGAGGGAACGACCGCCCTCAGGAAGTTCTTGCTGGACCACTCCAGCAGTCTCCATTTGACTCTGTTCGAGAACAGAGCTCGGTTTTTCGCCATTGACACGCGCTTCAAGTTCGTGACACTAGCCTGCACGGTTCGTCGCGGCGGCCGCACCCAACCAATTCGGCTCTCTCACGCAGCCGGGAATGAACAAAGGGTGACGGAGGCTCCGGCGGTTATCATCAACCGCTCTCTACTGCGTGGACTGAGGTCAGATCTTTCGGTACCTGAGGTGAGGACGGCGTCCGAACTCCGGACGTTTCAGGCTATGACCGCTGCGGGTCCCAGGTTTGGAAACCCAACTGGTCCTTGGCGCCCCGCGTTCATGCGCGAACTCGACATGACCCGTGACCGCAGCCATTTCATAAGACAACAGTGGGATGGGCTCTTGCCCCTTCTCGAAGGTCGCATGGTTCACCAGTTCCGACATGCTGCCAAGACCTATGCCGCTGGCACTGGCAGAAGCGCGGTGTGGGTGCCACAGCCGCTCCTCGGAACGTGCGAACTGCAACCACAGTTCTGGTGCGAAGAGCGGACGCTGCCAAAGCACGTAAGAGACCGAGTTGTGCGTTCACGGGTGGGCTTCTGCGACATCACAGGCCAAACCAATGAGCGGAGCCTCCTCGCCGCTCGCGTCCCAGCGGGAGTTGTGTGCGGAAATAAGGTTCCAACCATCATTTTTGACGGTTACGATGCCGAGGTAGAGCCGCTCGTTGGCGACTGTTGGATGGCAATAGCCAATAGTATTCCGTTCGATTGGTTGGTGCGTCGGGTAATTACAACAACGGTGAACTATTTCCTCCTTAGGGACCTCCCCATGCCAGTCATTGACCCAACTGGGCTGACAGGCAGGGTGCTGGGGAACCTCGCCGCGCGACTGAGCACCTGCAGTCACTACGGCCGCACCAGCGGCACGGCCCCGGCTTCCGGCTGGGAGTACGGTAAGCTCCGGGCGGAAATCGATTGGCGGGTTCTATCGGCGTACCAGCTGGGGCTTGACGACCTGGTTCTGATGCTTCGGGACTTCCCACTTTTGGACCGAGGCGAGCCACCGATTGCGGACGAACCTTGCTCTACGATCACGAGGGACTTCCTGCTCTTGGAGACCGCGACCGGGCTCGGGCTGGAATCAGATTCGCGAGTCGCCGTTTGGCGTGAACGAGTGGTAGCAGCCGGTGCGGCCGGCGCCGTTCCCTATCGACCCTCACATCTTGTAAGGGCAGCTTCCAGTGTCAGCGAGGAGAGCTTCGAGGCCGAGTATGCCTAAGCCGGGCGTTCCAGATCTTGTCTTCTTCCAGGAGGTCAAGTCGGGAGATGTGTTAAAGCTCAAAGGCAAGTCGAATGTCGATGAGGCTGCCGGTGGTGGCGCTCGTGATCTCAGGATTCCGAAGCAATTCGGCACATTCCTCGAAGGAATCTTCGCGAAGCCTGGCACCGAAAAGGGCGTCAGCTTGTGCACGGTACACTGGGAAAACAAAGACGGGTCCGTCGGTCACGCGGAGATGGAACTGTGGCGACCGACGGGAGCAAGGCCGGCGGAACTTCGGATAGCTCGTATTGGTGATGTGCTCGCTTGGCAGGTTGATGAAGCCGCTTTCAAAGCAGATGAGGCGAAAGGTCGGAGATGGTTCTTCCTCCTGGTAAAGGATTCGAATGGAGTGGTTTGGGCCCGTCTACTATATGAGACCAATCTGGACGGCGAGGACTCTCAGTTCCGAGAGTATGTACGACGTCGAATCCGGGAGACGCCAGGGAACGAGTCCATACGCGGCACGATTCGCTGGAAGGAGTGGACGGTCGAACCTCCATGACTCAATTCACGGTGCCGTCCCCTGATGCAATCGAGGTGCTGCGCTCGCTTCGAGAGGACAACAACGTCCTTGTCTATGGTCCTCCCGCCGCAGGGAAGTCCCGGTTACTCGCTGAGGTGAGGCATTGGTTCGGCAATCCGCCCGCTGCGGGCGCGATCTTTGCTCCTGCCGGCCCGCACGCATTCCCTGTTGGTGCCCATCTGCCGGACGTGCAGGAATGGCTCCCGAGCCCCGACCGGACGCAAAGAAAGGTATGGTCAACAACCTTTCACCAAGGCACAAAGTACCGAGACTTCGTGTGCGGCATGGCCCCCGGTGTTGGAGCAGGAGCTCCTCAGTTCGTCACGACTCGCGGCCCGTTCCTCGAGGCGGCAGACTACGCGCTCCTAGAGAACTCCACCGGTCTCGTCACCATTGATGAGATCAATCGTGGACCCGCTGTGGCGATCTTTGGTGATCTGTTAACAGCCATCGAGCATGACAAGCGATTGGCTGCTGACGGGGCAGTCACGCACAGCAGTGTCGCGATTCGCGTCCTAAACGCTGACGGGACGCAGAAGGACATGTATCTCTCGAAACACCTGTACGTCGTGGCGGCCATGAACGAGGCTGACACGTCAGTTGAGCCTCTAGACGTCGCCTTCAAGCGGAGGTTCTACCTTTACCCACTGCTACCGGACGAGGCAAAGACTCGCAGTTTCCTGGGACTTCCTGAAGCAGGTGCGGAGCCGCCGGCGGAGCCTGGGACCGTGCAAGACGTCTACGAAGCAGCAGTGCGCGCCTGGGGCAGAGTCAACCGCTTCATTGCGCTTGCTAGAGGGGCTGAGTTTCAGCTGGGGCACGGTGTCTTCATGGGCTTTGGTTCGGCAGCGCCTACAGTACCTGAGGCTCTGGCTCATGCATCTCGGATCTGGCACGCGATTGTGCAACACGCTCGTGAGGTCTTTTTTGGCGACGTGCGAGGTCTTGCGACCGTTCTCGCAGCTGGCGATGCAGGAAGTCCCTATGGTCTTGAGGAAGAGCTGTTCGCGGACGCTCCGGTTGCGCGTCTGACCGGTGCCTCATCGCTGCTGGCGACGGATAAGGTATACGCCGCTCTCAGGGCGGTCGCCAATGCTTAGCGCGATATGGTCCTAGCAGGTCAAGGCCGCCTCTCGCTCACCGAGTACGGCAAATGGCGGTCTTTGGGTGAAGCAGCCATCACTCTCGGCACGACCCGTGAGGCGCTCGCGACCCAGCTTGACACGGCCTCTCGCCGGATCTCCGAAGCTCTCGGCGTCCGCGGCTGCATTGAGCTGGGTGAGGGACGCTTCAGGGTCGTCGATGTTGCTGGGATCATCCGTCTCTCTGGCCGGGTCGAGCTGGAGGTGGCACCAAAATTCCTGTCTCTTACTGACCCCCTCTGGCGTGAAGACTACTTCGCTCTCGCAGCCCTCAGCCGGTACGGAAGGCTTCTGCCGAGGGAAGCGCTCCAGGCTGACAGTCGTAGTCGCTCGTGGTTGCCGGATCTTCTTGCCCGGGCAATCGTCAATCTCTACGACCGAGCCTACCGACGACCTCTAAGAGAGTATCGAAACCGAACATGGACGGCCTTCTCGCTCGATGGGGAAGTAGAGCCGGAATCGGTCGCGTGGCCGGACGCGGAGGGATTCCTACAGGCCGGATTGATGTTAGGTCGGGAGAACACGTTCAACCGCGTGATTCAAGATGCCATGACGAAAGTCATGCCCGAGGTGCGGGATGGCGATGCTCGCGCAGAGCTCTTGGCGTGCCTGTTACGGCTTGGCCCACAAGGCGGCCGCCTTCCCAAGCAGCTTCCTCGACTGCCGGCGCGTCACCGTCACTGGCTTGACCTATATGACTTGGCAAAGGACGTGCTTCGGGGATTCGGTACGAAATATCGAGACGATCTATTGAGCATTGTTCGAGGGAGCCTACCAGGCTTCGTTATCCGGACTGCCGACTCCTGGGAAACGCTCGTGTTCTTGGCGGCTCGGCTTGGCTTTCCGAGCCGCAAGGTTCAGAAGATCCCCCATCTTTTGGGCACCCGGCGTAGCCAATTAAGTGGAGCAGTCACGCCATTCTCAGTCACGCCAGACGTGACGGTCGTCGGGACAGGTGAAGCCACACTAATCATTGACGCGAAGTACAAGACTCAGAGTTCACCGTCCGCCCGTGAGGCACCAGGTATAGCGGCCACCGACGTCTACGAAGCGCTCGCCTTTCTTGAGGCAGCCAAACAACAATTTGCCGTGCTGGTGTACCCGATGAGTGGCTCGGCCGAGGGCGAGGCGCACCCCGGCGTCACCCAGCACTTTGAGGCAGTAGTCACTGGCGGCAAGACGGTTCATGGTATCACACTTGATGTCCGGGGGATTTCGAAGTCAGGATCGCTTGCGTCGATTGGGCGAGGACTGGAAAGAGCGGTGAGCGAACTAGGTGGAGGTGGGTAAGCGAGCTCGGGAGGCATTACTGCAATCGCCGGCAGGCGAATCATTTTGCCGTGTCCAATCGCGCGTAAACATCGGACTCAACGATCGGCTTCTTCAGCGTCTCGAGGAATTGCTGTGCCTGACGCTTGCCGCGCGTGGCCAGCCCTGCCGATCTCACATTAGTGATCCTCCATCCGCAGTCGGCGATGCGGAGGGACTCCCACAGGATCTCTCTAGGGTTCTGATTTCGATAGCGAATTCCGCCGAACCGCACGACCATTCGAGCACCCTCACCACACGCCTCCGCGACGTTCTTCCAGACTTGACTGAGGTGCTCTGCAAACCTCTCGGGGGATGTGTGCTCCAGTTGACCTTCTGACACATACGAGACGCGAGCGGGGCCGCCGATGAACCAGTACCGCAGCCACTGGTCAGGGAGGTACGTCCGCATCCCGTAATAGGGGGGCGACGTTACGACCCACTGCGCCTTGCTGGAGATTGAAGTGAGAGGAGTTGACGTACTGTCAGCGCACACGACGGTGCCCGGTACCCATGGCGGAAGCGCACCGAAGTACCGAGCGGCCTTTCGCTCTATGAGTTCCAGCACGTCGACTTTGGGTGGCTTCATCCCATGTTTTCGCCAGAAGCTAACGGCGTAGCCAGGCTTCACGGCGTATGTACGCGGCATCTGATTCGACAGATAACTCGGGGGTGCAGCCTTGGGGCGCGGGCCGTGTAAGCGGCCGAGGAGTAATGCCCTGAGTGCTTTCCGAGTTGGACTTAAGCAGTCTGCTCGAAGGGCCTTGCGCAGCTTGCACAGCTGCCGAAGCGTGTCGGGGTGGTAGCAATTCTGCCAGAACGCGCTCTTCGGAACCCGAGGGGTTCGCGTCGTCCCAAGGATCTTCCTGCAAACTTGAACAATTCGTTCAGGAGTCGTCGCTACCAGCTTGGCCTGTGCAATCGCCGCCGCGACGGGATTGCTGTCGATACCCACAGATGGTAGCCCAAGCAGCCTTGCTGCATAGTTAGTGCTTCCCCTCCCACAGAAGGGGTCGATGACCCATTCGCCTGGCTTCGCGGCACGTAGCCGATCGAGGGGGAAGTCGAGCGGGAACATGGTGTAGTACGGGCATACACCATTGAGGAGAAGGACCTCGTCCCTCTGCAGCTTCGAGGTCGTTGGCAGGGTCGGACCTTAGCCTGAGGCCTTTGCTTTCACCCAAGTCACCTGCTTTCCAGAGCCGTCCTTCTTCGGTTGTTTGTACGACTCCCAACGACCAGCGCCGAACACGGTGTCCAACGCTGAAGGGACCAGGTCGTAGGCAATCTGCCCTCGGTCCTGAAGCTGGGCGGGAAGTTTCTCCTCAAGCGCTACAGTCACCGCCTTCCATGTCACCCCCCTATCGCTGCGAGCCTTCTGGAGAAAGCTCTTGTCCTCCATTAGGGCGATGAGCGCCTGCTGGCGGTAAAGCTCCATTGCGTCAACCGGCGCCTCATCCATGCCTTCGCCGTCCCCGTCGCCGGCATAGATGGGCTCGGTCTCGACGGTCCCTTCCGCTTCGACCGGCCGAGCTGCTTCTGCAGCCTCGAGAGTCGCTGCGAACTCCGTCCGGAGTTTGGAAGCGTAACAATCTACCGCAGTCTTGGAATAGGTACGGTCCTGAAGCTGCGTCGAGTGTTCGAATGAGAGGGCGCGGACCGGGATCGGATACGGTCGGCTGCCGGCACTGCTCCAGAAGACGCCGTGGCCTTGGATCGGTTCGTTGAGCAGTGCGCTGAGGAGGTCTTCGCTGAAGTGTGCATTGGCTTTGCGCACCGATTGAAGATCACCGGCCGAAAGCAAGTGAAAAATGAACCAGTTATCGCCTTGACTCAGGATCTCCCAACTGATGCTCCCAGGCTGCTGGGTGATCATCACCGCGCCGAGATCGTACTTGCGGCCCTCCTTGACCCATGTAACGTAGGGTCCCTCGCCCGAGCTGCCAGAACTGCCCAGAACGCTCTGAGCCTCCTCGATCACGGCAATGGTAGGGATCGTCTGTGGCTCCGCCTTCGTAAACTCCTCTTGGTTCGTATCGAAGATCTTCTGCAAAATGATGCCGGACAGCACAAGGGCGGCGGTCCCTCGGAGCTGAGACACGTCGACGACGCAGAGCTTGCCCGTCCGAAGCGCGGTGATCAACATGTCCAGCATTTGACTGCTTCGGTCGTGGAGCATCTTCACGATCTGAGTCATGTTGCTCCTAGCCGCTATGGCCTCGGCGCCACTCTCTACGTCGAGATGAAGCAGGTCGCGAATGAACTGGAGATCCGTCTGGTTTGCATGCCCGTCGATCTCGTTCACTAGGCGCTCCCAGGCCTGCTGGTTCAACGCCTTCAACTTGCGGACGTTCTGCTGGTCCTGCTTCTCCGGTGATAGAGCAATGGAGACCACGTCGCTCGGGCGGAGACGTCGAATGTCGAGCTTGATGCTGCCTGCGACAAATGATTGGTAGTACGGGCTGGGTCCCTGGCGCCGGGTAAAGACGACGACTTGGTCACGGAGCTCTGGAACGTCGCAGAGGCCAGGGCGGTTCTTGTCGTCCGGCCAGAAGTACTCGCCGTCGGGGTCGAAGATGACGGTACCAACCGGTACCTGCCGGCCACTACGCTTGGTAACAGTCGGCTTGCCCTTGTACAGGTTGCTGAACAGCAGTTTCGTGAGATTCGACTTCCCGTAGCCGGCGCGCGCGAAGATAAACGTCCGCTTAGACACGAGTTGCGCGATGTCAAACTTCGCCACGACCACGGGTTCCACGGGTTGCATCCACGACTCGAGTTGGAGGCGTTTGTCCCCCTTTGCGTAGATGAACTCGCCAAGAGCGAAGAACCCGAGGTCCGCTCCGGCCACGTTGTGGCCCGCGATCTCTCGCAACACCGCCTGCGACAGGAAGGCCACCTTGCTGCCGACGTGAGGCAGGCGCCGGTGCGAGGCGGCGAACAGGAGCTTGTCGCCGTCCTTTCGCGCAACCCCGAGCACGCGCACGTTGACACGGTACTTCAAGTACTGTTCGCGGAGGTCGTCGGGCACCTCGCGGCCCTCCTTCACTACTCTTATGCCGTAGTCCTCGCCACTGCCGGAGGCCAAACGCCCGTCAGAGAATGCTGACGTGATCCTACCTAGTACCGCCTCGTTCTCATCAGCGAGCTGGATGAGCAAGAATTGGCCGTGCATCGGGATGCTTTGGAATCGCGCCTGGTACGGCAGGACCAGGTCGGCGTGGAACTCGAGGCCACCTTCACTAAAGCCGCGGAAGATTCCGATCAGGTGTTCGCGCGAGAATAGAGAGAGATCGGTCATGACTACTCGTACCTCTGTGAGCTGGGATCGCCGTGAAGCCGTAGCGCGTCGAGCGCATCGGTCTTGCCTGCGGGCAGGGCCCCCCGAATGGCCTTGAAGATCTCGTCCGCGAGGATGTCCATATCGAAGTCCACCAGCGCCGCGTTCTCATGGGCTTTCTGTAGGCACCGGGGATAGAACGGTACCGGGAATCCATCTATAGCGTCTGCAAGCAGATGGCCGAGGACGATGGACTCGTCCGCAACCTGCGATTCGAGAAGGTCCACGGCCCAAATTGGGTCACCTGGGGCCCTACCAAACTTGACCAGGTATAAAACGCCAGCCACGAACTTCGGCGCCTCGCCGGGTTTGTCTCCTTCCTCCTCGCGTCCGCGGGCGTACTCAGGCCAGACGTAGGCCTTCGCCTCGATCTCGCGAGGGACGCGCACGTAACAGGGGAACGCCTGGGTCAGGACGTCCTCGAGCGTCATCGCGAGCCGGTAGCGGGCCAAAACCTTGCTGCTCTTGGCCATCCCCACTAGGTAAAGCCGCCGCTTCCGCTTCGCCCGGGCTTGTTCGATCCCTTCCTCAAGCCGGTCCCTCAGTCCTATAAAGAGTGTCCCGTGAAAGATCTTCGATCGCAGTAGGCCGTCGCGGACGATCAATGTGTCGCTGGGGAATTCAGTACGGCACATGCGCTCGTGGAGTACCGCCCACTCGCAGAGATCGCGGTATACCTGCACCCACGAAGGGTTGACGGCTGTTGGGTCTTGTCCGGGCCGCGGGCGCGGAATCATCGGGCTCAGGTCGTACAGTTTGCGCTTTCCAAGCGCGCTCATCATGTGACCGAGCTTGGTGATAGGCTGCCCAGCTGTATCGAACTGCTTGTCGCTTAGTTCGTCCGTGTCGGTGGTTGGGGAGACGACGTCGAGGCAGAGCTGCTCGCCGTATGAGTCAACCACCCGCACAACCTCCATCATGAAGGGGTCGAATTGAATGTGGTTGTTGCCGCCGTCGCTTGCGACCAGCGACATGGCTGTTGCCGACCGCGGCATGATCTGACGGACTGATGTTCTGAGAGGCCGTACCTCAGCTCGCAGCGCTTCGAGGATGCGGCGATCCGTTTCCGCACGCTCCCGCACGCGACGTCGAATCTCAGGTAGCTCGCTGGGGTCCAACATCAGGCCGTAGCTCCTCCCCGGGCGGACGGGCTTCCGATGTCCTTCGATGCCGCAACCACCGGATCAGCCAAGGTACCGAAGGGTAAGCCCACGTTACGGCAATAAGTGACCGGGCTATGCAACCGGGGACTAAGTCCCTCCGGATTCAATGCCTCTCGGGCTTCGCCCCGATCGCGAGAGCTCGTTCCCTCCGCGTACCGACCTTCACACTGGGTCCGCGATCAGGTCGTTCACGGCAACGGCCAAGAGCTCCCGTCGGGCTGCCAAGAAGTCCTGAAACCGCGCGACCTTCCAAAGTTTCCTGTCCATCGGGATGCTTTGGGCCTCAAGTCGATCGGGGCGTTTCTGCGCGATCTCCGCAAGGTACTTGGAAGGTTCGCGCATCGATATTTGTCGGTTAGGCCGCGCGCCCAAGAAAGCCAGGTTCGCGATTTCGTCTCGGTCCTTTTTTCTGACTCCCGCCTCTTTCAGGATCGCTTTCGGGAACACATGATGTATCTGGATTTCGTGGTCCGGCCCGACCACATCTCTAGCCAATGCGACCCCGGTGAACCAGTCCTTGGCTTTCCGCTTTCGAGCGACGGCGTAAGTCATGGCAAAGAGTGGATTCCGCCACCCGGCATCGTCGAATTCGTCTGAGGTGACGGAGCTTGTTACACCAGCGGGTAGAGCATTCTTCATTAGCCCGGCTGTCGGGTTCTTTCCGTTGATGGCTTTTAGGTCCTCATCCATGGCTGTCTCCGGACTACTACTGTATCGCGCCCGGAGTGATGCGACGTAGAACCATCGCAGCAGATCGACCTCAACTCGCGGGGTCATAGCGGGATGTCGCTCGAAGTACACTGCTAGAGGGATCAGCGCATTCAACGTTGGCAGCCACTCGGATGATTCGAAACGAGCGTTCTGACGGACAAAATTGACAGCTGAATTGATCCCTTTCCTAGTCCGGGCCCATATTTGCTCAATCTCCCGGGGGGGCTTCTTCCAAAACTCTGTAAGGTATCGGAAGCGGCTCTGTCCCGTGCCGATCGCGATGAGCGCGCGGATCAGGAAGCGCGTGTCGAGTTCGTATCCGATATCGCTGTAGTCGTCTAGGGCGTCCTCAAATTTGTCTACGATAGCCCCAGGCAGGCGCAAGGCTAGCTGGGCCAGAACAAGCTCCGCGGCTCGGAGCCGTGTGCCCGCTGAGTTTATTCTGATGAAGAGCTCGGTCACCTCTTCGTAGTCATCGCTGCGGAAGATCTCGATTGGAAACTTGTACTCCCCTATTTTTCGCAACCGCTGCAGGTGGTCGAGGTAAAGCTTCGTCTTAGCGTCCTTCCGGTCGAGTCCTCCGCGCGTTTCGAGGTCTTGTAGGATGTCGAGGTCATGCGTCTCTCCTGACACGACCGCTCGAACGGAGACCCAGCGGGGCTCGGCATCCAGCCGCTTTAGATACAATTGGAACTGTTCGGTTTCGACGTTGAAGTAGACGTCGATCCTGTTGTCCCCCCCGTTCAGTGCCTTGTATAGGGATGTCAAACGCTGTTGCCCGTCGAGAACAATCTTGGGCCGACCACTCGAAGGGAGACTCGGTTTCTCGACGCCTGCTAGCGTCTTGGTTATGGGGAGATCAATCGTATCCCACAGGAGAATCTGACCGGCCGGGTAGTCGCGATACAGAGAGTCGATCAACTTCGTTGCTTGCGGGCCTTTCCAGACATATGCCCGCTGGATCTCTGGCAGAAGGACCTCGCCGCGAGCGATTTCGTCGAGAAGCTCACGAACCTTGAGCGGATGTCCAATCATTAGTGAACTCCTGTGCTTGGCGCCGGCACCGGCGCTGAACGCGCAGCTGACGGTAGGGCCTTCGATAATCAGACGCTCTTATCGCCTTCGAGGCGCTGCCTTGATCATCGCAGGAGACGTCGTGCTAGGATTCAGTACTCGCGTACAAGATTGCCGCACGATCGCGCCTATGCGGTCCAAATGGTAGGGTGTTTTTGCGGCAGCAGGGGTGTCTTTTGCGACATCGAGCTCGGGCAACGTTGGGTAACACGCCGCGCTAGCCGGCCAAGGTACTGCACGGTTAGCCGAGCTAGAGGTGTGCATTGTGCCATTCGACGAACTCAGAAGCAGGCCGGTCCTGGTTCAACGCTGGGACCTCAAGGCCGCGCCCGTGCAAAGGGTAGTAGCTTCGCCCGTTTTCGAAGTCTTGCTTCAGATGGCCGCTCACCTCGAACCGCCCATCTGTCGTGATCGTCACGTAGCCCTTGTCGAATAGGCGATGCAGATCCGCGCGCAGAAGAACGCCATTGCGGACTTCGTGGGGGCCGCGATCCGCGTACCTCTTGATGTGCGCTGCCTCGAGAGCGGGGAGGGAACGCTCCGCGGTCACAGCACAGCCGCGGCGGTAGGCGTCCGTGACAGCGATTCGAAACGTACTCTGTCCTAACCGGGGTGTAACCAGCTGCGGCGCTCCGTACCGCAGGCTGTCAGGCGTGCTAACGTGGGTGGCAAGATCTGCCCTTAGTAAAGTGGACGCGGCAGCGATGCATTCCTGCCAGACCCGCGCACCTTCCCCCTCAGACAGGTCATAGCGCTTGTCCACCTGGGTCCGAGGAGACCAGTCCTTCGGGGCAGACACCCAGCGGTCTTGTGGAAAGAAGGTCGGTTGCACAACCAGGACACAGCCGATCTCGGCAGCTTTTCCACCCTCGAAGCGGATGCGATCGCGAATGCTGGCGATGCGCTCCCGCATCTCGGCTAATGAATTACAGCCGTTCGCAATCTTGAAGGTGTCCCATGCCAGCCAATCGGGAAGGCGGGAGTACCCCGCGAAGTAGCCGAAGCCGCATATCGCGTTGTGGGGAGACCGAAGCTTGAAGAGAAACGGAGAGAACTCTGGCGCGCGCGTGGCTCGAGTCGCAGACGGCTTCCAGAAATTGACGTCCTCAAGAGGTGATTGCGACAGGAGGCTCGTGTACCACCCGTAGTCAGTAACCGCGACGGTGCCGATGAGAGTCATAGATCAGGCGGCGGGCAGCTCTCCTCTGGGGAGATCCTGGTACCTCGTGACCTCAACCCCAGACTCGAACCGAGCCAGCATCAAAAGAGACGACCTCCAAGGGACGGGATCGCGCGCGAGACGTTGCGAGCGCACCGGCTCTCGTCCGGATGCGCCGGTTCTCCGGCGACTCAGGGTCGCCGTACAAACCAACGAACAGCTGACGAATCCGGCTCTTCCCGATGAGGCGCACTATGTGTTCGTCATTTGGCGCCATTGAGTGCCCGTAGACGAATAGGGAGCCTCCGATCTTCGCGAAGCTCCGGTAGGCGCGCGCGAGGAAATCACTGTGCCTGATTCGAGCGAGCTTGCCATCGCTTTCTCCTTCCGCGACAAAGAGTGGGTAGAAGTTCCGTTCAAGCGCTTCGCGGATCTGATCAATTAGGGGGACGCCCGTGTTTATCCACGTGTATTTCTGGATCTCTGCACCCGCATCGAAGATGTGTAGCGCACCATGCAGGTAGAACACGTTCTGCTGGTCCGTTTTCTCCACGTCCCATGTCACATAATCTTCAGGCCCTTCGTCGGGGGTACGAAAGCCGTCGTCGAACGCGACCTGCGGCTCGAGTTCCTGCTGCATGAGGGCCCAATACAGGAGCAAGTCGTAGTTGAGGGTATAGATGTGGTCGAAGTTAGCCAGGAAGGTGCGACAAGCCGCGTAGGCTTCTGGTGTTATCTCTGCAGGTCTGTCGGGGTGGTTCGACGATATGGTTCGAACCAGAAGGTCGCGCAGAGCGTCGGCATCCGTCTTGAGACGCTGCGCACGACCTGGGTTGTCGGGGTCATATATCGACAGAAGGGCGGCGGCGCTTCTTAGTGCCCGCATTACAGCTTCGAAGTCCCTTGTTCGTAACACATCGAACGACTGTCTGGCCTCCGGAGATAGACCTGCGAAATCAGCGCGGTCAAAGAGCGCATCATACGCGAAAATGTCGTTGCGGAGTGCCCGGCTGAACCCGTTCCCGAGGAGCAGATGCGGCCGATTCTTAGGGTTGGCCGCAGCGAGCGCCTCGTCGAACGTCGTCACGTTCTAACGCCGCAGAAGGCGACCGCTTCGCTCACCGGAGCATCCTGTCATCTGCGCAGTGCAGTTGCCCGTCGAATCGCGATTAACCAGGCGCAGCTCGATCGGGTGAAGCCAAGGGAGCCCGGGACATCCTGCCCCATTGGTGATCCCTGGAAATGCACTCCACTATGGTCGGCACGGGGTTCACGCGGTAGGGCGTTTTTGCGGCACTAAGGGGTGCTTTTGCGGCGCGTTGACGCGATACGCGGCGGGCATGACGCGGCCGCCCAAGCTGGTAGCTTCGGCGAGCCTAGGCTGCGGGCGCGTCCAGACTGAACAGCAACTTCAAGGCAGCCTCCGAGACGCTCACGATGTACCCTGCCAGGGAGTGAGGGAGGGTCTGTTCCTCCGTCGCACCATGGCGTAAGCCTTGGGTTGTATTCACAAGTCCCCAGAGTGCATCAAGGCTATTGGCAGTCGCACCATCCAGTAGCCCGCGCTTCTTAAGCACTTTGATGCATCCGCCGAGAGTTTCATTGGGACTTTCGGCCACGATCTTCGCCAAGCCCTCGAGCGCGAGAATAGCCTCGCGTGCCGCATGCGTCGTCCTCGCTGGCGTACTGCGCAGCGCGGCCAAGGTCTCCGTCCAATGCTGACGAGGCCCCGCGTACCGATCGGCTTGGAGTTGAAGGATGACCGACGCCGCCACAGGGCGATACCTGACACCAAACAGATCCATCTCGGCTTCGATTCGCTCGCGCATCCCCTTACTCGCATCGCGCAGAAACAGGTCGAATCCATGACCATGCTGGACGATCACGTCGCGAGCCATGTCCTCGACATATGGCACCTCGTGATCCATCACCGTCTCGATCCGCTGAACCACATCCCGGCGAATATCGTCGGTCCAGGGAACTGATGCCTCGACTATGATGCGGCGATAGACTGACCAAATCGCATCCACCCGCTCGTTCATTTCGCGAATACAGGCAGCCTCCTGTTCCTGGCGGTAATAGGCCATTCCCGCCCGCCCATCTCGAACCGCGTCGTCTTGCCGTCGATACAGCTCTGTTCGGATCTGCTCGTTCCGATTGTGGAGCGCACTCTTTATCAACCTGTCCGCGATGGACACGAGGTCAGGAGCAAGGGGCATCTTCCCACCGGATTGCAGCGACATCGCCTAGGGGAGCCATACGCGTTGTCAGTACAGCTCGAAGTGATATCGGATATTCTCCGCAGAAGGCATGCGCCTTAGAGCAGGCAATACGTTGGATGCTGTCGAGATCACACGTTCGTTCCGATCGGGCAGCTCGGGGGCGGTCAGCCACTTGCCGCCGTGGAAGAGGTTGTTGCGAGCTCGCCTAAGGGCCTCCATCAGGAACCGCATGTCCGTCTGTCCGTCGCGGCCTGGGACCTCCCAACCCGGAACGCCATCCCTGACCACGAGTCTCTTCGGGGGATGGTCGAGCAGGTACTTACCGGCCTGAAGAACCGGGGCGACTTCAGCTGGCTCGAGCGTGTCGAGCCAGTTCTCGAACCTGTCCCACGAAACCTCGGCCTCCTTGGGTGGATCCTGTCTGAATCCCGCAGCCCTCAACGCGTACTCGAACCGGGAAAAGCTGACGAAGAACCCTAGGAGAAGGTCTGAAGGAACTCGAAGAGCTTCCACCATCCGATCAACCAAGTCTCCGTTCACACTGGTTGCCCCCATGGCGCGCCACTCTAGCGCGGTCGTGAATTGCAAGGGTGATCGTGTGCCTGTATTGGGTGGCAAGATCTCGGACCGACTGGACTTGTCTGTCTACGTCGTCGCCAATGAACTTGGACGTTATGAGTTCAAGCGCGGCTCTGAGTCCGGGGTCGTTGGGGTCTTGGAGTAGGTCGAGCATTCTTTTGTGGACGCTCGCGTTTGAGGCGCTCACTTGCCCTATCGCCGTCGAGTCTCAAGCCACGCTAGGACGTCCTTAACCTGGTAGCGGCGCGTCTTGCGGCCAAGGTCGATCCACGGAATCCCCAACCGCTGCACTTGGCGCGGCGAGACCTTGAGCCAATCGCCTACGTCGGCTGCAGTAAGGAGAGCCTCCGGCGGGAGATCCCAGAATGTGCTCTCCGCAGCCTTTCCTTCACGGTGTCTCACGTGGACAGCGATTCCACGTCTTCGAACACAGTCTTGCAATCAGCGCGGTTGAGAATGGCGTCATCTGTTGGATGAAGGGAGATGGCCCGTGACCTCGCTTTCAGCTCGAGGAGCACTTCCGTCTCCGGCCAGGACACCTCTTCGCTGATATTTCCAAAGCGTCGCCCGTTGCGGGTGGCATCGTGTATTCGCGCATCGCGCAGGGTCGAGTGTTTATCTGGGTCCTCCCACCGATGCACCAGTTCAATCGCGACGTCAATGTCGTTGATGCGTGCGGCCGCCGTGAGATAGCTGCCAAAGACAAGGACCTTCTTAACGCGATAGAGATAGTAGTCGTCTTCATTGATTCGGCGGACGCGCGCCAGAAAGTCTGCCAGCTTCCGCGCAGCCGTGCCGCGCCGCAGGGGCTGAGCCGCGGAAGCTTGGGCGAGGGTCGATCCGGCGAGGGAGCGCTTGTACGAGCGGTCGCCCTTGGTGCTGGCGGCCTCGACGTACCCGAGCTCAACGAGCTGGTTGATGACGTGACCGGCGCGTCGGCGAGTTACCCGAAGTCGAGCGGCAGCGAATTCGACGCTCCACTCACTCTGACTCACAGCGCGCAGGAAGGCGCGCACGGTCATGCTAGGAAGTCCCGCTATGCTCGCTTTGGGATCTATGCGCACGGCAAAGCTCGTAACCCGGCACGTATCGGGTGACGAGTCTAATCACGTTCGCGCGTTTCTGCGACCTTGAGAGAAACGCTTCTAAAACGCTTGCACATGCCGGTCACACGCCGTGCTCACCAGATCCTAGCTCAGGAGAGTCGCGCAGAACTCTCTGCAAGCGTTTTACAAGCGTTTCTCCGGGCCAGTCCGGGCATTGCCCCCCGAGCCTGCGGGCGCCGATGCTTGGCGGGCAACCACTTACGGACATGGTGTCCTCCAAACAAACCCGGTCGGCTCGGCTCTGGATTAGGAGAGTCCTGGTTCGAGCCCAGCAGGAGCAACTCGAGGCGCGATGCTGAATCAGGTGAGGATCATTTCTAGTCTGACCGCCCTGTTGTGGAACGATGCGTTTTCAGCTACCTGAGGGCCGTCGCCGTCCAACGTCTCGCCGGCGGCTCTCGAGCCATGCGAGAACGTCCTTGACCTGGTAGCGAGGTGTCTTGCGGCCGAGATCGATCCACGGAATCCCTAGCCTCTGCACCTGTCGGCGGGCGACCTGCAGCCAGGCTGCGACCTCGTCTGGCGTGAGCAATGTGTTCGGCGGCAGTTCTCCGAATGAGGCTCTCGGTACGCGACCCGGGGAATGCTCCATACTCCCTGCTTGCGAGTGAGTCTGATCAGTCGGTGGATGTCGACTTCCAGATGATCACTTGATGGATGGGGGTTGCTACTGACGCAACCCTTGGGCGGGCTGCGGACTGCCAGTTCGGTGTGCGCGTTTAACCCTCGCTCGGGCTTGGCATTAGAGAGCGCGTTGCCGAGGAGTTTGCCGGTCGCAGACCGCGCGAGGGGTTAGTTGGCGACGAGCAACCAAGCACACCTCTCACGAGGATTCTCTGGCTACACCGGGGGCAGGCGCCTATGATGGGGTCCTCGGAGCCCCTCAGTGGCCGATCCGTTGGCCCGCCTATAAGCCGCCCTCGCCGGGCGCTACACGATCGAGCGCGAGCTCGGCCGCGGGGGAATGGCGACCGTGTATCTGGAGCACGATCCCAAGCACGACCGCCCCCTCGCCATCAAGGGGCCGTTCAAGGATGTGCTCCCGCTTGGACACTCCCCCCGAAGCGCTGCCGCCCTGGGCGACGGTGCGCCCGTCTACGTCGAGCCGGGCATGACGCGGCCAGAGCTGCTGGCTCGCCTGCAGCCGGTGACTGCGATCACCACGGCGCACAAGAGTGGGAACCAGTCGCCATAGCGACCATAGATTGTCTCTCTTGGGCCTGCCGAGACCATGGTGACGAGCCGTGGCTCCGCCGTACTTGACGACGCTCGTTCGGCGACGATGCGCCCGTATCCATCGCTCACCGTCAGGCGCCCTCTAGTCGCGCTGCGAGCCATGGCGTAGCCGCCTTCGACTCCGCGCATCACCGCCATGCGGCTGTGCAGCCAACCGTCGCGCTCAAAATCCCACGCAGGAACCAACATCAGTTCGGTTCCCTGTGATGCGTAGCGACGGGCAAAGCCGGGGAAATCGAGATCCTTGCAAATGGCGACGCCGGCGCGGTTGCGGCCAAGCAAGAACGTGCCAGCCGTGTTTCCCGGGACGTAACCCTGCTCGAGCCCGCCAATTAGGTGAACCTTCGAGTAATTGAGCGCGACCGCCCCGTCTGGTCCTAGGACCACCGCCACATTGCGGGGTGGGGCGGGCTCCGTGCGGTTAATGCCAGCGACGATCGTCACGTGTCTGCGCGCGGCGACGTCGCCCAGGACACGGATTGCGCTGTCCGCGTATTGGGACGTCACGCCTACGAACTTCTCGGGCAGCACGACCACCTGTGCGCCGGAGTCCGCGAGCAGCTCGACACGCATCGCGTACTGTCTCAGCACCGACAGCGCCTCCGCCGCGCTAGTCGCGCCATAGTGGATGGACGAGGTGTCGCTGGCAGCCAGGCCCACGGTCAGCTTCGTCCGCATCCCGTCTCCGCGAAGTCGCAGCGCGCCCACCGCGAGGGCCGCAACCTCAACCGCGAATGCTGCGGCGGGCAGCAACCACCTCACGCGCGGCGCACGTCGTCGGTTCCAGGCAACGGCGATGGCAGCGGGCATGAGCGAGACGGCGAACGACACACCCGTCCAGCCAGTCAGTGACGCGATCTGTACCAAGGGCAGGAAGTCAGCTTGCGAGTACGCAACACTGCCGAACGAGCCGTGCGGGGAGATCAGGGACACCGCGTACTCGCTGGCCGTGACCAGCGCAGGGTAGGTGAGGACACTCGCAACGGGCCCCGATCGGGCATCGAGGACGCGCCACAGCCACGTGGCAACGAGCCCGGGAATGGCAATCGAAACTACGACCACGAGGAGGAGTGCTGCGGGGACATCGGGGTACACGGCCAAAAGGTTCAGCCCACCGATCGCGGACGCGACAAATCCGACGGCCGCTGCTCTCCGGGGGCTCAGCCGGGGCGCGACAAGCAGCACCGGCAATGGGGCAATCCATGTCAACCACCAAAGAGGTTTGGCACCTGTCGAGAGGAACCACAGCGCGCCGCCGAGCAGCGCGGCGACCGCGGCCGGAATGACACGGGTGATTCTACCTCGCCCGGAGTCGATTGTATCAGTTGAGCTCAGTGTAGACGACTCCCTGGTAAGCGAGCGTCGGTGACCACGGTAAGGGGAAGGGATAACGTGGATCGGTTCCCCATCTCCCTGGGACGCTATATCCGAATGGATCGGTCGCGGGATTCACATGCGGCGGATAAGGCGCTCGCACGAGAGTGATCTCCGATTGGCTGCCATCGAACCTTACAACGGTCAGCCGCACCGTCCCCCCAACCGGTCCGTGAAGATCCTTGTTGAGGATGTCGTTGAATTCGCGTCCCGGCACGGGTACTCCATTCACGGCCACGACGAAGTCGCTGCAATGGATGCCCGCTTCGGCTGCGGGCAAATCTTCCACTACGTGCATTACGACCAGAGCACCACGGTGGTTTGGCTCTCGCCTCATCAAAGAGCTGTCGAAAAACGATTCCGATCGTGCCGCCGGTCGTCTGCTGAAACACGCCCAGTTCCTGGGAACAACAACAGAGTGCCAAAGACGGCTAGCACCGCAAAGAAACAGAGGGCTACTTCGGAAGAAGACTGGCGAGAACTCATGCTCTCTTCCTTTGGCTGGCTAGCGGAAGCCTTGGACCACCTGGCTCCCGAGCAGAGTCGACACGGTCCCGCGCGCTCCGGCAGCCGTCCTGCGGTACTCACACATTGCGAGCGCGGGCGCGAGCGAACCAGTGATCGATCCCGTAGGCCCTCCCTGCGTTCGTGATGAGCACGACGACGAGGCCGGCCAAGAAGGCCTGATCCTCACCCGGCTGCCACGGAATATCCCCTAACGCCAGCAGATAATTGCCGATCAAGAGCAGGCCCACGGCTGCGCCGAGTCGCGTACCCGCCCCGAGCAGCAACGACAGGCCCACGGCGACCTCGGTTATCGCAACGGTACGAGCGAAGGGCCCGATGTGCGGCAGGATCACGTTGGTGAGAACGGGTCGGTAAAGCGCGTACGTGTCAGGTAACTTGGACGTCAGAAAGTGCGACGTGTTCTGCGGCCACGATGCCCACCAGCCGAAGATTTTATTCGATGCCGCACTCAGAAACGCGACGCCGAGATAGACGCGAAGAATCGCCACTGACCACAGCGGGGCGGCGTAGCGCTTCGACTCGTCTATCCATGTGCGGAAGGACTCCCGTACGGTCGCAGACATGGCCGGTCTCTTTCAGCGTTCGGACGAAGGTAGCTGCGCCTTCGCCTGTCCAGGTCAGCGAGGCGTCCGAGGTGTGTACCGGGGGTGTGCGAGACGTGTCAGTTGGTCGGGGTTCGACGCTGAGCGTGCGGGCGGACGCGATCTGGTCCACGCCCGCCTCATCGGCCCCAGAATAAAACCGTTTCTCATTGACGAACGGCCCCGCTTGTGCGTCGGCGTTCGTTTTGCTCCGGGCTTTGTCCAGGCCGCGTTTGGACTGCCCGCGTCCGAGTTCCTAGACGAGCGCGTCGAGTACGACCTGGTCTATTCGGAGCCGGTGCCAGAGGAACAGGCCACGATCCGGCGCATTCTCGCTCTACGGCACAGGGGACGGAGTACCGTGCGATCGCAGGCCAGCTCACCAAGGAAGGTCACCACACCAAGCGCGGTGCCCGGTGGCATCACTCAACGGTGCGGAACATCGTGCGGTCACACCTGAGACGGGCGTAGGGCAGGGTGACGTTCTGACAGCCGTGCCAGGCCACTAGCGGTCCGTTGTCCTGGCCTGCATGTTCGACGCTAACTCAGAAGCCATGAACCCCGAGGCGCGCAACAGTCGTGCGATCGCCCATGCCTCGAGGGGAGCGAATCGCGAACCCGGCTGAGCGAGCTACTCGCTTGGCCGGTTTTCTTTGTATCGAAGCGCTGACGCCGCCCCACCATGAGGAGTCGCGTATGAAGCGTATGGTTGCTGTCCTACTGACCGCAGCGGCCGTCGCCCCCCTGGCCGCCCAGGAGAACCCGTTCCGTTCTCAGGCGGGCACCGTGAAGTCCGCCCTGATCGCGTACACCCTCTCCGGCGACCAGGCGGGCACCGAGGAGCTCGCCATCGCATCCGGCCGCTCGGCCACCCGCACGAACGGGAGCACCCGCGTGTTCGGGAAGGACATCAAGATGAATCAACTCACCCTCGAAACCGGGGACTCGAGCTACCGCGTCGACCTCGAAAAGAAGGAAGGGTTCCGGGTGTCGTCCCAGAGGCGGGCCATGGCCGACGAGTACGACAAGCTATCGCCAGCCGAGAAGGGGCGGTTCCAGGCCAACATGCAGGCGCTCGCTGCCACCTTCACACAGGCATTTGGCGCCGGTGGCGTGGCGAACGCCGCCCAGGTTCAGGGCCGCGAAACGGTGGCCGGCCAGGCCTGCGAGGTGCACAAGATGGGGGATGTCACCGTCTGTACCCTCGTCGGAGCTCCCGCCGTGCCGCTCCGGTTCGAGGGCGAGGTGATGTGCCTGCGGATGAACAAGGTCGCGACCACGGCCTCAGTGAACGGCGCCGTGCCCGCCGATCGGTTCGCCGTTCCCACGGACATCAAGTGGAAGGATGCAGGGGCGGGCGTCATGACCGACGACCAGGCGCGGCAGTTCGTACGGCGCATGGCGAGCCCGGAGCTCGCGGACTCGCTCGCGCAGTCGCAGCGTCAGATGCAGGCCGCACGAGACTCGGCCCGCGCGCGCGGGCAGGCGAGTGACTCCCTGACGGCCGCACAGCACGAGCAGGCGTGCCGCACGATGCGCGACGGCATCCAGCTGCACTTCCAGGTCAGGCCGCCCAACCCCGCTCAGGAGGTCCAGCAGGCCGCGAGCGCGCAGATCGCGAGCGCGGACAGCGTGGCAAAAGCCGCAATGAAGAGCGCCGCGGACACCGCCATCAACAAGGCGAAGAAAGGCATCTTCGGGAAGATCAAAAAGCCGAAGGTCCCGTGAACCCACCACCGGCTGTCATTACCGGGCTCCTCGCCGTCGCGACGGTCCTCGGCGCGGGATCCGTGCACACGCAGGCCCCCACGTGGACGCTCACGGACTTCCCGCGCTACCCTGGCGAAGTCCAGCCCCGTGTGAAGCGCGGCATTGAGTGTGATCCCGCGAGCTGTCGCTGGTATGTTGTCGGACACCCGATCGAAGAGGTCTACCCGTTCTATCGGCAGCGCCTGGTGCCGCTCGCGTCAAATGTGACGAGGGTCTCGACGAATCAGGATGCCTTGGCAACGGCTCGAACGCTGACCGCGGCCGACAACCGGTATCTCGACGCCCGAGACGGACTCAAGCCCGGCCAAGCTACGCCCGTGTTCGAGAAGCTGTTCACCTCCACCTATGCGGAGGCGCAGGAGCAGTACAAGAAGGGACGCGCGCCCTCGGTGGCGGGGGAGTGGCTGGCGCGCGTCGAGTTCAAGTGGGCGTACCAAAGGCCCAGCGGCGAGTTGACCGAGGCCGCGTTGGAGCTCGACGATGCGTTGGAGTACGGGGCCGCGGGTGCGCACCAGACCGAAATCACTTTCAAGGCTCCTGGCCAGGCTGCCGAGGCGGCCGGCCCGGCAGAGCTCGGAGAGCCATCGGCGGGAGCGCTCGGCGTGCCGGTCTATCCGGGCGCGCGCTTCAATGCGGGTAACTCGTCCGCCGACGAGTATGGCCGAGAATACGCCTATGAGAGTGGGGACCCGCCGTCCAAAGTGGTCCAATTCTACGAAACGAAGCTCGGCAAACGGGCGCTTACGCTGCCCGACAATACCACGCTGACGGCCGGCGCCTGGGCCATCGTGCTCCAGGGGACGCCTGAGGACCCGAAGGACGCCGTGGTCATCATGCCCGGCGGCACCGGGAAGACCCTCAAGGGGACCGTCATCGTCTTCCGGAAGCCGCCGAAATAGCGGACATAGACGTGGACGCGGCATCTAAGGAGGGGGTGCTCGCAGGGAAGCTCTCTGCCATCGAGGATATGCGCAAGGCAGCGAATGCTAGATATACCTGCTTTCGGCGTGCCATCATCGAATACTTCGGAGCAGGCCTTCCGCCTCAGCGGAGGAGCCTGGCTATGTGGATCGTGGACTTGCTCTTCTCGAGGTCTGTCCGTATCCGGCGGACTCCGCTCTGCTGCGACAGCTGCGATGGCGTGGGTGTTGATGGCGTCCTCGCTTGGGCCGCCCAAGTCTTTGCGGCGGCCCGCTAGATGCTACACTGACGGTCAGCCAATAGCGCACTCGTGAGTCCTCCCGCAGTCCCAGTTGACGATCTGTTGAATGCCCATTGATACTCTGTGGCCCATGCGATACCTGTTGATCGACGTGAGGAGTGACGTGAGAGACCTTGCCGATTCCGCTCTCCGCCTTGGGCCGGAGTGCACCGATCAGCAGTGGGAGGCGCTCGACAAAGCCTTTCAACAAATCCTCATCACATCTGAGTTGCTGGTTACCCTTGCAATCGCCTTGGCGGGCAAGCCGTCAAAACAGTGAGGTGAAACCGCCGAGGAGGCAGCCCGATGAACGCCAATAGCACCGGCAAATCCCCCTGGGGCGGGTGGCTGCTGCACGCCGCCGTGGGCCTCGGCCTCACCGCCGTCCTGGCGGTGCTCGGTACCCCTCGCGTCGCCCTGCTCATGGCGGTGCTCGCGATGGGAATCGCACACGAAATCGGCGACGGCCGCTCAAGGATTCCGGTGCTTGCTCAGAGCCTAGCTGGACCTCCGTTTGGGGATAGCGTCTCGTGTGCCGCCTCACCGCCTTGCGCCCCCGGGCATAGCGCCCGCAGCTTAAGCGCGATTCGTTAGACGGCGCGCAAAGTATCGCTCGACCATCGGATCTATTCAGATGAAGACCCTATCGATCGGCACGACATGAATCGTCGAGTATCCCGTCGAGAGTTTGTCACGCTCGCAGCCACAGCGGGAGGCGCAGCCATAATCGGCTTCGACCGCTCCACGGACACGCAGATAGGGACGCAGAGCCCGTCCTTTCAGGGCCTCCCAAACCTCGACGGGAAGTTGCTACTGGACGACGAGTCGCGGCGGGCCATCGCCGTCGACAACAGCAATCTGTTTCATCGGATCCCCGCGGCAGTCCTGAAGCCGGGCTCGGCTCAGGATGTCGTCCGGATCGTCCAGTACGCGAACCGACACTCTCTCAAGGTCGCGGTGAAGGGCGACGGGCATTCGCAGTATGGCCAGACCCAAGTCGCGGGCGGCATCGTGATCGACTCCCGTACCCTCAATACGGTTCACGGACCCACGGCCCTAGGCGTGGACGTGCAGCCCGGCGCGTATTGGGGCGACATCGTCGGCGCTACCCGGGGCCATGCGGTGACGCCGCCCGTCTACCCGGCAACATGCATGGCGCTGACCGTGGGCGGAACGCTGAGTGTCGGCGGGATCGGTAACACCAGTCACCGGTACGGCGCCCAAGTGGACAACGTTTTGGAGCTCGACGTTGTGACGGGCGACGGGCGACTGGTGACCTGCTCGCCCGACCGCGAGACCGAGCTTTTCAACATGGTGCTGGCGGGCCTGGGCCAATGCGCCATCATTGTGCGCGCTCGTCTGCGCTTGATGCCGGCGCCGAGCGACGTAATGATCCAGCAACTCACCTACACGGATCTCGATACATACCTCGGCGATCAATTGCGCGTCGCACGCGATGGACGCTACGACCACATTCGCGGCGGCGCGCACCGGAAGGACGGGAGATGGACCTTCACGGCGGATCTGGGGAAATACTTCACGCCACCGGAAGTGCCGGACATGGCCGCCCTGCGGAGCGGGCTAAGGTTCGAGTCCGCTACGACGCCGGTACAGATGTCGTACGCAGAGAACCTGTTTCGGTTTGAAGGCGAGACCGTGGGGCCTACCCCCTCCGCGACCCGGCGCGCTTTCTTCACCGTATGGACTCCGGCGTCGACCACCAAGGAGTTCGTCTCGAACATCCTCGCCTTGCCGCCGGAACTGACCGGATTGCCGCGTCCGGCGGGGGTCGAACGATTCCCTCTGTACGCACTGAACACCGGCCCTTTCGGTCGCCCATTGTTCAAGATGCCTCACGAAGAGCAAGCGTTCGCGATCTGGCTGTTCCGCAGCTTCCCAGCGAACAACGAAGCCGCTCTGTCGGCGATGCTGCAGAGCAACCGCGATCTCTTCGCTAAGATGACGGCATTGGGTGGGAAGAGATACACGCCCTATTCGGGGATCATGTCGGCCGAAGACTGGGTCACGCACTTCGGACCCGAAGTGTGGCGGCGTCTCGCCACGGCAAAGAGGGAGTACGACCCGAATCAGGTGTTGTCACCGGGAGCAGGCATGTTCGGACGCCCAACGCGGTCGGTTGGTCCCTAGACCGTCGGACCAGCGGACATTCCCACCAATCCAGGATAGCTATGCCATCTACCTCGTCAGTGATGACTGTGCTCGAAGGTCGCGTGCCGCCCGATCGGGCGCCGGAACTCAAACGCCTGTACGACACCGCCGGCCCGCTGCCACCCCAGATGCTGCAGGCGTTTCTCGTCCAAAGCAGTTCTGATCCGTTAGTCTGGCGGGGCATCTCGATCTGGCGAAGCCGCGAAGCACTCGAGGAGTATCGCCGCTCCGTCACCACGCCTACAGGTATCGCGATGTTCCAGTCCGTAGGGGCCGAGCCGACGGTTTCCATGTGGAGTGTGGCCCACGCCCACGTCCATGAGTGAGGTTGCGACCCACGATATTCTGGCATCGGCTCAGGCCCAGAATCACGGGCGTTAGGGGACCTCCGCGCAACTCGGTATGTGGCGCTGGGGTTCGGGGCGGAGGGCGACCCCCAGCGCCACGATGACTTGAGGGGTGCTCTTAGGCGACTACCGAGAGGAGCCCCAATTGTCTACGCGTCCAGGCGCCGCGACCGATGAAGACCGGCTGGCCTTGCATAGCACTACTGGTCCTCGTTGGAGGATGCGTCCCGACCGGGTGGCGACGAATTGGTCTCACACCTCGCTTCAGTCCCCACTCACAGTTTCAGGTCTGGAGTCGTGGGTGTGTGGCGCAGTGGCGCGCAGTGGTCGTCAGCCGGGATTCGGTGACCGGCATCCCGTATCAGATGCCGCTCGACTGCGACAGCTGCCGGCGCAGCATCGCTCTAACTGATGTTGACTCTCTGATGGAAGCCAAACTCGGTCTCGCTCCGGGGCCGCGCTACGTCGTCGACTTTTCGTTGCCCTTCTGTTGCTGGACGCGGCCATGAACGCTGACTAGGGCGGTCTCTGGTCCAGCACCTCCCGTATCTTGCGCCCGAGCACGCCCGGCGTGAACGGTTTCTGCAGGAACGCGACCCCCGCCTCGAGCACTCCGCGACGAAGAACGGCATCGTTCGTATAGCCGGAGAGATAAAGCACGCGAGTGTCGGCGCGCGTAGTGACCAAGCGCCGAGCCACCTCTGGCCCACTCAGCCCCGGCAGAACGACATCGGTTATGAGCAGATGAATCCGCCCTAAGTGCTGTCCCGCCACTCGCTCGGCCTCATCGCCGTTGGCTGCGACGAGCACCGTGTAGCCGTTCCCCTTCAACACCTTCAGGACCAAGCTCCGAATGGTCTCGTCGTCTTCCACGACGAGAATCGTCTCCGACCCCCGCACCGACACCGGGGGTGCCGCGCTCGTGGTCGCGGGCGCGGCGACCTCGGCCACGCGGGGGAAGTACACCTTGAAGGTCGTGCCGTGACCCGGCTCGCTGTAGACCCAGATCCACCCGCCGCTCTGCTTGACGATGCCGTACACCGTGGCCAGGCCGAGTCCCGTGCCCCGGCCCTTCTCCTTGGTCGTGAAGAAGGGCTCGAAGATGCGCGCCTGGGTCCCCGCGTCCATGCCCACCCCGCTGTCACTCACGGCGAGCATCACGTACGGACCGGGCTGCGCCGACAGGTGTCCCTGAACGTACCGCTGATCGAGCTCGATGTTCTGCGTTTCGATCGTCAGCGTCCCGCCGTCGGGCATGGCGTCGCGCGCGTTGACCGCGAGGTTCAGCACGACCTGTTCCAGTTGGCTGGGATCCACCTTCACCGCTCCGAGATCGGCGGCCAGAGCGGCCCGCAGCTCCACATCCTCCCCGAGCAGCCGCCGCAGCATTTTGTCCATCCCGGCGACCACGTCGTTGGGATTCAGGACCTTCGGGACGATGACCTGCTGGCGGCTGAAGGCGAGGAGCTGGCGGGTCAAATCCGCCGCGCGTAACGCCGCTTTGCGGACTTCATCGACTTCCTCGCGCTCAGGAGCGCCGGCCGGCAGCGTGTCGAGCGCCAATTCGGCGGAGCCGAGAATGGCGGTGAGGAGATTGTTGAAGTCGTGCGCGATCCCGCCGGCGAGCCGCCCCACTGCCTCCATCTTCTGAGCTTGCACGAGCTCCCGCTGCAAGCGTCGCTGCTCGGTGACATCCCGGACAAAGGTCTCGTACGACTCGATCGTTCCCGCCGCGTTCCGCACGGCCCGACCGAGCAACTCCACGTGCACGGGAGTGCCGTCTTTGCGTTTCCACGTGGCATCCATCTCGTCGTATTCGCGATCGGTATAGGGGTGCTCGTCCAGGAGCCGCTGTCGCTCGGCGGGATCGGCGTAAACGTCGCGGGCCATGTCGAGCTGGAGCACCTCCGCGGCCGAGGCATAGCCCAGCATGCGCACCAGGGCCGCGTTGACGGATAAGACCTTGCCCGCCCGTGTCGAGCGGAAGATTCCGATGGGAGCGTGCTCGACCAGCTTGGCCAGGCGCTCATCCGTTTCGCGCTTTGCGGCGCGTCCCTTCGCCTCGCGCAGCTCCCGCTCGATGGCGGGTAGCAGGCGCTTGAGCTGGCCCTTGGCGAAGTAATCGCTCGCCCCCGCTTTCATGGCGGCGACGGCCTGGTCCTCGCTGATCGTACCCGAGACGAAAATGAAGGGAATGTCGAGACCGCGATCCCGAACCAGCGCCAATGCCTCGAGCCCGCCGAAGCCCGGGATGTTGTAGTCGCTGATCACGATGTCCCAGGTCTCGCGCTCGAGAGTGGCCCTCACCCCAGAGGGAGAGTCCACGCGTTGATAGGCCGCCTCGTACCCCCCGCGGCGCAGCTCGCGTACGAGGAGCAGCGTATCCTCCTCGGAGTCCTCGACGATCAACACCCGCAACGCAGTGGTCACGTCGGTGCTCCGCTCATTGGGTGATCAGGGTCTGTGGAGTCGGTCTCGTCACCGCCTCGAGCCGACTTGCCCCCCCGGAGGGCTGCCTAACGAACACCTCGACCCGTCTATGATACGCATCCCCGGCGCGATATGCTAACCTGCGGTCTGAGGCGTCAGGGTCCTGGTTGCGACCGTCAGCCTCCGGCTCGCGCCGATCAGCGCACCACTCGTGACGATCAGCGTCCGACTCTCGACCGCAAGGGGACAGCTCGCGCCGATCAGCGGACCACTCGTGACAATCAGCGTCCGACTCTCGCCCGCAAGCGCACAGCTCGCGCCGATCAGCGGACGGCTCGTGACAATCAGCGTCCGACTCTCGCCCGCGAGCGCACAGCTCGCGCCAATCAGCGGACCACTCGTGACAATCAGCGTCCGACTCTCGACCGCAAGGGGACAGCTCGCGCCGATCAGCGGACCGCTCGTGACAATCAGCGTCCAACTATCGCCCGCGAGCGCACTGGTCGCGCCGATCAGCGGACCGCTCGCGACGATCAGGGCACTCCGGCTGACGACACACGGACAGCTTTCGACGCACTACGGGCCGCTACCAAGAATTGACCGTTCACCTCGCGGGTTTTCGTCCTCACGCGAGGACAAGAATCAGCCCAAACGCCTCGTTCCACTGTGGGACGTGATGGCCCGATTATCGCACAGGGGCACCAAGCGTCGGGAGACGTCAAAACTCGGCGGCACGCGGCCCGACACCGTGCCGCGGACGGAAGGAGGTTCGTATGAACGCAACATTGCGCAGGCGGCTCGAAAGAGCCATGCGGGTCCGCGATTTCATCCGGGCCCACCGGACGGACGGGGCTGGTGAGGCGACGGCGCTCACCCGCCTCGAGGAGCTCATTCAACGCGTCGACGTGCTCGCGGCCCAGCAGCGCGCTGGTCGGGTGGCGACACGAGCGGCCACCCTGCAGCGGGAGGAGCTCCGCCATGTGATCCAGTCCAAGCTCCTCATGTATCTGGCGGCCGTGGGCGCGGTGGCGGCCAAGGGGAACACCGAGCTGGCGCCGCAATTCCACCTGCCGCCCTCGGGCACCAGTAACCAGGCCTTCGTCACGGCCGCCCGGGGCATGCTGGAGCAGGCGACCGCACAGAAGGACCTGCTCGTGAGCCGTGGGATGTCACCGCAGCTGGTCGACGATCTCACCGCGACGCTCGTGAAGTTCGAGCAGACCCTCGAGGCGACGCGCGCTGGCCGGCGCGACCACGTGGGGGCGAGCGCCGATCTCGACGCGGTCTCGAGCGAGATCAGCGAGCAGGTGCGGCTGCTCGACGGGCTGGTCCGCTATCGGTTCAGCGACAACGCCGAGCTGATGGGTGCGTGGGCCAGCGTCCGTGACGTTCTCGGGCCGTTCAGGTCCAAGAGCGAGCCGCCGGCGCAACCGGCGAGCGAAGGGCAGACGCCGGCGGGGACGGGACCGGATGCGGTCAAGTCCGCGGCGTGACCTCACCCCCTGCCTAGGGGGAAGGAATATGAAAAGCCGGTGAGCATGTCGCCCGCCGGCTTTTCATTCTCTCTTCTTTTACTACTACTACACGTGTGGTGCGCCCTTAAAGGGCGCACTCTGGGGCCGAGCCCGGGCTATCAGCCCGGGGATGAAATGACGTCGTGCGCAGGGATTCGTTGTCACCCGTCCGCCAGAGACTGGGTCTTGACCACTCGCAGGCTGTAAGGCGAGGCAGCCTCCGACAGCCGGCGGCGGGCTTCCTCCTTACTAATCTTCGGCGTTGGGTCGGGCATCGCGGTCCTCTGTTCGCGCAGTTCGAGCAGAACATGGTTGGGGTTCAGCGTCCCGACAACTTCACCATGCCGAAAACGAGCCCCGCGGTGGTGGCCGCTTGAGCCACCCTCCCCCTAGCGGCGCCGATCCGCCTGGCTGCACTTTCCCGGTATCCGAGGTCAATCAGTGGGAGTCGCTGCGAGCTTCGCGCCGTCGCGCGCTATTCGCCATGCCCAAAGCAAACGCGCTTACCGCGCAGCAACGCGACACCTTGCTGAGAACACTCAAAGCCCGCTTCGAAGCGCACATGCATCGTCATGCGGGTCTCGCATGGACTACCGTACAAGCACGCCTCGAGGCGAAGAGTGCCACGCTCTGGTCGCTCAATGAGATGGAGCGCTCTGGCGGCGAACCGGATGTCGTTCGTACGGACAAGACGACCGGTGAATGCATTTTTGTGGATTGTTCGGCCCAGAGCCCCGACGGACGCCGCAACGTCTGTTACGATCGCGCAGCGCTCGAGGCGCGGAAGGAGCACAAACCGAAGCATAGCGCGGTCGAGCTGGCAACGGCCATGGGTGCCGTACTCCTCACCATGGATGAGTATCGGGAGCTCCAGACGCTCGGCGAGTTCGATACGAAATCGTCCAGCTGGGTGCAAACACCTGCGAAGATCCGCAAGCTCGGCGGCGCGTTGTTCTGCGATCGCCGCTACGACACGGTCTTCGTGTACCACAACGGTGCCGAATCCTACTATGCCGGTCGAGGATTCCGGTGCTCGGTTAGAGCCTAGCCCTGTGCTCTCCTGCAAGGTGAATTGCGTTCAATCGTGGCGGAGTCGCGGCCCGACTACGCTGCTACGGCGGCAGGCGCCGGACCCCCGTCCACCAGCTGCTTCGTGACCGGCTCCACGCGGTTGGACAAGGGTCCGGCGTCTTACCGCCCGCTGCTCGCACCACGTCCCATCTTCGCCAGCGCGGCCCGCAGCCGCTCCTCGCCGGCGTGGGCCTGACGCTCCAGCTCCACGAACACCGCCGCCTGCGCCGCCGTCGGCGCCGCGTAGGCGAGATCCACCTCCGCCGCCAGGTACGCCAGGTGGCTCCGCAGCTCCGTCTCGTGCAGCAGGTCTCCCTCGCTCGAGTGCAGGTCGAGCTCCACCAGCCCGTGCGCGATGCTGTCGAGCGCGCTCACCACGGCCGGCGCGCGATGGGCCGCCGCCAGGCTGTCCCGCACGGCGAGCGCGCGGTTGATCGTGCGATCGAGCGAGTCGAGCGTCTCGTGGATCTGGAGCCCGAGCGCCAGGCGGCGCCCCAACGCCTCCGGGGTCGCCTCGATCCGCGGGTCGAGCGCGACCGCGAAGCTCTGCTGGACCGTCTGCCCGCCATACGTGAGCGTCACCCGATAGTCCCCGGGGATGACCACCGGTCCCACCACCTCGTCCTCGAGGCCGCCCGCCGCGATCGGCGGCTCAAACCCCGTCACCTCCGTCGCGTCGGGATAGCGCAGGTTCCACTGGAAGTGGTTCATCCCGGGCTCGATCGCGGTGAGCGCGCTGTCGGCCTCGAGCTTGCGCTGCGACGGCGGCTCCTCATCCACCACGGCCTTGGGCTTGGCCGGCGCCTTGGACTTGAGATGCAGCTCGAAGCGCCGGATCGGCCGGCCCGCCGCGTCGCTGAAGGCGAGCGTGACCGGCGTGCGGCCGTCGTAGCTCGCCGGAATCCGGAAGAAGACGGTGGCGCCGAAGGGCGGGTTCTCCCCCGCGTCCACCGGCTGTGGGCCCGCGCTCTTGCCGTAGGCGTGCGTCAGCCAGGCGCGCTGCGGCGCGAACAGGGCGGCGCTGTCGGGCGGCGGCGCCGCGCGCCGTGTCATCTGCTCGAGCAGCGCCAGGTTGTCGAGCACCCAGAACGCCCGCCCGTGCGTCGCGATCACCACGCATCCCTGCCGCGTGTCGATCGCCACGTCGCGCACCTGCACGGGCGGCAGATTGAGCGCCAGCGGCCGCCACTCGCCGCCGCCGTCCAGGCTCACGTACACCGTGCGCTTCGTCGCCAGGAACAGGAGATCCTTGTCGTCGGGATCCTGCCGGATCGCCATGACGTAGTCGTCGCGCGCCACGCCCTGGCTGATCGGCGTCCAGTGCGCGCCGAGATCGGTGGTCTTGAAGACGTAGGGCGCGTAGTCGTCCCACATGTAGCGCCACGCCGTGAGATAGGCGGTGGCCCGATCGACGTGCGACGGCTCGATCGTGGTGATGTCCGACCACGCCGGTAACCCGGGCACCGTCACCGGCTGCCACTGCCGCCCGCCGTCGGTCGTAACGTGCACCAGGCCGTCCGAGGAGCCGGCCCAGATCACGTCGCCGTCGCGCGGCGAGACGCCGATCGCGGACACGTAGGGATACAGCTCCGCCCCCGACTGGTCCAGGTCGATCGGCCCGCCGCTCGGCCCTTCGGTGGCGGGGTCGTTGCGCGTCAGGTCGGGGCTGATCGTCCGCCACGTCCGCCCGCGGTCGCCGCTCTCCATCACGTACTGCGAGCCGACGAACAGCTCGTCCGGCTTCGCCGGCGAAAACAGAATCGGATGCGTCCAGGCGAAGCGATACTTCAGCTCCCCCGCCGATGCGCCCTCCTGGTAATTCGGCCACGGGCTCACGCTGCGGTATTCTTCCGTGCGGTCGTCCTGCTCGAGGAAGATGCTGTAATAGCCGCTGCCGTACGTCACGCCGGGGTGGTCGCGGTCGGGCACCGAGGGCGTGCTCTCGCCGTACGCCGACCGCTTCCACGCCGCGAGCGGGACCGCGCCCTGGCTCGTGGCGCTCGGCCCCTGGAACGCCCCCTCGTCCTGCTGCGCGCCGTACATGTGGAACGGGAACTGGCCGTCCAGGTCGACGTGATAGAACTGGCCGGTCGGCTGGTTGTGCTCGGTGCTCCAGGTCTTGCCGCTGTCGGTCGACACGGTGGCGCCGCCGTCGTTGCCCTCGAGCAGAATCCCGGGATCGTCGGGATTGATCCAGAGCACGTGATTGTCGCCGTGCGGGGTGCGCAGCCGCGTGAACGTCTTGGCGCCGTCGTGCGAGACGAACAGGCCGTCCACCTCGGGCGCGTACACGGTGTTCGGGTCCTTGGGATCGGCGAAGATGGCCATGTAATAGAAGGCGCGCTGCCGCAGCTTCCATTCGTCGTTCACGCGCCGCCACGTCCCGCCGGCGTCGTCGGAGCGGAACACCCCGCCCCCCGCGGCCTGGATGATGGCGTACACCACGTTCGGAGCGCTCCCCGCCACCGCCACGCCGATCTTTCCGAGCAAACCGGTCGGCAGACCGGGATGGCGCGAGATATTGGTCCAGTGCGCCCCCGCGTCCGTGGTCTTGTAGAGGCCGCTCCCCGCTCCGCCGCTCGAGAGTTTCCACGGCGTGCGGTAGGCCTGCCACATGGCGGCGTACAACACGTTCGGCTCCTGCGGGTCCATCACGAGGTCCACCGCGCCGCTGCTGTCGTTCACGAACAGGACCCGCTGCCAGGTGCGGCCGCCGTCGGTCGTCTTGAAGACGCCGCGCTGCGGCTCCGGTACGAACACGTGCCCCAGGGAGGAGGCGTACACCACGTCGGGATTCTTCGGATCCACGACGAGCTTGCTGATCGTGTGCGTCTCCTCGAGCCCCGCGCGGCTCCACGTCTTGCCGGCGTCCGCCGAGCGGAACACGCCGTCGCCCGAGATGAGATCGCCCCGGATATCGCTCTCGCCGGTGCCGACGTAGAGGATGCTGGGATCGGAAGGCGCCACCGCGATCGCGCCGATGCTGTGGCTCGTGCCGGGGAGGGTGCTGTCGGAGATGTTGGTCCACTTGATGCCGTAGTCGGTGCTCTTCCAGACCCCCCCGTCCACGGCGCCCATGTAGAAGAGATTGGGGTTGCCACGCACGCCCGTCACGGCCACGACCCGCCCGCCGATGTACGGCCCCACGGTACGCCAGCGCAGCGCGCTCAGCGGTGCGCCCGGGCTGCCGGGGCTGGGCCCGGCGGCTTGCGCGACGGTGCGCGCGGGCAGGGCGAGCGCTGCGCTCGCGAGAACGGTGAGCACCAGAGTCGAGGGACGTGGCATGAGCGCCTCCAAGGCGATGCCCATATGATCGAATCCTCGGCCCGCGGTTGGCAAGGGTGCGACACCGGGCCGATCTGCGACCGGTCGGGCGGGATGAGCCCACTCGATTCGTCGAAATCCGTGGTCGATGAGTTCGGAGGTGTGCGCCTCGAGCGGATCAGGGTGCCGAGGCGTGCAACGGGGTGCGCCGGATTAGTCGGTAATCGCGTCGTCGGGCAGCACGAACGTTTTCGGATCGACTGGCTTGCCGTTCACCCACACCTCGTAGTGGACGTGCGGGCCGGTGGACTCGCCGGTGGAGCCGACGAGCGCGATCTTCTGCCCGCGCTTCACGCGCTGCCCGCGGACGACGAGAATCTTGGAGCAGTGCGCGTACCGCGTGACCACGCCGTAGCCGTGATCGATCGCGACCAGGTTCCCGTAGCCCTCTTCCCAC
>DASQIB010000249.1:0-15374 GCA_035631795.1 Gemmatimonadales bacterium | reverse complement strand
GCGTTCCAGGCGATGCGGCGGCGACTGCAGGATTACGCTCGCCGCCAGCGTGGCGCCGTGAAGGTTCACGAACAGGAGTAGTCACATGGCACACAAACAATTGATCTTTCGCGCCGCCGCGCGCGAGAAGGTACTCCGCGGCGCCACCGCACTGGCCGACGCGGTGCGCGTGACCCTTGGCCCGAAATCGAAATGCGTGTTGATCGAGAAGAAATGGGGCGAGCCCATCGTGTGCAACGACGGCGTGACCATCGCGAAGGAAATCGACCTGAAGGACGCCGAGGAGAACCTCGGCGCCCAGGTGCTGCGCGAGGCCGCGGCGCGGACGGGCGATGCCGTGGGCGACGGGACGACGACGTCTACCATTCTCGCACATGCGATCTACGCCGACGGCCTCCGGAACGTCGCTGCAGGAGCGAGCGCGATCGATGTGAAGCGCGGGCTCGACCGTGGGCTCCGGATCGCGGTCGACGCGCTGCGCGAGCTGTCGCGGCCCGTGAAGACCAAGCGCGAGAAGGCCCAGGTCGCGACAATCTCCGCTCATAACGACCCCACGATCGGGGACCTGGTGGCCGACGCGGTCGAGAAAGTCGGCCCCGAGGGCGCGATTTCGGTCGAGGAGGCGAAGGCTACCGAGACGGCGCTCGAAGTCGTGGAAGGCATGCAGTTCGACCGCGGGTACCTGTCGCCGTACTTCGTCACTGACGCCGCCAAGATGGAAGCGGTGCTCGAGGAGCCGTTCATCCTCCTGCACGAGAAGCGCATCACGACCATGAAGGACCTGCTTCCGTTGCTCGAGCAGGTCGCGAAGCTGGGTCGCAGCCTCCTGATCGTGGCCGAGGATGTAGAAGGGGAGGCGCTCGCCACGCTGGTCGTGAACAAGATCCGCGGCACCCTCGCGTGCGTCGCGGTGAAGGCGCCCGGGTTCGGCGACCGCCGGAAGGCCATGCTCGAAGACATGGCCATCCTCACAGGCGCCCGGGTGATCGCCGAGGAGATCGGGGTCAAGCTTGAGCATGTGACCCTGGAGGACCTGGGACACGCCAAGCGAATCGTGGTGGACCGCGAGAACACCACGGTCGTCGGCGGCGCCGGTGCCAAGCAGCGCATTACCGGTCGTTGCGACGAGTTGCGCAAGCAGATAAAAGACGCGACGTCGGATTATGATCGCGAGAAGCTCGAGGAGCGGCTCGCGAAGCTCGCGGGCGGGGTGGCAGTGATCCGCGTCGGCGCGCCGTCGGAGGCGGAGTTGAAGAGCCGTAAGGAGGCGTTCGACGACGCGATCAGCTCCACCAAGGCCGCGATCGCGGAGGGAATAGTACCGGGCGGCGGGCTCGCGTTGCTGCGCGCGATCGAGCCTGTCGAGCGAGATGCCGACAAGGTCGAGGGCGATGTACGCACGGGCGCACTGATCCTGCGCCGGGCGCTCGAGACGCCTACTCGCCAGATCGCTGAGAATTCCAACGTGGACGGCGGCGTCGTCGTAGATCGGATGCGCGCCGGGACGGGCAACTTCGGCTTCGATGCCGCTCGGGGTGAGTACGTCGACCTCGTCGAGGCCGGGATCATCGATCCCACCAAGGTCGTGCGGGTCGCGCTCGAGAACGCGGTCTCCGTAGCCGGCGTGCTCCTGCTTACGGAGGCGACGCTGACGGAGCTCCCGGAGCCCAAGGCCGAAGCGCCGCAGATGCAGGAGGCGATGTGACATGTCCACCACCGCCGTAGCGCCGACCGTCGACGAACGCGTGCTGACCGTCGTGCTCGACCGGGCCCACGCCCGCTTCTTCGAGCTGACGGCCGCAGGGATGGTTGAGTTGACCTCTCTCCACTCGCCGGCGATGCGCGGCGGGAAGTTCCATAGCGACCGGCAGGGCGGCCCCGGCTGGGGTGAGCACGCCTACCACGACCGGATCCGCGAGGAAGAACGGCGGCACTACGCCGCGATCGCCGAGCAGCTCGAGCGCCTGCAGCGCCTCCATGGCGTCACGGGCTTCGTCCTCGCGGGGCCGGGCGGCACCGGCGCGGCGTTACAGTGCACGCTGTCTCCGGCGCTCGCGGAACGTGTGATCGGAACGGCGAAGCTCAACCCCACCGAGGTCACGGCCGCTAGAGTTCAGACCACGATTGCACCCTTACTGCGGCAGCACCAGCTCGGCGCCGAGCGCAAGGTCGTCACCACCATGCTCGAGGGGCTCGGCACCGGCCGGGCTGAGAACGGCGTGCGGGGTGTGTTACGTGCCCTGGCCAAGGGACAGGTTCGTGAGCTGCTCGTGCGGGAGGGAGCGCGAGCAACCGGTCTTCGGTGTGCGACGTCGGGACGCCTGGTGCCGTCGTCGGCGGACTGTCTTGGCGAGGGGGAGCCGATCCCTGTGAGCGACCTCGTGGCGGAAGCGAGCGCAGAGGCAAGGCGCCAGGGCGCGACGGTGACGGTGATCCGTGATCCGGAGGCAGCCAAGGCGGTCGAAACGCTCGGGGCGCTGCTGCGGTTCGGCTGACGTATTCCGGAGGGTGGGTGAGGATGTGGCTGAGAGACTGAACGCACAAGTCGCCGGTCGACTCGAAGAGGTGGCGCGTTTGCTCGCCGAGCAGGGCGCGAACTCCTTCCGGGTGGAGGCATACGCGCGCGCCGCGGAGACGCTTCGACGCCTCCCGGTGCCGGTGACGGAGATTCTCCAGAGCCAGGGGCTCGTCGGTCTCGAGTGGCTCCCGGGGATCGGCCCGAGCATCGCGCGCTCGATTCGGGACGTGGCCACGACCGGGCGGTTGCCGATGCTCGAGCGCCTGCGCGGGGAGAGCGACCCGCTCTCGCTCCTCGCGTCGGTGCCGGGAGTGGGCGAGCGGCTCGCGGGCCGGCTGCATCGCGAGCTCGGTATCGATACGCTCGAGGAGCTGGAGTCGGCGGCCCACGATGGCCGCCTCGAGCACGTCGGCGGCATCGGTCCGAAGCGGCTTGCGGGCATCCGCGATGTGCTCGCCACGCGTCTGGGCCGAGTGCGCCGGCCCGCGCCGGCGACGCTCGCGGACGAGCCGTCAGTAGAGGAGCTGCTGTCGGTTGACCGGGAGTACCGGACGAAAAGCGTCCGGGGCGAGCTCAAGCTCATCGCGCCGCGTCGGTTCAATCCTGCGGGCAGGGCCTGGCTCCCCGTTCTTCACGCGACCCGTGGCGACCGGGAGTACACGGCGCTGTTCTCCAACACAGCCCGCGCGCACCAGTTCGGCCGCACCCACGACTGGGTGGTCCTGTACATAGACGGCGGCCGAGCGGAGCAGCAATACACCGTGGTCACGGCACGGCGAGGGCCCCTCAAGGGTAGGCGCGTCGTCCGCGGACGCGAGGTCGAGTGCGCGGCCTACTATGCGCGACGCGGGGCGATGCGTCACCAGCCCACAGCGCTCAGCGCCTAGGTGCGAGAGCCCCTCCCCACAGGCCCCACGTCTCACAGATTACTAGCATGCCGACACTCGTCCGCTGCATCTCGGTCGCGGTTGCCATAGCCGCATGCCACGCCGCGCCTCCCTATCGGCCCCGGTTGCGAGCCTTCACCGTCACCACTGTGCCGCTGCTCACGAAAGAGCTCGCGAAGACTTATCCCTTCCTGACGCAGGACTTCGCCAAAGGCGGACTGCTCGACGGCAAAGAGATCTATGCTTTCGTGCCGAGTACGCTCATGGCGTACGAGGGAGACACACTCGAGTTGACGTTCTTCAATCCTGAGGACGACGCCCACACGTTCGTCCTACCCGACTTCGCGATCGCGTTGCCGGGCCAATCCAAACGCACGGCGCGGTACGTGGCGCACGAAGCCGGGATCTATACGTTCCGCTGCAACATCCCTCAGCATGCACCGATGATGAGCGGCGAGCTTGTTGTCCTGCCGGCTGATCGCGGGCGTTACTTCGCGGGCGACGTGGATGCCCGTCCGCATTGACCACGCCCTCCGGCTTGTCCAGCGGTGGGCACGATAGTGATCTTCTTCTTTGTTAACGTGCCGGAGGCGAACGTGACAAATGTGACACGCGTGTTCATCGGGCTCATGGTGCTGGGCGCGCCGCTCGTAGGACAGCAACCAGCGAGGCCCGACAGTATGGGCCACATGATGATGGGCCCCGGGGCCATGCCCGGAATGATGATGGACGACCCCATGATGCGGCAGATGGGGCCGGCCATGATGAAGATGATGCTGTACACCCCACAGCATTTGCTCGCTCGCAAGGACGCGCTTGGCCTCTCTCCCGATCAGGTCAGCCGTCTCACCGCTTTACGAGACGGCGCCAAGGCCACGCGGGACGCGGCCATGGCCGAAGCCGCTACGCACCTCAAAGAGCTCGAGCAGACGGCCAACGTCGCCAGGCCCGACACGGCGACGCTCAAGACCCACTTTCAGGCCGCCCACAACGCGATGGGGAAGGCTCATTGGACGATGTTGGTCTCGTCCGCTCAAGCCCGGGGGGTGCTCACCGATGCCCAGCGCGCCAAGGTGCAGACATGGGCCGACTCGTTACAGGCCTGGACCGAACAGCACCGCAAGATGATGAACCCCGCCCCCGCCCGGCCGCACTGAGCGGGGCGTCGATTCATCGGCCGCACGCGCGATCCGGAGGCCGAGCCGCGACGGGGGGCAGCGCCGGAGATCCGGGGCGGGCGTCTAACACGCTGCCCAGTTCCCGGTCCCATCCGTAGACGTCGTCACGGAACTGCACCTCCCCCCGGTCGTCCGTCCAGGCGGTCCAGTAAACGAGATGGACGGGGATCGCTGTGAGCACGCGGACTCGCCGCTCGCGACCGACGGTCAAGGCCGCGCGAATCGAGTCGACTGACCACTCGGGTAGCAGGTAGGTGGCAAGGTCTACCGCCCCTTCGACGCGCACGCAACCGTGGCTGAACGTCCGGAACCGCTCGGTGAAGAGGGGGCGCAAGGGAGTGTCATGAATGAACACGTCGAAAGGAGTCCAGAACACGAACCGCACGCCGCCCAATGGGTTGGTCGGCCCCGGCTCCTGGACCAGCTGATACGTGAACGTGCTTTCCGTGACGGCATGCCAGTCAATGGTGGCCGGGTCGATCTCCCGACCGCCGGCGGCGGAGTCGGCGAACACACGGATTCCCTCGCGCGTCAGGTAGCCCCGGTCCCGTTGCACGAGGCGGAGCAGTTCGCTCGTGGCAATGGCTCGCGGGACGTGCCACGCGGGCCGGAACACGGCCTCGGTGATCCGGGAGCTCACGATCGGCGTGGGCCAGTCTTTTCGTCCGACGATGGCGCGCATATCGAGCACTCGTTGGGCCCCGTCAACGACGTCGAGCGTGAACGCGGCGCTGTTGACGACGATGTAACGCTGCCCGAGAAATCGCGGCAGCCACCGCCACCGTTCGAGATTCAAGGCGATCTGCCGGACGCGATCCGCGGCGGGCACGTTCAACGCGCGCCGGGTCGCGGCCCCGACCGAGCCGTCCACCCCCAGGCCGTGCCGCTCCTGGAACTCCCGAACCGCCGCTTCGAGCGTGCCGTCGAACAGGTCGGCGTCGCCCTCCGCTTCGGCGGTGTACCCCTCGGCGAGGAGCCGCCGCCGGAGCAGGGCGACCCGAGCGTCGCGGATGCCCGGCTCGAGCAACGGGCCGGCGCGCACGATGGGCCAGCCGCCGTGGGCCGCGCTGGCGCGGTAGCGCTCCAGCGCTCGGCGCAGCGCGGCGTAGCCGGGCTGCGGCGGCGGTAGTGTGCGCAAAACCCGCGCGACATGTCCCGAGTCGAGCGCGGCCTCGAGCATCCGAACCAGGTCCCCGGCGTGCGGAGCGGCTCGCCACAGGGAATCCACCGCCTGTGGGTCCACGCGTCCACGGGATACATCGGAGCTGTAGGAGAGGAATGCGCGGGTGAGAAGCGAGTCGAGCCGCGATAGCCTGTCGGGCACGAAGCCTGGCGCGAGCAGGGAATCGATCGCCGCGCCCGGGTAATCCTGGGGATCGAGACCCTCGGCCCCAGCGCGTGCCAACGCTCCCAGCACCGCGCGCGCCTGCGGCGATACCGCTCCCGCGGTGCTCCATGCCAATCGTCCGCCGCGTTCCTCGTAGAAGCGGGCGACCAACGAATCGACGGCGCTAACGCGCTCCTGCCCGGCAGAAGACCCGAACCACGCGGCGACGAGCATCGCCGTGCACAGACCAATCTTCAGGGCAAGACCTCGGCCACGGCTCGCACGAAATCGGTCGCCGTGATGATTCCGACTGGCCGTCCCTCCTCCGCCACCAGGGCGCGATGGATCCCGTGCTTCAGTAGGTACGCCGCGGCGGCCTTCAGGCTGGCGTCCGCCGGGACGTACCGAACGCCGGTGTTCATCGCTTCGCCGACGGTATGCTCACCGAGTACGTCCCATTCAGGGCCTTCCAGCGCCTCGAGTCGCTGCACGACGTCGGCCCCGGCATCCGCCCAGAAGTCGGTGAAGTAGGCGCTCGGCGCGTCCGAACCCTCTTCCCACTGCTGCTCCTCCGGCGTCTCGAGCTCCCCCTGCTCGCTCTGCTCGTAGTGCCCGGCCGGCACGCCAGGCGTGCTCGCCTCGAACGCCATGACGTCGTTCGCCGACAGCACGCCGACGATCTTGTTGGCGGCCACCACCGGGGCGCCGGTGATGCGGCGGTCGGCCAGCACCTCGATCGCTTCGCGCAGGCTCATGTCGGGACTCAAGGTCGCGACATTCGTGGACATGCAATCCCGGACCCTGAGCGATGGACCACGGCTGCTGGGTCGCTTGTGCGTCATAATGTGCCTCCCGCTCCTCGGTCGCGCCCGCCACGGAGGCCGGCGATGGCGACCGCGGTCAGCGCGAGATACATGAAGAAACCGTACACGCACGCTGGGTAGCCGAAGATGGTCCCCGGAGTCCCTGGCGCGGGGCAGCCGGGTGCTCCGGCGAAGAGCTCCCGGTAGGTCAGGACGCCCGAGAAGGTCATTCCGAGAACCCCGATGACCGCGATGACTTGGAGCGCGCGCGTGGTGCTCATGAGTGTCGTGGATTGAGCCTACGACACCGGCGCGCTGACAATTGCGAAACCCACGTGAAGAAGTCTTTACACCCCCTTCATCTTCATCCGATTGGCGACCTGCGAGACTGTACGCCGACACTCGGAAAGGGAGTCTTGCTCGATGGCTCGGCATCTCCGGAGAAGGCGGCTCGAGGCTCCCTCGGAGCAAAGCGACTTGACCCGTCTGCTGGCGGCCGAAGCGCGGCTCGAGCAGATGCTGCAGAGTGCTCGCGACGAGGCCGCGCGTCTCGTGACCGAAGCGCAAGCGGCCGCCCGCGCGCGCGACGACACACTCGGAGGAGAGCTCGAACAAGCCGGCCGCCGGCTCGAGACAGAGATCGTAGCGGAGCGCGAGCGCCGGGTACGGGAAATTGAGGAGGCGGGGCTCCGGGAGGTGGAACGGCTCGAGCACGTCGCTCCGGAGCAGATCGCTGAGCTGGCGCGCTACGTCGTCGACCGAGTCATCGAGGGTGGCTCATGATCATCGAGATGTCCAAGGTGCGGATAATCGGACCGCGTGCGCGGCTGCCGGATGTCCTGGGCGTGTTACAAGACCTCGGGGTGCTCCACCTCGCGCCCCCCCTTCCCGAGGCGGAGCAGCTGTCACCGGTCGCGCTGACGGCGCACCAGGAGCGTGAGCGCCGCCACCTCCTGGATGGGCTGGCAGACGTGGAAGGCGGACTCGCGGAGCTCGGCCTCGCCGCGGGGCCGACGCCGCGGGTCGAGGCGGCGACGGCTCAAGATATCACGCGGTGGGTACGGCTCGCGTGGAGAGTTCGTCGCTCGGCCGAGCGCCTCAAGCTGCGTACCGCAGCACTCGACGAAGAGCGCGCCTTGATCCTCAAGTATCAGCACTTCTTCTCGGCGTTCCGGTCGCTGCTCGAGAGCGAGGCGCGTTGGCCCAACGCGACCGCGTATCACGTCCTGCTGCGAAGCGGAGACACGGAGACACTGCAGAAGCTCCGGGTCAGCTTGACTGCGGTGATCGGGCATGAGTTCCAGCTCTACAGCCAGCCGCTCCCCACGGGTGAAACCGCCCTGTTGATTGTCGTCTCCGCCCCGTCTGCCGCGCGCGTCGAGCGGTTGCTCGCCGAGGCTCGTGTACAGGAGATCCCGGTTCCCGAGCAGTACGGAGGGGGAAAGTCGCTCTCGGCCGCGATTCCCCAGATGCTCAGGCGATTGGGGGAGATCCCGCGAGAGATCGAGGCCGCGCGCCGCGAGCGCGAGGCGCTCGCGCGGGCACACGGTGCGGAGCTGCGGCGCGCGCGAGCCGGGCTACACGACCGGCTGCGCGAGCTCGAAGCGCTGCCGCTGTCGGGCTTGACCGCCCACGCGTTCGTGCTCGAGGGCTGGCTGCCGGCGGCGACCCAGCCAGGACTCGAGAGCGGCCTGCACCAGGCGTTCGGGGACGACGTCGTGGTGAGTCAGATTTCGCGGGAAGAATGGAAATCGGAGGAGGCGCCCGTGGTGTTGTCCAACCCGCGCCTCTTCCGGCCTTTCGAGACGCTGATCCGGCTGTTGCCGCTGCCGCGGTACGGGACGATCGATCCCACGCCCTTCGTCGCCGTGTTCTTCCCAGCCTTCTTCGGGCTCATGGTTGGGGACGTCGGGTACGGTGCCGTCCTCGCCGTGCTCGGGCTCGTGCTGCACTGGCGCTCGAAACCCGGCACCCTGCTCCGCAATGTGGCCGAGATCATCGGACCCTGTGCGCTGTTCTCGATCATTGCGGGATTCTTGTTCGGCGAGCTGTTCGGCGACCTGGGGAGGCAGTGGCTCGGGCTCCGGCCGATCGCGTTCTCCCGCGAGGAAGCACTGATCCCGTTCCTGCTGCTCGCGGTGGCGCTCGGCGCGGTGCACATCCTGCTTGGGCTCGGATTGAGCGTGGCGAGCAACATTCGAAGCCATCCGCGTCACGCGCTCGGAAGCGGTGTCTCGGTGCTGATGATCGTCCTCATCATCCTCGCCTTGCTCGCTGCGGTGGACGTGTTGCCGAAGGGCTTCTTCACGCCTGCGGTGATCGGCCTGCTCGTCGCGTTTCCGGTGCTGATCGTGGCTGAGGGGCTGATCGCACCAATCGAGCTGCTGTCGATGCTCGGCAACATTCTGAGCTACGCCCGTATCATGGCCCTGGGCATCGCCTCGGTGATGCTCGCCGTGGTCGCCAACAAAATGGTGGGGGCGATCGGGAGTCTCGCGGTCGGTATCGTATTCGCCCTGTTGTTTCACCTGGTGAACTTCGCGATCGCGTTGTTCAGCCCGACGATCCACGCGCTGCGCCTGCATTACGTGGAGTTCTTCGGGAAGTTCTACAGCCCCGGCGGCGTGCGATACGAGCCGTTCGGACATTGGACGCGCGACGCCGCGCGTTCCGGCGCCTAAGAGAGGAGCAGCGATGAATGTTCTCTACATGGTCCTGGCCGCCGCACTGGCGGTTGGAATCCCCGCGCTGGCCACGGCGTGGGCCCAATCCCGCATCGGTCCGGCGATCGCCGCGAGCATGGCCGAGAAACCCGAGCTCTCGACCACCGCAGTCCTGATGATCGCCATCCCGGAGACGATGGTCATCCTGGGGTTCGTGGTCGCCGTGCTGATTCTGTACGGCAAGCTGACTTGATGGCGCTCGATCATCTCCTCGCGGCTCTGGAGCGGGACGCCACCGCACAGGCGGAGGCGCTGCGTACGGAGGCGCGCGCCACGGTGGCGGCAGTGACGCGGGAGGCCGACGAGCGGGTGGCGCAGCGCCGTCGCGATGCACTCGTCTCGCGCGAGGCGGCGGTGCGTCAGTCTACGGAGAGCGCGTTGGCCGACGCGCGCCACGCGAGCCGGCGGCGCATGCTCGACGCGCGTCAGCGCCTGCTCGACCACGTGTTCGCCGCCGCGCACGTACTCTTTGCGGAAGCGGTCAACGGCGCCGCCTACCGGGCCGTCTTGCCGCACCACATCGCCGAGGCGCTGGAGGCCGCCGGCGACGAGCCCGCGCTGATCCGCTGTCCCGAGGCGCTCGTGCCGGTCGTGCAGCCCATCGTCGCGTCCCAGGCGCGCGTGACCGTGCGGGGCGATCCGGGCGTACCGCCTGGCCTGGTGGTCACGACCACCGACGGGGCGATCGAGGTGGATCAGACGCTCGACGGCCGCCTCGAGCGGCTGCGGGCGCGGCTCGCGCTCGCAGTGATGGCACGACTGGGGGAGGGGGGGGGCACCGGGGCATGACGAACCGCTGGGAGGACTTGAACGCGCGGGCGCGAGGGCTCGCGACCCACCTGCTCGCTCGGGGCGACCTCGATCTGCTGGCGCGCACGCCGGACATCGCGACACTCGGCGACGCGCTGCGGGGGCACGGCTTTCCCGTTGCTGAGGGCGAGCGGTCGCCCGAAGCCCTGGAGCTCGCCCTGCGTCGCATGGCCGCCGCGCGGCTTCGGGTGCTGGCCCGCTGGGCCGGCCCCCGGGCACACGCGCTGAATGTGCTGTTCGAGGACGAAGACCGACGCAGCCTGCGAGCGGTGCTGCGCGGCGCGGTCCAAAAAGCGTCCGCTGACACGCGCATGGCGGGACTCATCCCTACGGCCGCGTTACCCGAGCGCGCCCTCCGCCGGCTGGCCGAACAAAGCAGCGCCGCCGCGATCGCCGCTCTGCTTACCGCATGGCGGAATCCATACGGCTCGGCCATCCTTTCCCTCGCCACGACCGCGAATCCCGACCTCTTCTCGCTCGAGCTCGCGCTCAATCGAACCTTCGCCGCTCGCGCGGTGGGCGCCGCGCGCGGTACGGGTCTGCTCGCCGCCTACGTAGGCGAGACGATCGACCTGGAGAACGCGTACACGGCGCTCGTGCTCGCCGTCGGGGGGAAGGATGTCGTCGCGCGGGATGCGTTCCTCGCCGGGGGCGATCGCGTGTCGCTGGGCGTGTTTATCGAGGCAGCTGCGGCAGGGGACGCCCTGGTGGCGGCCCGGGCACTCTCGACCGCGTTCAGTGTGTCGCCGCTGGCCCGGGCCTTCCAGCGCTTCGCAGCCGATCCGGGCGAGCTCGAGGACGCAGTGCTGCGGATCCGAATCCGTGAGCTCACGCACGCGACCCGCGTCGACCCGCTCGGGCCCGCGCCCCTGCTCGCATATGCGCTGCGGGTCCGCGCCGAGATCCTCGACCTGCGCCGGATTATCTGGGGCGTGACCCTCGCTGCGCCCCCGGTGGCTCTGCTCCAAAGCCTGGTGACCGCGTGAAGACCTACGCGCTCCGCGTGTTGTGCCGGCCGGAGGTCGCCGCGGGGTTCGGGCTCGCGGGGCTCAAGGCGAACGATGTCACGACGCCCGACGCCGGCGCCGCCGCGGTGCGAGAGCTCCTCGCCGCGCCAGATGCCGGCGTGGCGCTCATCGAAGACCGGTTCTACGATGCCCTGCCCGATGACTTAGGTCGCCAGCTCGGGCGCCGGCCGCTTCCGATGCTCGTTCCATTCCCGGGACCGGCATGGACGGAGCGTCCCGAAGCGCCCGAGGCGTACATCGTCGAGTTGCTGCGCCAGGTGATCGGCTACCGCGTGAGGCTCCGGTGAGCGCCGCGCGGATCCTGCGAATCAGCGGCTCGCTCGCCGAGGCGGCGCCGATGAAGGATGCGGCGCTGTACGAGCTCGTGCGCGTGGGTGGACGCGGGTTGCTCGGCGAGGTGATCCGGCTCGCTGGTGACCAGGCGACCATTCAGGTTTACGAGGACACGGCGGGACTCCGCGTCGGCGAGCCGGTCGCCGCGACCGGGCGTCCCTTCGAAATCACCCTCGGGCCCGGCCTCCTCGGCGCCGTGATCGACGGCGTGGGCCGACCGCTCGGCCGCATCGCGGAGGCGGTCGGCGACTTCATCGAGCCCGGCGTAGCGATGGAGACGCTCGACAGCGGACGTCTCTGGACGTTCACGCCATCGGTCCGATCCGGTGATCGCGTCGCGGCGGGCGACGTGCTCGGCACACTGGAAGAGCGCCCCGAGACGGCGCACTTGGTGCTGGTGCCGCCGGGCGTGGCTGGAGAATTGAGACGGATTGGGACAGGACCGTTCACCGTCGTCCAGACCGTGGCGGAGCTCACGGATGGGACGTCGCTCCGCCTCGCCCAGACGTGGCCCGTGCGCCAGCCCCGTCCGGCCGCACGCCGGCTCCCCTCGCGGGAGCCGTTCATCACCGGTCAGCGCGTCTTCGACTTTCTCTTCCCCGTGGCGGAAGGGGGCAGCGTCGCCGTGCCTGGCGGCTTCGGCACCGGCAAGACCGTCATCGAGCAATCGCTCGCGAAATACGGAGCCGCAGACGTGGTGGTCTATATCGGCTGTGGCGAGCGCGGGAACGAGATGGCCGAAGTGCTGGAAGAACTTCCCCGCCTCGTGGATCCACGCACCGGACGCTCGATCATGGACCGGACCGTGCTCGTGGTGAACACGTCCAACATGCCCGTCGCTGCGCGCGAGGCGTCGGTATACGTGGGGATCACGATCGCCGAGTACTACCGCGATATGGGCTACCGGGTCGCCGTCATGGCGGACAGCCTGTCGCGCTGGGCGGAAGCGCTGCGCGAAATCGGTGCGCGTCTGCAGGAAATGCCCGGCGAGGAGGGCTATCCCACGTACCTCGGGAACCGGCTGGCGAAGTTCTACGAGCGGGCGGGCCGGGTGGAGGCGCTGGGAACGCCGACGCGCACCGGCGTAGTCACACTCGTCAGCGCGGTTTCCCCACCCGGCGGCGATTTTTCCGAGCCGGTCACCCAGGCATCGCTGCGCGTCGCCGGCGCCCTCTGGGCCCTCGATCCCGATCTCGCGCACCAGCGTCAGTTCCCGGCCGTGGATTGGGAGACGAGCTATAGCCTGTACGCCGAGACGATGGGGCCGTGGTTCGCTCGCTCGGTCGGGAGCGACTGGCCCGAGATTCGGCGATCCACGCTCGAGCTGCTGCAGCAGGAGCGCCAGCTCCGCGAGATCGCGGGGCTCGTCGGGCCCGAGGCGTTGCAGGATCGCGACCGTCTCCTCCTCGAGACCGCCCGGGTGGTCCGCGAGACGGTGCTCGGCCAGAGCGCGTACGACCCGAACGACGCGTATTCGCCGGTAGAGAAGACGTATCGCCTCGCGGCGCTGGCGCACGGTTTGTATCGCGCCGGCCTCGCGGCGCTGGATGGGGGGACGCCGATCGAACGCATCGACCTGGCGCGGGGCCGGAACGCGCTCGCGGCTGTGCGCCGGGCGAAGCCCGGCGAGCTCGAGGCGCCTGCAGCCGAAGCCGACGCGGCCGTGGCCGCGATCGGGAAGGAATGATCATGCCGGTCGCCCGCCTGTACCGCGGGGCCGAGCGGGCCACGGGCCCCCTCCTGTATGTCCGCCGCACGCCCACGGCCGCGCTCGACGAATGGGTCGTGATCCGCGCGCCGGGCCAACCCGCGCGCCGGGGGCAGGTGATCGACGCGGGCCGGGACCTCACGGTGATTCAGGTACTCGAGGAAACAGTCGGACTGCCGCCGGCGCGCGCCGAGATCACCCTCACCGGAGAGGCCGCCTCGGCGGTCGTCGGCCGCGAGCTCCTGGGGCGCGCGTTCAATGGGATGGGCGCGCCATTGGATGGGCTCCCGGCGCCCGTCGGGGAAGCGATCCGGCCGATGTGGGCCGCGCCGCTCAATCCCGCGCGGCGCGCGCGGCCTGCGGACTTCATCGAAACCGGTGTTTCCGCGATCGACGGCATGAACACCCTGGTGCGGGGCCAGAAGCTGCCCGTGTTCTCGGGTTCGGGACTGCCTGGGCTCGAGCTCGCCGCGCAGATCGTGGAGGGTGCCCGCGCACCGCGCGACGAGCCGTTCGCAGTCGTGTTCGTGGGGATCGGGATTACCGCGCGCGAGACGGACGCCTTCCTCGAGCGTTTCGACAGGAGCGGCGCGCGCGAGCGCAGCGTGCTGTACCTGAACGAGTCGCGAGACCCCACGATCGAGCGCCTGCTCGCGCCCCGCGTCGCGCTCGCCGAGGCCGAGTTCCTGGCCTTCGACGCGGACATGCAGGTCCTCGTCGTGATCGCCGACATGACGCATTACTGCGAGGCACTGCGCGAGATCGCGACCGCCCGTGAGGAGATCCCCGGGCGCCGTGGCTATCCGGGGTACATGTACACCGACCTCGCGAGCGTGTACGAGCGGGCCGGGATCGTCGCGGGCCGGCGGGGATCCGTCACGCAAATCCCCATCATCACCATGCCCGACGACGACATCACCCACCCGATTCCGGACCTCACGGGCTACATCACTGAGGGCCAGATCGTGCTCTCCCGCGAGCTGCACCATCGCGGTGTCTTCCCGCCGATCGACGTCCTGCCGTCACTGTCGCGCCTGATGAACGCCGGCATCGGCAAGGACAAGACGCGGGCGGAGCACCGTGAATGGGCGGATCAGCTCTACGCGGTGTACAGCCGCGGGCGCGAGGCGCGGACCATGGCCGCGATCGTGGGTGAAGCAGGTCTCTCGGCGGCCGACCGCCGCGCGCTCATCTTCGCCCAGGCGTTCGAAAACGAGCTCGTGGGGCAGGGTGGGCGGCGCGCGATCGCCGATACGTTCGCGGTCGGCTGGAGGCTGCTCCAGACGCTGCCGCGCGAAGACTTGGTGCGGATCTCGGATACGACCTGGGCGGCCCGGGAGCGCGCATGAGGACGCGTGGACTGGCGCCGACGCGCATGAACTTCATCCGGGCCGCCCGGCGGCTCGAGCGCGTGCGCAAAGGAGTCGAGCTGTTGCGTCGGAAGCGGGAGGCGCTGGTCACCGAGCTGTTCAAGCTGGCGCGCCCGGCTGCGGATGCGCGAGCGCAGATCGAGGAGGGGACGCGCCGGGCCTACCCGGCGCTCCTCGCTGCGCTGGCCACTCACGGTCTGACGGGGCTCCGCGCCCTGTCCTGGCCTATGCGGGATGTGACCGTCGACATCGAGCCCGGCTCCGTGTGGGGCATCGCCGTGTCAACCATCGTACGGCGCCCCGCCTTGACGCGCACGCTCGACGCGCGGGGGACGGCTCCCGCGCTCACCGGTCTGGCGACGGTGCGTGCGGCGACCGAATTCGAGCGGCTGGCCGAGGTGCTGCTCGATGCCGCTCCGCGGGAGATGTTGATCCGCCGGCTGGGGGAGGCCTTGTCCCAGACGTCCCGTCAGGTGAACACGCTGGAGCGCCGCGTGACGCCCGAGCTCACCACTCAGATGGCCGCCGTGCGTGGAGCCCTGGAGGAGCGCGAGCGCGAGGAACGGCTGCGACTCAAGCACCTGCTCCGAACAACCGGCCAACGGGGATCCGTCGCGCCATCGATCACCGGGTCGCTCTCTAGGGCCGATCTACCCAATCGGCGATGAAGATGTTGGTCTCGTGCGGCG
>DASQIB010000248.1:0-5849 GCA_035631795.1 Gemmatimonadales bacterium | reverse complement strand
ACTCGGTCCGGGAAACGCCCCACGCTTTCGTCACTCGCTCGAGCTCGGTGGCGCGCCCCACCAACGGGGTGCGCCGGGGGCGGCGGGCCGATTCGGGCGCGGCGGCCTGCTGCAAGTCCTTCGGGAGGCGCCACGCGCGTTCCTGTCGCACACGCTCGGCCAGCGCTTCGGTTTCAGGGTCCGGCTTGGCGGCAAGCTCGTCTTGCAGTCGAGCGACGAACTCCTCGTAGAGTGCGAGCGCGCCCGCCCGGTCTCCGCCGAGTGCGAGGACCCGCATGGCCGTCCGTACACCCGCTTCCCTGCGCCAGTCGAGTCGGCGCGCTCGTTCCATCAAGACCTGCGCCGTCGCGACGTCGCCGCTCGCCAACAGCTGCTCCGCTCGCGACACGAGGACGTCCACGGAGCGCCGGCGCCAGTGTTCTCGCTCCGCCGCCAACCACGTGTCGAACTCGGACGCCCCTTTCACGCTGAACCCCTCGAGGAATTCTCCGTCCACGAGGTGGGCGGCACCGGCGCAGTCGCCGGTGGACGCGAGGGCGTCGAGCTTATCCGTGTCGAGCTCCACCGCGTCGGCCGTCAAGCGCACCTGCGTGTTATCGGACTTGAGCGACCTGTCGCCCGTGTAGCGGCGCAGCTCACGCAGGGCTTCGTTGAGGGAGCGTCGCGCCTTGTCTTCCGACTTGTCTCCCCAGAACATGCCGACGAGATGCTCGCGCGTCCGGGCGCGCTTGGGTGAGCGCGCGAGATATACGAGCAAGGCGAGGTTCTTCTTCCACAGCAGGTCCGCCGGCGCGGCCGCCCCATCGACCCGCACGTCCACCGGTCCGAGCGCGCGGACCACGATCATGCCGCCGCCTTGCAATGCAGCGCGAGCCACTGGGCGGCGGTATCCGCCCGCGCGCGGTAGGCAGGCTCGCCCCCGGCCCACAGGCGGGCCACAGCCCGGTACGCGCGACAGGCTTCTTCCTCGTGTCCACCGGTGCCTGCGAGAAGCCCACCCAGGTGCCATTGGGCTAACGGCGCGAACGCCCAGTCCACCTCCGCCGGCTGCGGATCTCTGGTCGGGTATCCGTAGAGATCGGAGTTCTCGTGCCACAACAGATCGGCCTTGGCGGCGCCGGGATACCGCCCGTGCGCACGCCAGGCGGCTCGCTCCATGTGCAAAATCGTCCTGAAGAACGGATCATCAGTCCGCTGGGCGGAAATCCAGGTCAACGAGTCCGAGGTCGTGAGCGCGGAATCAAAGGCGCCGCGACCGGCGGCTCCCTGCGCGAGGAGCAGCTTGCTCAATACCCACGGGGCTGCCTCGCCTGGAAGGATGGGGCGGCCCGGCGGGTCGCTTCCCCCCTGCGCGCGTTGAACCGCGGCCAGCATGAAGGCGGCTCGCTGCCGCCGCTCCGTCGGGCCCGTCATGGCGACCGCCGCAGTCTGGAGGCGGGCCCGCACCGCCGGCCAACGGGCCCGTGACTGCTCGGGATCAAACATCAGGAGCGCCGCGGCCAGCTCGTCGGCGAAGACCTCGAGCTCGGGAGAGCCGGAAGCGATCGCGTCCGCGAGCGCCAACGCCGTGTCGGGCCGCCCCATGCCGATGAGCGCAAGAATGCGTCCGATGTTCGCCGAGCGCCCGAAGCGCGGGTCGGTCTGCAGCCGCTCGGAGAACGCAAGCTCCCCCTGCGGGCTGCCGAATGCGGCGAGGTAGCGTGCCCCAGCATCCAGATCCCTGATACCGGCCTTGGTCGCCATTCTGACGAGCTCGTCGGTCGCACGCTGCGCAACGGGCGCCGGGAAGAATCGCCAGGCAAACGCCAATTGGACGACGGCGATGGACGCGTACGACGCATCGGTCTTGTCTGCCAGCGGTTCCAGCCGCGCGAGGGCGGCAAACGCCGCGGCGGAGTCACCCTCGGCGACGTGCAGCCACGCGAGGTGACCGAGCGCCGGCACGAATTCCTCCTGTACTCTGAGGACATCCTGGAACGACTGCAAGGCTTCGCCACGCGACCGCCCGACCAGCGGTCCCCGATGCAGGATTTCGTCCGCGCGTCGGAACTGGCCGAACAGGAAATCCCTCCAGCGCTCCGTCAGCGCGTCGAGGGAGTCGAGGCGTGCCGCTTCCGACAGCCGCTCCGCTCCGATCAATCGCTGGTAGTACTCGGGAAACAGATCGCGGTGGGCGTAATAGTGCGCGCTGTCTCGCGGATCGTCCTCCAGGTCGAACCAGCGACCGACCTCGGCGTGGCGCCAATAGCAGAGCCAACACGTCGAATCGAGTGCCGCGGCTTCAGCATACCCTGCCCGTGCCACCCCGTACCGCGCGTGGCTGAACGCCTCCTCCGCGCGTCGAAACGCACTTCGCGCTTCCGCGCTCTTCGGAAGAATTCTGCTCGGCAGGGACGCCTCGAGTGACCCTTCACTGCCGAGGAACGCGCCGAAGACGCGGTCGGCGAGCGTGTCCGACAACGCCCGCCATGCCTGACGCGGCCCCCGGAGGTCGAGCGTATCCACGCGGGACCCGTGAAGGCGGATGCGCAAGGCATCCCCGTTGCTGGCCAGCTCGACACGGATGTGAGACCCGCTGGGCCACCAGCGACCGAATCCCGCGATGCAGCGCGATGAAAGCTCGGGGTAGCGATCGAGACTGCGCGCCAGCGCGCAAGCGACCGAGTCGGCGAGCGCCGATGCGTCGCCCGCTCCGGCACTCATCGCATCCACCCGAATGGCGAGCGTCGAAACGCGCCCTCCGAGGATCCGAGGGAGCACGAGCCCCAAGATCGTGCCGCCGATGCCGATCACCGCAGCGTTCCGCTGGTACCGGCGCACCCGCGTGCGCCACAAGGCTCGACGGAACGACGTCGCATCCGGCCAGCGCCCCGCTGGGTCGAGCTCCAGGCTGCGTTGCAGAACGCGCCTCATCAGCCACGGCACTCCCGACCAATCCCCGTCCGGTGGCGGCCCCTTGTCCCAGTGGCGACCCGTTATGGCTTCGTAGATCACCATCCCGGCCGAGTAGATGTCGGTGCGAGCGTCCGCCGGCACCCCGACGAACTGCTCGGGCGCCATGTAGGCGGCAGTGCCGACCGTGACTCGCGGATCGGAACGTTCCTCGTCGCTGAGCCGCCGGGCGATCCCGAAGTCTGTGAGGATGGCTCGCCCGTCCTCGATAAAGACGTTCGCGGGCTTCACATCGCGATGAATCACGCCGTGTGCATGTGCGACCTCGAGGGCCTTGAGGAGGTCGCGACCAAGCTCGCGGGCGCGATGCACCGGTAACGGCCCGTGCTTCTCGAGATGCCCCTGGACCGTATCGCCGACGAGGTAATCCATGACGTAGAAATCGATACCCTGTCGGGTGTCGACATAATGGACCGGAACGATGTTGGCGTGACGCAGGCGTCGGAGGGTGCGCGCTTCGTTGCGAAATTGCTCCGCTGATTCGACCGTCCACAGCTCCGGACGCAAGACCTTGACGGCCACCGGACCGTCGAGCGCCACGTCCCGGGCCAGGTACACGCTGCTCATGCCGCCGCGCGCCAGCTCGCGCAGCAACTCGTAATCCGGCGCCAGGGCCGCACGCAGGCGCTCGAAGAAGGCCGACACGGAGACCTTTGAGCCGGAGAACATCCCGGCACCCAGACCGAAAGTCAAACGGCCCCGGATTGTCCGGGGCCGTTCCGCTTCGCAACGTTCGGCGCGGACCTACTGGACTTTGATCGTGATCTTCATGCCGAGCGCCACGTGCGGCATGCAGTAGCCCTTGTACGTCCCCGCGGGCGCGCCCGCGAACGACACGTCGTACTTCTCGTTGGGCTGCGTGAGGAAGGGGCCCGTGAGGTCGCTCATCGCGTTCGCCATCCCCTTCTTCAACGCCTCCGCTCCGCCTTTCGGGATGGAGGCGCTGAAGAACGCGATGTTGTGGGGCCCACCGGACACGTTCATGAACCGAACGGTCGTGCCGGCCTTGATGGTAAGCGTCGCGGGCTCGAACGCCGCCTTCGAAGTGCCGTCGCCCGTCATCTTCACTTCGACGACGGCCCCTGCGGGCTCGGTCGCGGGCGTGGCGCTCGCTGCGCCGTTCGGTGAGGTGGCCGCGGACGTCGCGGGGGTCGCGGGGGTCGCGGCCTCCGCTTGCGCCGTCGCAGCCTTCTTGTCGCCGCCGCAAGCGATGGCGCCGAACGCGACGAGCGTGGTAAGCAGGGTCAACCGCATTGCCGACTCCTTCTTCGGGATGAGGACAGGTATGGGCTTGTGAATCCGTTCACAATATATTCGCGTGCCCCCAAAACGGGAGCCCTGAGCGTTCGGGTGGGTCGTTGCGTTCTCGCACCATCACGGCGACACTCCAAGCCCCATGTCAGAAGCCTCCGTACCGCACATGCCCGCACCCGAGCTCGCCCGCCGCCTCGATGATGGCGAGCGACTCCAGCTGCTCGACGTGCGAGCGGCGGAGCGCGTCGCGCAAGCGCGGGTCACCTTGGGCGCGACGCTCGACTTTCGCGCCGTGCCCGCGTCGGAGATGTACCAGCTCGGCACGCTCGAACCCCTGCGACTCGACCCGGCGGCTCCCGTCGCGGTGATTTGCGGGCACGGTAACTCGAGCCAGCGGGCGACTCAGTTCTTGCGAGAACGCGGGTTCGAGGCGTACTCGGTCGCGGGCGGCATGGCGGCCTGGGAAACCGTCTACTTGCCGCGCCGCTTGTCCCCGACGCCGGCGCTCGAGCGCGTGATCCAGGTCGACCGCGTCGGCAAGGGGGCGCTTTCTTACATCCTCGTGAGCGACGGAGACGCCGTCGTCGTGGACCCCGGCCGTCACCTCGACCCGTATGAGGCGCTGCTCGCCGAGTCCGGCGCGACGGTCGCCGCGGTCATCGACACGCATATGCACGCCGACTATCTGAGCGGCGCCCGAGCCGCCGCCGCGCGGTGGCAGGTGCCCTATTTCCTGCACCCGGACGACGCGCGATCGCCTTACGATGGAGCCGAAGGACGCATGGCCTTCCAGCCGCTCACCGACGGCGACACGATCGCCTTCGGACGGGCGACGCTCCGCGCCGTGCACGTCCCGGGGCACACGCTCGGCAGCCTCACCCTAATCGCGGACGAAGCCCTCGCGCTCACGGGAGACTTCCTGTTCGTGCAGTCGGTGGGACGGCCCGACCTGGGCGGCCAGCGCGACGCCTGGGTGGCACACCTGTGGGAGAGCCTGGAACGGGTGCGGTCCGAGTGGCCCGGCGACCTCGTCATCCTCCCCGCGCATTACATGGGCGAACGGGAGCGGCGGGCGGACCGGAGCATCGGCGCGCGCTTCGACGTCGTCACGGCGACCAACGAGGCGGTCGCGATCCAGGACCAGCAGACGTTCCGTCGATGGGTGATCGAGCACACCGCGACCCCGCCCGCGAGCTATCGCACGATCAAGCTGGCCAATCTCGGTCTGGAGCGCGTGTCGGATGCGGACGCGGAGATTTTGGAGTTCGGACCGAACCAGTGCGCGGTAGGTTAAGCAGGGAGCTTAGACCGCTGGAGCTTGAATAGCGACGTACACCCAGTCCGTCCCTCCCAGTGTCTGCATGCCGTAGGGCACGCCCGCCGGGATGTGTACCAGGTCGTTCGCCGAGACTTCGATGCGATCGCCGTCGAGTGACATGACACCCCGCCCGGCGAGCGTGAAGATGAGAATCCCCGCTTCGTCCTCAACCGAGATCGGCGCTACCGCACCGGGGCCCATCACCATGTGCTCGAAGCTCAGGCCGTGCAGCATGCCTGGGAGGTTGAGGACCGTGTGGCGGCTGAGCTCGTCGGCGGTGCTCGGGAGCTTCGTGAGACGGCGGTAGGTGTAGCGCGGCACGACT
>DASQIB010000247.1:0-11748 GCA_035631795.1 Gemmatimonadales bacterium | reverse complement strand
CACTCCCCGCTCCCTACTCCCTCTCTTTCGCCCGTCTCCGCCATCCGCGCGCAACCACCCAGTCCAGCCACCGATCCGGCAACCAGAGCCAGACGCGCGTCAGGAAGCGCGGCGCGACCACGACGCGGATGGGCGGACGGCGCGCGGTGAGCGCCCGCTCCACCGCCGATACGACCTTGTCGGGCGGCGGGGTGCGCTCCGCGGCCATCAAGGCTCCCTGCCGCACGCGCTCCATCACCCGCTCGTACGGTGTCCCGCGGTAGCGGCTCAGATCCATCTCCTCGACCTTGTTCCAGATGCGGCTCTGAAAGCTCGCGGGCTCGATCACGACGACCTTGACGCCGGACGGGATGAGCTCGCGCCGCAAGCTGTCCGAGATCGCCTCGAGCCCGAACTTCGACGCGGCATAGGGACCCATGAAGGGCAGGGCCGCTCGTCCGGCCACCGACGTGATGTTGACGATCCGACCACGCGCGGCCTTGAGGAGTGGGAGGAACGCCTGCGTGACGGCGACGGCCCCGAGCAGGTTGACCTCGAGCACCTGCCGGATCTCTTCGATGGGGATCAGCTCCAGCGGGCCGGCGGCGGGAATGCCGGCGTTGTTGACCAGCCCGGCAAGCGGCGATCCGCCGAGCGCCGCCGTCACCTGGTCGCGGGCGCGGGCGATGCTCGCTTGGTCCGTCACGTCCATCCGCACCGGCGTGACGCCGTCCCGCTCGAGCGCCGTCCCGTCCTCGGCCCGCCGCACCGTGCCGAACACACGAAAGCCCCGCCCGGCCAGATGCCGCACGATGGCAGCACCGATCCCGGACGAGGCGCCGGTAACGAACACGGATGAGCGCATGAGTGAATCTATGAAACGGGAGCGGGAAGCGGGGAGCGGGGAGCGGGGAGCAGGGAGCAGGGAGCGGTTCCTTCCGATTAACGGAGAGTACGGCTCCCTGCTCCCAGCTCCCAGCTTTACTGCGCTATCCGATACACCGTTCCGGCTCCGTCGACTACGTAGATCTCCCCCCTCGCATCCTGGCCGAACGAGTGCGGGCTGCTCAAACCGATATCCGGGGTCCACAGGGTGCGTGTCGCGACGGCGTTGTTCGCGAAGGTGAAGCTGCGCAGCCACCCGCTACACAAGTCCGAGTAGAAGTACTCGCCGACGAGCGCGGGCGAGAGCGCGCCGCGATACACATATCCGCCCATCACCGCGCAGCCGTCAGCGTGCGAGTACTCCACTCGCGGGAAGGTGAGGCCGGCGAAGTTGCAGGGGTTGGGATTGAAGCAGTGCGCGCCCTCCATGATCCGCCACCCGTAGTTCAGCCCGGGCTGGCTCGCGGGCTCGACGTCCACCTCCTCCCACATCGTCTCACCCACGTCCGCGATGAAGAGCTGCCCGCTGGGCGGATCGAACGAATACCGCCATGGGTTCCGCAGGCCGAGCGCCCAGACCTCCGGCGCGCCGCCGCCGCCCTTGTAAGGATTCCCATTCGGGATGGCGTACGGGTCGCCGCCGTCGACGTCGATGCGGAGCAGCTTGCCGAGCAGCGAATCCGGGGTCTGGGCGCGGTTCTGTGGATCGCCACCGGAGCCGCCGTCTCCCATTCCGATGTAGAACAGGCCGTCGGGACCGAACATCACCAGGCCGCCCTTGTGGTTCGAGTACGGCTGGATGATCCGTAGGATGAGCTTGTGACTGGCGCTGTCAGCGACGTTCGAGTCGGCGGTGATCGTGTATCGCTCGATGATGGTCGAGACGGTGTCGGCGGCCGCGTTCTGATGGACGTAGTCGACGTAGAAGAAGTGGTTGGTGGCGTACTGCGGGTGAAATGCCAGGCTCAGAAGGCCCTGCTCGCCGCTGTTCAGAACGCGGCCGCTGATGTCGAGGAATGGCGTCGCGAGCAGCTGGCCGTGCTGGACGACCCGGATCGTCCCTGCCTGCTCCACTACGAAGAGACGCGCGGTGTCGCCCGGTGGGGCTGTGACATACAACGGATTGTTGAAGCTGCCCGCCACCGCGACGAGGTGCAGCGTGCCCGAGCCCTCGGGCGGGAGCTCGATGGCGGTCGGTGTGCTGGTGCAGGTCAGGAGCGCCAGCGCCGAGAGCACACCCGCGAGTTTGCGTGTGCGAGTCATGGTCGTGAGCGGAAGTTAGCGCACGGTACTCGGCGGGCTGTGATCTAGCCCCCTTCAGGAACGGCCGAACGTCCGGGAGACCAACTCGAAGACCTGCTTCACGTCCGGGACCCCAACGAAGGTCTCGACCGCGGGATTTTCATCGAGCTCGTCGTCGCGACGCGCGCACGGCCACCAGACCGCTACCCCCCACGAGGATGGCGAGAATTGGCGAGTGTCCGGCCGCGAAGACGAATGCGAGGAGCGCCGAGACGGCGAGCACCGCGACCGCCGAGCGAAACCGCCGGAAGGCCAGCAGGGTCTCTTTGGGCCTGCCGCACCAGAGGATGGTCTCGCCCTCCCACAGCTCTGCGGCAAGCCGCCGCTCGGTCTCGGGGTTGAGCGTCAGAGCGGTCATCGGACGGGACGCATCAACAGGCCGGTGGTCGAGACCCGCACTTCGTACTTCGCGGGCCCGCCCGCCGCGACGAACGCCGCGGAGCCGTATTCGGCATCGAGGAGCGGGCCGAGGAGCCGGCGGCGGGCCACGAAAAACAGGTCCACCACGTTCGGGCGGGCGAGCTCGTACGTCGTGTGCGGCTTATGGCGCTCGTCCAGCACGTCGTTGTAGCGTCCGGCCACGCGGTCGAGCTCGAAGGCCGTGTGGAGCCCCACGAGATTCGCGAGCGGGTGCCACTTGAGGATGTGGGCGTCCACGTAGAACGCGTCGCCGGCGAGCTCGTACATGGCCAGGCGCCGGTCGGGAAACACGATCGTCGCGCGAAACCGCTGCGGCGCCACCGGCTCGGTCGTCACCGTCGCGGCGAGCTCCTCGAGCGTCAGGGCTTGATAGCCCCGCAAACCGACGATGATCGCGCCCACGAGCGCGGCGAGCGTCAGCAGGAGCAGTCCGAGCAGGCTTCGCAGCGCGCTCCCCGTCCAGCGCCGGTCGCCCGCCGCCCGGTAGCCCGCCCGCAGCAGGAGGAAGCCCGCGATCAGGAGGAACAGGCCGGTGAACGCGAGGCGAAGGGTCATCGGAGTCGTCTAAACTAATGCGCGAGCCGAGCCGCGGCTTGAGCCGCGACCTGATCACCGAAACATGATTACTCTTAGGACCAGGATGCCTCCGATGGATTCCGCGGTTCGCCTGCTCCGCCCCGCTCCCCCGGGCAGCGAGGACATCCTCAGCCCGGCAGCGCTCGACTTTCTCACGTCCCTCGCCCGCCGCTTCGAGCCGGAGCGGCGGCGGTTGCTCGAGCGTCGCGTCGCGCGCCAGCAGCAGCTCGACGCCGGCCGGCTGCCTGACTTCCTGCCCGAGACGCGAGACATCCGCGAGCGCGAGTGGACCGTCGCGCCGATCCGGCCCGACCTGACGGACCGCCGCGTCGAGATCACCGGGCCCGTCGAGCGCAAGATGATGATCAATGCGCTCAACTCGGGCGCGAACGTCTTCATGGCGGACTTCGAGGACGCCAACGCGCCGACCTGGGAGAACAACGTGCGGGGCCAGGCGAACGTGCGTGACGCGGTCGCGGGCACGATCGCGTACACGAGTCCGGAGGGGAAGCGCTACGCCCTCGAACCCAAGACCGCGACGCTGGTCGTGCGGCCACGGGGCTGGCACCTGATCGAAAAGCATGTCCTGGTGGACGGCCAGCCGATCGCCGCCTCACTGTTCGATTTCGGTCTGGCCTTCTTTCACACCGCCGCCGCGCTCGTCGCGCGCGGGTCGGGACCGTACTACTACCTCCCCAAGCTCGAGAGCCATCTCGAGGCGCGCCTGTGGAACGACGTCTTCAACGTCGCGCAGGACGCGCTGGGCATCCCGCGAGGCACGATCCGCGCGACGGTCCTGATCGAGACGATCCTCGCCGCCTTCGAGACGGACGAGATTCTCTGGGAGCTGCGCGACCACTCGGCGGGACTGAACTGCGGCCGCTGGGATTACATCTTCAGCTACATCAAGAAATTGCGCAGCCGGCCCGACCGCGTGGTGCCCGACCGGGCGCGGGTCACCATGGAGCAGCCGTTTCTCCGGAGTTACGCCGAGCTCGTGATTCGCACCTGTCATCGCCGCGGGATCCACGCGCTCGGCGGCATGGCGGCCCAGATCCCCATCAAGCGGGACCCCGCTCTCAATGCCCAGGCGCTCGAGAAGGTCCGGCAGGACAAGCTGCGGGAAGTCCAGCAGGGGCATGACGGGACGTGGGTCGCGCATCCGGCGCTCGTCGCGGTCGCGCGTGAGGTGTTCGACGCCCACATGCCGGGCAAGCACCAGATCGCGCGACGGCGCGACGACGTGCGCGTCACCGCCGCCGACCTGCTCGCCACGCCCGCCGGCGATATCACCGCGGACGGCCTGCGGACCAACCTCAGCGTCGCGCTGCAGTACCTCGCCAGCTGGCTCGGGGGGATGGGCTGCGTGCCGATCAGCGACCTGATGGAAGACGCCGCGACCGCCGAGATCTCGCGGGCGCAGGTGTGGCAGTGGGTGCGCCACGGCGCACGGCTGCGCGACGGGGCGCTCGTGAGCGCCACAAAAGTGCAACAGACGCTCTCCGAGCTGGTGGCCGCCCTACCTGAACGGGTAGGTGCAACGGGAGCCGCTGCCGATAGGTTTTCGCTTGCGGGGCGGATTCTGGCCGACCTGACGACCGGCGCGGACTTTGCAGAGTTCCTGACGACGGTCGCGTACGACTACCTCGACTGAGATCAGGACGGGACACCCATGAATCAGCAGGACTTCACCACCGCCCTCGGGCGCGCCTGGGCCACGCACAGCCGATGGAAGGGCGTGACCCGCCCCTACACCGCCGCGGATGTCTACCGCCTGCGCGGCTCCCTCGAGATCGAATACTCGCTGGCGCGCTTCGGCGCCCGACGCCTGTGGCAGCTGTTTCAGGACGACGACTACGTCGCCGTCCTTTCGGCGATCACGGGGAACCAGGCCATCCAACAGATCCAGGCCGGGCTCAAGGCGATCTACGTGAGCGGCTGGCAGGTGGCGGCCGATGCGAACAACGCGATGGAGATGTACCCGGACCAGAGCCTGTACCCGTCCGATTCGGTGCCCACGCTGCTACGCCGCATCAACAACGCCCTGAAGCGGGCCGACGAGATCTCGCACATGAACGGCGACGACTCGACGTACTGGTTCGCCCCGCTCGTCGCCGACGCCGAGGCGGGGTTCGGGGGGCCGTTGCACGCGTTCGAGATCATGAAGAACATGATCGACGCCGGCGCGGCGGGCGTGCACTTCGAGGATCAGCTCGCCTCCGTGAAGAAGTGCGGCCATCTGGGCGGTAAGGTGCTGGTGCCCACGAGCGAGTTCGTCACGAAGCTCGTGGCCGCGCGCCTGGCGACGGACGTCTGTGGTGTGGACACGATCCTCGTCGCGCGCACCGACGCGAACAGCGCCACGCTGTTGACGAGCGATTGCGACGAGTACGACCGGCGCTTCGTCACCGGGGAGCGCACCGCCGAAGGGTTCTTCCGTGTGCGGGACGGCGTGGACGCCGCGATCGCGCGGGCGCTCGCCTACGCACCGTACGCGGACCTGCTCTGGTTCGAGACGTCGAAGCCCGACCTGACCGAGGCAACCAAGTTCGCCGAGGCGATCCACGCGAAGTATCCGGGCAAGATGCTCGCCTACAACTGCTCGCCGTCGTTCAACTGGCGCAAGCATCTGAGCGAAGCGCAGGTCGCGTCATTCCAGCAGGAGCTGGGAGCGCTGAATTACAAATTCCAGTTCGTCACGCTCTCCGCGTTCCACGCGTTGAACCACAGCATGTTCACGCTGGCGCAGGACTACAAGGCGCGGGGGATGGCGGCGTACGCGGAGCTGCAAAACCGCGAATTCGCGTCCGAGAAGGACGGCTATGCCGCGGTGCGGCACCAGGAGTTCGTGGGCGTCGGCTACTTCGACGAGATCACGCAGATTGCGACCGGCGGCACGTCTTCCGTGACCGCCATGGACGGCTCGACAGAGCAGGAGCAGTTCCGCAAGGCGGTCGCGGGTCACTAGGCAGAAAGCCTCCCAAGCGACGAGAGCCGGGCCGCAGCGGGGGGCGCTCGGCTCTTTGTCGTTGACAGCCCCTTCTTAGTGTCTACTTTGTGGCTATGAAGCGCTCGACCCTCTACAGCATCGCCGCCGTGCTCGCCGTGGCGGCGCTCTTTTTCTTCATGACGACGGCCCGTGCCAAGGTGCAGTGCCGGGTCTGTACCGAGTTTCGCGGTCGGACCAACTGTGCCACGGCCGTCGGGGCAACGGAACAGGCGGCCCGTGAGGGCGCGCAGAGCACGGCCTGCGGCCCGATCGCGAGCGGCATGGATGAGCAAATCGGCTGCGGTCGCACGCCGCCGACCGCCGTGCAGTGCCAGCCGCGTTAGGGACGGGGGGCGGGGGACGCGTGTCCGATCTCTCGTTGCCCCGCACGCCGATCCCCGCGCACCTGCTGCTCACGCAGGGCATCTCGCGCCCGGGCCAGATCTTCGTGATGGAGCGGGTGCCGCACCACGACGGTCCGGAGACGGTGCTGGAGCTGTTGAATCGACCGGAAGGATTCTTCGCGTTCCGGCCCGCCGAGGATGACGAGGTGCAGCTCATCTCGAAAGGCCAGACGGTATCGCTGTCCGTGGACCGGCAAGCCCCGATCGCCGATCCCGCCCGGCTGTCCGCGGCGCGCACCCTCGGCGTCGAGATCGTGTTGGCCGGCGGCTCGACGCTCGGCGGCTGGGCAAGCGTGGAGCTGCCCGAGGGACACGCCCGGCTGCTCGACTATCTCAACGCTTCTCCTGAGCTGTTCTTCGCGGTGTGGACCCACGCGGCCACCCATTACGTGAACCGCGCCTTCGTGATGTACGCGCGCCCACTGAGCTAACCGATGCCTGCACGGATAGATCCCTTCGTCGACGTCCTGCTCCGGGAGCGAGGCGACCAGCTGTACCTCCTGCCCGACGAGCCCGTCACCATGGTGAAGGACGGCAAGCCGCGGAAGGTCAGCCGCCAGCCCCTCACCGACCAGCACATCTACGCGCTCCTCGTCGAGGTCGCGCCGTCGGAGTCGGCGAACCACATCGACCAGATGGCGGAGACGGAATTCGAGTACGTGGCGGACCGCGGGATGGTGCGGGTGCGCATCGTGCCCGACATGGGGCGCCTGACCGCCATGGTGGCCCCCATCGAGCGTGCGACTGGCGCGGAGGCGCCAGCTCCGGCAGCCCAGCGGGCACCCGCTGTCGCGGGGCCTCCCGCCCCCGCCCCCGCCCCCCCCCCTGCTCCACCCTCGCCGTCGGCCATTGCCGCGGCGCCTCCGGCCGGCCTCCCGGTGGACTTCGCGACGCCACAGTACAAGGCCGCCGAGCGCGCGCTGGGCGAGCTGCTGAAGGCGCTCGTGAGCTCCGCGTCGTCGGATCTGCACCTGCGGGTGAGCGAGCCACCAGTATTTCGCACCCACGGCGAGATGAAGCGGCAGAGCACGCCGCCGCTCACCACGGAACAGCTCGAGCTGATGCTGCTCGCGGTCATGCCCGAACGCAATCGTGGCGAGTGGAAGGAGACCGGCGACACCGATTTCGCGTACGAGATCAGCGGCCTGGCGCGGTTCCGGGTGAACGCCGGACGGGACCGGAAGGGCCCGATCGCCGTCTTCCGCGTGATCCCCGCCAAGGTGGTCACCGCCGAACAGCTCGGCATCTCGAAGGAGGTGCAGCAGCTCTGCTACCTGACCAAGGGGCTGGTGCTCGTCACGGGCCCTACCGGCTCAGGCAAGTCCACCACGCTGTGCGCGCTCGTCGATCTCATCAACCGGACCCGCACGGACCACATCATCACGATCGAGGACCCGATCGAGTTCGTGCACGAAAACAAGAAGTGCGTCATCACGCAGCGGCAGGTGGGCGTCCACACGGACAGCTTCAAGCGGGCGCTCCGGTCGGCCCTGCGCGAGGACCCGGATATCGTGCTCGTGGGCGAGATGCGCGATCTCGAGACGATCGCCGTCGCCATCGAGACGGCGGAAACGGGACACCTCGTGTTCGGCACCCTGCACACGACCACGGCGGCCTCGACGGTGGACCGCATCATCGATCAGTTCCCCGCGGACCGGCAGTCGCAGATCCGCGTGATGCTGTCGGAGTCGCTCAAGGGCGTGATCGCCCAGACGCTCTGCAAGAAGGTGGGCGGGGGGCGCGTGGCGGCGCGGGAGATCCTGCTCACCACGCCCGCGATCTCGAACCTGATCCGCGAGGGCAAGACGTTCCAGATTCCGTCCATCATCCAGACGTCGAAGCAGCTGGGAATGTTGACCCTGAACGACGCATTACTCGAGCTGGTCGAAAAGAAAGAGATCAGCGCGGATGAGGCGTACATGAAATCCGTGGAGAAGGCGGGACTGGGAGCGTCGCTAAAAGCGAAGGGGCATAAGCTGACGATAACGGCGTGAAACGGCAGGTGTCCGCTGTCGGGAGAATCGTACGGATTCTTCAGTAAGAGCCAGAGGAGGGGATTGAACCCTCGACCCCCGGTTTACGAAACCGGTGCTCTACCACTGAGCTACTCTGGCGTAACAACACGGTGGCGGTAGGCCCCAAACTTAGCAACGCGCTACTCGATGCGGTACTCTGCGGCCCATCCCCTACCCCGTCAGAACCAGCACGGTAACGCCCCACGCGACCGTCAAGAGCGTCACCGGGACCCCGACGCGGGCATACTCCCAGAATCCGATCCGCGTGCCGTGGGCTTCCGCTTTCTCCACCACGATCAGGTTCGCGACCGAGCCGATCAAAAGCAGATTGCCCGCGAATGTCGCGCTCATGGCGACCACGCGCCACAACAGCTCCGCGTGCGGGAGATGCGGGACGACGTTACGCCACAGCAGCACCGCGGGGACGTTCGAGATCAGGTTGGAGAGCACGACCATCACCCCGCTGGCGGCGACCGCCGCTGCCGGCCGATGGCCCGCCTGCACGATCGCGAGCGTGCGGCCGTTGATCCAATCCACCGCCCCGGTCGCCTCGAACCCGCGCATCACCACGAAGAGCGAGCCGAAAAAGAGCAGGAGCTCCCAGTCCACGCGCTCGATCGCGTACGCCGGGTCGCGCTGGGCGACGAGCACCATCAGCGCCCCCGCCGCGATCGCCACGCCCGGCAGCGATCCGCCGGCGAGCCACGCCGCCACCGCGACGCCGAACATCACGAGTCCTTTGATGACCAGGCCACGGTCGAGCGGCACCGGGACGACCTCGGGACGCTCGCGGAAGGTCCCTACGAGCTCCTCCCGGAACGCCCAGCGGAGCACGCCGAAGGTGAGGGCGAGCCCCCCCAATCCGATCGGCAGCATATGTAGAAAGAATCCGCCGAACGTGGCCCCGCTCCAGATTCCGACCAGCATGTTCTGGGGATTGCCGGTGACCGACAGCACCGACCCGACGTTGGCGCCCATCGCGAGGCCGAGCAGATACGGCGTGGGACGCACGCGGATCGGCCCGAGGGCGGCGAGCAGCACCGGGGTGACGACCAGACAGACCGTGTCGTTGACGAACAGCGCCGAGAGCAGCCCGCCGCCCACGATCACGCCGAAGAGTAGGCGCTGCGGGGTCCGCACGCGCCGCAGCACCCAATCGGCGGCCCACTCGAAGAACTTCCCCACTTCGAGGTAGCCGACGATGAGCATCAGCCCGAGGAGAAAGACAATCACATCGAGGTCGATCGCCGCGTAGGCTTGCGGCAGGGTGATCACTCCGAAGACGACCATCGCGACGGCGCCCAGCAGGCTGGCCGCCGGCCGGTTCAAGTGCACGAAGGGCAGGCGCTGCACCGCGATCAGCAGGTAGGTCGCGGCAAAGATCACGAGCCCGAGCGTCATGCGGGTCGCCGCCGCTTCGCCGGTGCCAGCGTTTTCTCGAACCAGTGATGGGCGTAGGGTTCATCGTTGAAGGGCCGTACTTCACGATATCCGCTCGCTTTGTAGAGCGCCTGCGCCTCGGTCAGGGCCTTATTCGTCTCGAGCCGCAGCGTGGGAATGCGCCGCTTCCGCGCCAGCTGCTCGAGACATTGCAGGATCCGCTTCCCGATCCCCATCCCACGGCAAGTTGCGTCGACCCACATCCGCTTGATCTCGCCGAAGTCCGGATGGCACTTGAGGGCGCCGCACCCCACGGGCTCGCCATTCAGGGTAGCGAGAAGGAAGTACCCGCGGGGCGGCGTGAGCTCCTCTACGGATGCGGAAATGCCGCGCGCCGGATCGAAGCCGGCCTCGAAGCGCTCTGCCAGCTCGTCGAAATACCGCCCGAGGCAGTACTGGGCGGCGCGGCTCCGGGGATTCTCCACCTCCACGCGGACGGCACTCGCCAGCAGCAGGCGCTCGACCGACCCCATCGCGGCGGCCAGCGCCGTGCGCTGCGCTTCCGTCAGCTGGCTCAGCAGCGACCGCGCGGCACGATCCGAAAGGCGGTTCAGGAGGGCCACCTCTTTCTGACCGGAGGGCGTGAGCCTCGCGACGCGCACCCGAGCGTCGTCGGACGATGGGCCCGTGCGCACGAGCCCGTCGGCCTCGAGGCTCCGGAGCAGGCGGCTCACGTACCCCGAGTCCAGCTCCAGGCGCGCGCGCAGGCGGCGCACCTCCACGCCCTGCTTCCCGATCTCGAAGAGCAGGCGGGATGCACCGAGCGAGCGATCGCGTCCCAGGAACCGGCTCTCCAGGGCCCCGATGTGCTGCGTCACGGTCCGATTGAAGCTGCGGACTTGGGCGACGGCGTCCATTACCTGACGATAGTCAGAGATGCCCAGCGACGCCACCCCGGTGCTATCGCCTCGATTTGACGCCGCGTTGACGACTCGGGCGCAACGTTTGCTTGCCATGCCCGCTGAGTCCGCCTACGTTCCGGGCGTGTCGACCCCAACACCGATCACGGCGGAGCAACTGCTGCGCGTGAGCATCCCCGGCAAGCGAGTGGAGCTCGTGCGGGGCCTGCTGCTGGTGAGGGAGCCGGCCGGGCTACGACAGGGCCGAGTCGTGGCGACGCTATCGCGTCGACTCAGTGAGCACGTCGAGGCGAACGGCTCCGGTCAGGTCTACGTCGGGGACACCGGGTTCACCCTGGCTCGCGACCCTGATACCGTGCGCGCGCCCGATATTGCGTTCATCCGTCGCGAACGAATTCCCGATCCTGAGCCGCCTGGGTACCCAGACCTGGCTCCGGACCTGGCCGTCGACGTGCTGTCGCCCAGCAATCGACCGGGAGAGGTGCTGGCCAAGATCGCCGACTGGTTGAATGCGGGGACCAGGCTCGTCTGGGTCATCGATCCGGAGCGCCGCTCGGCCAGGGTGTATCGTGAGGATGGCACCGAGGCGGTCCGGTTGGCGAGCGATGCGCTCGATGGTGAGGGCGTGGTGCCGGGATTCGTCTGCCCGCTCGACATCATCCTCTAGGCACCCTCTCCCGAGGCTACGCCACCCCTACCTCGATCCCTCGCCACTTTCCCTGGCGGAACCGCAGGACGGACAGGGCGCAGCGCGTGATGTGCCCGAGCAGGATCGCGGTCCAGATGTGCACCGGGTGCAGCTCGCGCGTCGCCTGGATCAGCGCGCAGAAGCCGAGCGGCACGACGATCTGGGAAATGATCGAGATGTAGAGGGGTGA